>CAYXSW010000015.1:0-42916 GCA_964467915.1 uncultured Marinoscillum sp.
ATACAAAATTTTGAGAAGATGTTACCAAGGATTTCATCATTTGTAACTTCTCCTGTAATTTCTCCCAAATGATTAAGAGCATATTTTATATCCATTGCAAGTAAATCAGTATTAGACTTATTATTAAGGTTTTTCTTTACATTATTTATTGATTCATTGACATTTGTTAATGAGGTGAAATGTCTTTCGTTTATCATAACAGAAGACTCTTCATTGACTAAGTTTCTAGATATAAATAAGTCTATTTTATCTTTCAAATTGCTTAAATCATTAGATTTATTAGCTGATATCATTAGTAAATCATTTTTCTTAAAATAACTGTTAACTTCCTTTTCGATCTTAAGATCAGATTTATTTCCAACATAAATCACATTTTTATTTTTAAGAAATTTTGAATTACTCTCAGACTCTAAAGATTTTAAATCTGTATTATTTAAATCAATCACATATAGTATTAGAGATGCATTATCCACTTGATTTAATGCTTTCTTTATCCCAATCTGCTCTATCTTATCTTCTGTTTCTCTTATACCGGCAGTATCAATAAACCTTAATAAATTACCACCTACTGTAATAGTATCATCTAAAACATCTCTAGTAGTTCCTGGAATATCAGATATGATGGCTTTATCTTCTTCAATTAATCCATTTAGAATTGTTGATTTTCCTACGTTTGGTTTTCCAAGAATAAGAACATTAATTCCATCTTTAATTACATTATTTAACTTATAACTCTCAAGTAGTACATTATTAAATGACAGAATTTCATTTAGTAGCTTTTCGAGTTGTTTTCTGTTAGCAAATTCTACGTCTTCTTCAGAGAAGTCAAGTTCTAGTTCTAGTAAGCTCGATAAATTAATAAGGTCTTTTCTTAACTTCTTAATCTTATTAGAGAAAACACCTTTAATGTGGTTAATAGCTATTTTATGTGAATTTTCTGAATTTGATGAAATTAAATCTGATACAGCCTCGGCTTGAGATAAATCCATATTTCCACTTAAAAATGATCTAAATGTGAATTCACCTTTATCAGCAACTCTTGCTCCAAGTTTAATAGTAAGACTAAGGATTTTTTTTATGATGAAATCTGCTCCATGGCATGATATTTCAACGATATTTTCTTTTGTATATGAGTTGGGTTCTTTAAAAACTGACACTAGAACTTCATCAATAATTGAATCTTTGTACTCAATGTTTCCATAATGAATTGTATGAGTATCAACTTTAGATAGATCTTTAGATGGAAATAGTGAGTTTACAATATTGATAGAATTTTTTCCTGAAAGACGAATTATGCCTATAGCCCCTTTACCTGGAGGAGTAGATTGTGCAACTATAGTGTCTTGAAGTTTCATTAAAACAAAACTACTAAAAGAGTAGTTATAACTACAAACTATAAAATATTTCTATTTTTTGGTATAAAAGATGGTATACAATTTGATTAAAAATGTAGGTTTAAATGTGTTTCAGATAAGATTAACTCAACCCAAAGCTACATCAAGAGACATCATTACTATAAATCCAACGATTAGTCCCATTGTGGCTAAATCTACATTGCCACCTCTCTGACTTTCAGGAATGACTTCTTCTACAACAATAAATATCATAGCTCCTGCAGCAAAAGCAAGTGCATAGGGAAGTATAGGGTATACTAAAATCACAAAAGCTGCTCCAATAACAGCAAATATTGGTTCAACAATTGCTGATAGTTGTCCCCATTTCCACGATTTAAGCTTACTAAAACCTGCTCTTCTTAAAGGCATAGATACTGCAAATCCTTCTGGAAAATTTTGAATTCCAATTCCTATACCCAATGCCACTGCTGACCCAAGAGTAAATACTGATGAAAATTCAGGTGAAGCAAGAGCTCCAAAAGCAACTCCAACTGCTAATCCTTCTGGGATATTATGTATTGCAATGGCTAATACTAATAATGATGTTTTTTTAAGGTCAGTTTTTGGCCCTTCTGCTTCTTCTAACTTACCAAAGATATGAAGATGAGGTATTGTCTTGTCTAGAATAAACATAAACATTGCCCCTAGAAAAAAACCAATTGCTGGTGGTAAAAATGATGGTAAATTAGATAGTCCTAATTCATTTTGAATCTCGACAGATTCTATAGCTGGTGATAATAAGGACCAAAAACTTGCAGCAATCATAACTCCACCAGTAAAACCAAGAGCTGCATCCAAAAATTTTCTATTGGAAGATTTAAACAAAAAAACTAATGCTGCTCCTATTGCGGTTAAAATCCATGTAAATAATCCAGCATACAATGCCTGAATTATGGGTGATTCTTGAGAATCAAAAAAATCAATTATGTTTTCCATTTTAAATTTTAGTTATTTTTATATTGTTTGCTATGTCTTTTGATATGATAATAGATTTTTTATCTATATAAATTTCAAGTGATTGATCATATTCTATTTTATCAATAATCTTTACTTCTGTCCCTATTTCGATATTTAATTTTTTTAATAAATTAAAAAATTCTTCATCTTCATTTATAATTCTAGATACTATCCCTTTCTCATTAATATTTAAATCAGATATTGATATTTTATCAACAAAATCAATTTCTCCTAGCTTATTTGGAATTGGATCACCATGTGGGTCTATTTTAGGATACTTTAAATATTTATCCAAATTATCAATTAACTCCTCTGAAGAAACATGTTCTAATTCCTCTGCTATCTCATGAATTTGATCCCACTTAAAATTTAATTTGTCATGTAAAAAAACCTCCCAGAGTCTATGTCTTCTTATAATTTGTAATGCTATCTTGATACCAGATTTTGATATCGTACTACCTTTATATTTCTCATGATATACTAATTTTTTTTTTGAAAGTTTTTTTATCATGTCAGTGACAGATGCTGGTTCAATATTTAATATCTTTGAAATTGAATTAGTCGATACTTGTTTGTTGCCAAATTCTGAAAGATTAAATATTGATTTTAGGTAATTTTCTTCAGATTTTGATAATTTTACATTAGTCATATCAAATAAATTTTTTAGGTATGCCTAAAATTAAATAATTAATTTTAATTGTGAAAAAATATATATTTCTTTTTGTTTTTATTTCATGCGCATCTGAAGAATCTAGACTTGCTGATACTTATTATTCAAATAAAAATTATATTAAGGCAATAGAATATTACTCAGAGAGTCTTAAACTTAAACCTAATGATACTAAATCGTTGTATAGAAGGGGTAGGTCATATGAGGAGACTAAACAATTCGATAAAGCACTAAAAGATTATAATAAAGTAATAACATTAGATAAAAATAATACTAATGCCATACTCAGTTTAGCCGTTAACAGTTTAAGAAACAAAAAATATAATGATGCCGAACAATATGCAAAAAAAGTTATAAAAATCAATCCAGATCTACACAATTCTTATTATCTCTTAGGTAGATCCCAACAATACCAAGGTCTATTCTCTGATGCTGTCAAGTCTTATAAGACTTCTATATCTATAAATGCAGATTTTCCAGAGTCTTATTATTACCTTGGACTAGTATACCTTAAGCTTAAAAATGATAAAATTGCTTGTAAAAACTTTTCAATTGCATCATCGTTAAATTACTTGGATGCAACAAAAATCCAGAAGAGATATTGTTATTAAATGAAATTATTAATTTTTTTAAGTTTCTTAAATATTATAGATATGGATTATAAGACTGCTACATTTGGTTCTGGATGTTTTTGGTGTACTGAAGCAATCTTTGAACTTGTTGATGGAGTAGATGATGTCGTTTCTGGTTATTCTGCAGGTAATACTGAAAACCCAACATATAAAGATGTCACATCAGGGACTACAAATCATGCTGAGGTAGTAAATGTCATTTATAATCCAGATAAGATATCTTATCTTGAACTTCTTGAAATATTTTGGAGAACACATGACCCAACTACTCTAAACCGACAAGGAGCTGATGTAGGTACTCAGTACAGATCAATTATTTTGTTTCATGATGATGAGCAAAAGAAACTCGCTGAAAAAACTTTAAAAAAATTAGATGAATCAGGTTCGTGGAAAAGTCCAATTGTAACTAAAATTGAACCATTTGAGATGTTTTATCCAGCAGAAAATTACCATCAGGATTACTATGAACTAAACCCAAATAATAGTTATTGTTCCTATGTGATTTCACCAAAAGTTGAGAAGTTCAAAAAGGTATTCTCTGATCTATTAAAAAATTGATAAAAATCAAGCCTTAATTTTTAATTATTTTAAATATTTATATTAAAAAATTTATGAATTTTATGAATAATGTATTTTTTTAAGCATTATTTAATTTTAGAAATAAATAACTAATAAATCAATAAAATATTTTCTTAATTTGAATAATAATTAATTCAAAATTAAAAAAATGTCACATAAATCAAAATTAGAATACATCTGGTTAGATGGATATAGCCCAACTCAAAGTTTGAGGAGTAAAACAAGAATTGAAAGAGACTTCTCTGGAAAATTACAGGGTTGCCCAATGTGGTCATTTGATGGTAGCTCGACTAAACAGGCGGAAGGAAATGACTCCGACTGTCTCCTTAAACCAGTAGCAATTTTTCCTGATCCGGAAAGATCTAATGGATTTCTTGTCATGACAGAAGTACTAAACCCTGACGGTACTCCCCATGAATCAAATGCAAGAGCAACAATAGACGATGATGATAATGACTTCTGGTTTGGATTTGAACAAGAATATTTTCTATGGGATCCAGTTACAAATTTACCAGTAGGTTTTCCTGAAAATGGTTCTCAAGGTCAATATTATTGCAGTGTTGGTACTGAAAATGCATTGGGAAGAGATATAGTTGAGGAACATTTAGATCAGTGTCTTGAGGCTGGTATAAATGTAGAAGGAATAAATGCTGAAGTCGCTATTGGTCAATGGGAATACCAAGTCTTTGCTAAAGGTGCAAAAAATGCTGGTGATCAGGTATGGGTTGCAAGGTTTTTATGCGAAAGAAACGCTGAAAAATGGGGGGTGACTATTAATCTACACCCCAAACCAATTAAGGGTGACTGGAATGGTTCTGGTATGCATGCAAATTTTTCAAATGAAATTATGAGGACATGTGGTGATGAAAAGATATTTAACAAAATCTGTGAAGGATTTGCTGGTAAAAATATTAAAAAACACATGGAGGTTTACGGTGCAGACAATGACAAGAGATTAACTGGTTTACACGAGACCCAATCTATTGACAAATTCTCATATGGAGTGTCAGATAGGGGTGCTTCAATTAGAATACCTATTGGCACTGTAGAAGACGGCTGGGTGGGTAGATTAGAAGACAGAAGACCCTCGTCTAATGGCGATCCATATAAAATTGCTTCTGTAATTGTTTCTACTACTAAATCGGCTCTTTAATATTTCTTTTTTACATTTGCATAAATTGCTGATTTGAAAAGAATACTACACTATTTTAATAATCTTAACTGGAATCTCTTAGAGGCCTTTTCCTCAATTAAATCTAATAAGCTAAGGGTTTTTCTTACCGCTGCTATTATATCAATAGGTATTTCGTCTTTAGTTGGAATATTAACCTCAATAGATGGCATTAAAAAATCAGTGTCTGATAGTTTCTCAGAATTAGGTTCAAACGCTTACTATATAAGAAGTACAAGAAATGATAGAGCTAAATTGTCTGGAGTTGTTAAAAAAAGTTATCCTATTTTAAGATATAGAGAAATTTCTGAATTTTTAAAACGGTATGACGGCAATGGGATTCCAACAGTTAGCACTAGGGTTACTTCAACTGCTGAATTAAAATACAAATCAGAAGTAACAAACCCGAATATTTTTGTTGAAGCTGGAGACCATAATCTTAGTGATGTTAATAAATTAAATATAAACCATGGAAGATTTTTTACTAAGTCAGAAAACGAAAGAGGAATGTTTGTTACAATCATAGGTTCAGGAGTTAAGTCAACTCTCTTTAAGAATAATGAAGACCCGCTTCATAAGTTTATATCTGCTAGAGGCAATAAGTTTAAAGTTATAGGTGTATTAGAAAAACAAGGAAGTTCATTTGGAGGCGGAGGAGATAACAGAATCATTATTCCAATTGAGACTTCAAGAAAATTAAGACCAACAGCAAATTATGAGTTAACTATTCTTGTTGATAATATTGAAAGAGTAAATGATGATATGAATTACTCGCAAAACTTATTTAAAATACTCAGGGGAGATATGATAGGTTCTGAAAATTCTTTTGAAATTGAAAGAAATGAATCATTAGATTCTGAACTTGAAGAGATATCAACTTATCTTAAAATAGGTGGTTTTACAATCGGTTTTATAACATTACTAGGAGCTTCAATTGGTTTAATGAATATAATGTTAGTTTCTGTAACAGAAAGAACTAGAGAAATTGGTCTGAGAAAATCTGTTGGCGCCACACCAAAAATAATAAGAGATCAATTTTTAATAGAGTCTATACTTATATGCCTAATTGGTGGTTTTGGAGGTGTGATACTTGGAATAATATTTGGTAATGTTGTTACTGTTACTGTTGGGAATGGTAGTTTTATTATTCCGTGGCTGTGGATTTTAATAGGTATTTTAATTAGTACTTTTGTCGGTATTTTAAGTGGTTACATACCAGCAAAAAAAGCTAGTGCTCTTGACCCTATCGAATCTTTAAGGTTCGAATAACTATATCCCAAAAAATTTATTTAAGAACGTCAATAAGAATATTGAACCAAGTATTAAGGGACACACATATGTTATTGAAAAATTTATATACTTCTCTATTAGAGAACCTTTATAATTAGGGTTACCTATACTAATTTCATCTGATAAATTTCTTTTTTTCCATACAAATGAAACATACATTGTAATTAGAAATCCTCCAAAGGGTAGGAGGGTATCATTTGAAACATCTATAATAAATTGCATAAAATCAATAGGTTGACTACTACCAAAGTAAGTTATAAACTCAGAAAAGAATACAACCTTACCTTGTGACAATGCAGATGGGACTCCAATCATTAAGATTATAAATGCAACTATCCAAACAGAAAATTTTCGTTCTACATTATACTCATCAACAAGATAGCTAACAGGAACTTCAAGCAGTGATACTGTTGATGTTATAGCAGCAAATGATAATAAAATGAAAAAAGTTGATCCAATAATTATTCCTGTTAAAGGTCCTAAATTTTCAAAAATTTTAGGAAAAACCTCAAAAATTAATCCAGGCCCACCTTGAGTTTCAATTCCAGATGAAAACACAAAAGGAAAAATTATAAGTCCTGCAAGGAATGCAATTCCAACATCTGTTAGTGTAATAAGTGCAGCAGAATTTATAATATTATTTTTTTTATCTATATAACTTCCATATGTAATTAACATTCCCATACCCAATGATAATGAGAAAAATGCTTGACCTAAAGCATTTCCTGCCACAGTAAGATTTATTTGCGAAAAATCAGGAACTAGATAAAAAATTATTCCATCAATAGAATTTGGAAGAGTTAATGCATACACAATTAATAATAAGATAATTATTATCAGAGATGGCATTAAAATTTTTGCTGCCTTTTCAATTCCCCTTTCTACTCCTTTTGAGACTATAAATGCTGTTGTAACCATAAATAAGATAGAATAAAATAAAACATTACCCGTGTCATTAACATAGCCTCCAAAATTATCGGCTATTGAGAAATTACCATTAACCATCTCAATAACATAACCCAACACCCATCCCGCAACAATTGTGTAAAATGATAATATTAGAACACCACATAGAACTCCCATCTTACCGATAAAATTCCAATTTCTTTTACCCATCTTATTAAAAGCACCTATAGCATTTTTTTTTGTATTTCTTCCAATTGCTATTTCTGAAACAATAACAGGAAAGCACAAAATAAAACAAAACATCAGATACATTATTAAGAACGCAGCTCCACCTCCGTTACTTACTTCAAATGGGAATTTCCATATATTTCCTAATCCTACAGCTGAACCTGATGCTGCTAAAATGAATCCTAATCTCGTATTAAATGATCCTCTTTTCATTTGAAGTTATTAAATAAGCCATATGATTTTTTTTCTAGAAAGTAATTTGCAATGTTTCTGTTAACTTCCTTAATATTAAAATGCTCAAATTCTGTGCATGAGTTGATAAAATCAATAGTCTTATTTGTATCGTCTTTGTCCATATAGCTAATAACTGATTCAATTGCATGATGTCTAATTGTTGAAAGGTTAGTATATATTGATGCTTTAGAGATATCTATCATTATAGTATTCTTAGTATTTAGATATATTTTTTCACATCTTTTTAATGTAGACTCAAGAACATATATAGATATAATAACATCAGCAATATTCATCATTACCTCCTGCTCTGATTTTATTTTATCATTAAAATGCATTGCAGCCTTGCCAAAGATGTATAAGAAGCAATCTTTTAGTAGTTGCACTAACTCATATGACGACTTAAAATGATTTTTATTTGAATATACTACTTTATTAATTTTGTCTCCATCTATTACCTTCATAGCGCTTTTAAAAAGATTTATCTCATTTTTTAAAGATCTTTTAAGTAATGTACCTACAATTAACATCCGGTTTATTTCATTTGTACCCTCATATATTCTTGATATTCTCGCATCTCTATAGGCTCTGGCCATAGGCGCTTCTTCTGAATAGCCCATGCCGCCATAAATTTGAAGACCTTCATCCGCCACAAAATCCAAGATTTCAGATCCATATATCTTGCAGATAGCACATTCAACAGAAAATAGTTCAATGGCACTTAATTCAGAATCATTTAAATTTTTACCATCAACCTGAAACTCATTTATCTTTTGCTCTATGTCATCTCCTGCTCTGTAACATATTGATTCACAACTAAATGTTTTTACAATCATGTTTGATAGTTTATATTTTATAGCTCCAAAAGATGCTATAGGTACATTAAATTGGATTCTCTCCAAAGAGTAATTAATGGAGTTATCTATGATACCTCTACAACCCCCAATAACACCTGCGCCAAGTTTAATTCTACCGATATTTAATACATTTAATGCTATCTTAAATCCTTCTTCTCTCTTACCGAGTATGTTATCACTAGGGATTTCAACATCATTAAAAAATATTTGTCTTGTGGATGAACCTTTAATCCCTAACTTTTTTTCTTCTGGATTCATATTTATTCCTTCTAAATTCTTTTCAACTAAAAATGCTGTGAGATTTTTATCGTCATTAATTTTAGCAAAAACTATAAATAAATCTGCAAATCCACCGTTAGATATCCACATCTTCTGACCATTAATTATATATTTTGATTTATCTTCAGATAGAGTAGCCTTAGATTTCCCTGAGTTAGCATCTGAACCTGAATCTGGTTCTGTGAGACAATAAGCTCCTTTTAAATCACCAGATACTAGTCCTTTTAAATATTTCTTCTTCTGTGCAGTGCTTCCATAATATTTTAATGGGAGAGTAGCAATTCCAGTATGTGCCCCGTATGCCGTAGAAAATGAACCAGTAATTCCTACTATGTCTGCAATTAACATGCTAGTATTAAAGGTCATGTCCATTCCACCATATTCCTCTGAAATGGATAAACCTAATAAACCTAACTCTCCAGCTTTACTTAAAAGTTCTGGCATTAGTTCAGGGTACTCCTTACTATCAATTTTATCTGCAAGTGGGATGACTTCTTTTTCTAAAAAGTCATTGCATGCGTCTGCCATCATCCTTTGATCTTCATCAAAGTCTTCCATTATAAAAATTTTTGATAGTTCTGTCTCTCTTAGTAGAAATTCACCACCTATTACTGATTTTGTTTTATTATTCATAAGTATTTAAACATTTAATTTTCTTAAATCAACAGGAACAACTTTTGAGACCCCTTGCTCAGGCATAGTAATACCATATATAACGTCCACATTATTCATTGTCCTTTTATTGTGTGTGACAATTATAAATTGAGATGAACTAGAAAATTTATTTACAATTTTATTGAATTTATCAATATTAGCATCATCTAAAGGAGCATCAACTTCATCAAAAACACAAAATGGTGCAGGTTTTAATAAATATATAGCAAATAGTAATGACGTGGCAGTAAGTGTCTTTTCTCCACCAGATAACTGATTAATAGTTATTGGTTTTTTACCTTTAGGTTTAGCCATTATCTCTATTGATGACTCAAGAGGATTTTCTTCGTCATTTATTATAAGGTCACAATCATCATCTTCAGTAAATAGGGATCTAAATACTGTTTTAAAATTATTTTTAATTTTATCAAAAGAGGATAAGAAAGACTCTTTAGCAACAACATCAATTTCTTCAATTGTTTTAAGTAAGGAGTCCTTAGCATCTAGCAAATCACTTCTTTCTTTAACAATAAATTCATGTCTTTCCTGTATTTCATTGTAAGCCTCCATTGCTAATGGATTAATTTGACCTATTCTCTCAATTTTAGATTTAAGATCATCTCTTCTTTTTGAAACTTCTTCAAGTGTATTATCTTCAAATATAGATTTATCAATTTTACATTTCTTTAATTCTAAATCAAATTCAATTGATATCCTTTGCTCAACCGAATTTAATTCTATCTCATTATCATGAATATTAGTTTTGAATTCGTCTATTAAGCTGATATTTAGATCTTTTTTTTGTTGTAAACTTTTAATTGACGAATCATCTAGATCAATTGTAGATTTTAACTTATAATATTCATCTTCAAATTTTTCAAGATCTATTTCTGATTTAGTCTTTCGATCATAAAGTTTAATTAAAGAATTATCTTTTGAGTCTGAGTCAACATCAATTTTACTTATTTCCTTCTCAGATTTTTCTAAATCTTTTATGTTCTCTTGAATTCTTCTTTTATTAGACTCATATGTTGTATTCTTATATTCTACTTCTTTCTTCAGTGACTCTATCTTACTTTTTATATTATTATATGTTATTTCATCATTAGATAACTCTTTAGACTTATCAGTAAATAATTTATTGATTCTTATGATTTCCTTGTTTTCAGTTTTAAATAAATTCTCAATAACCTTAAATCCCTTTTTTAATTCCTTAATCTCATTATCTAAAGATTCTATTTTATCTAAAATTGCTTTCTTATCAATTTTGTCGATTTTAATAAGATTTTCAAGTTGACTTCTTTTATTTGATATAGACTCAATGTTATGATTTAATTCTCTAAAGTAATCTTCAACTTCTTTTATATCTGTTATTTTAACATTTTTATCTTTTAATTGTTCTTCGTATTTATAGTATTCTTTTTTAGTAGAATCCAATCTGTTTAGAGTCTTTTTTAAATCTTTTTCATTAGTAGTTATCTCCTTAGTAATACTTGAAATTGAAAATTCAGATCTCTTATTACTTTCACCATCAAATTTTATTCTCTCCTTTAAATCTTCATTCTTCTCAATTAACATTTTAGATTTTTGAGCTTTAATTCTTTTGGACTCTTCATGTCCTCTAATATCTTCAAGTACTGAATTCAAAGATTTCTGAAGTTTTATAAGTTTCTTTTCATGGGGAATTAATGATGATTTTGCTGATTCTAATTGAGAGTTCTTTTTAGCTAATTCAGAAATAACTTTAGTATTATCATCTTCAACTTTAATAAGTTTTTTCTTTTGCTCGTCTAATGTGGAACGAGCCTTCTTTGATGTTTCAAGTGCTACATTTATACTGATAGACTTATATTCTTCTTTATAATTATAGTATTTCTCTGTTTGTTTGGCCTGTCTTTTTAACGACCTGAGATTCTTCTCAATCTCATAAACTAAATCTTCAACTCTATCTAAATCAGACTCTGTCTGTTTAATTTTACTAAAAGTCTCTTTTTTTCTTTTTCTGAATTTTGATATTCCGGCTGCCTCCTCAAACAGATGAAGTCTTGAATTATCTTTATTATTCAGTATATTATCAACCATAGATAATTCTATTATAGCATAATTGTTTGATGATATTCCAGTATCAAGAAATAGATTCGTTATATCCTTTAGCCTACACTTTACATCATTTAATAAATATTCACTATCACCAGATCTAAAATATTTTCTTGTCACCGTTACCGTTGAGTATTCGGTAGGTATTAAATTTTTTGTGTTATCAAAGGAAATAGAGACCTCTGCTAGCTGAAGTTTTTTCCTAGATTTTGATCCATTAAATATTATATTTTCCATTTTATCTGATCTAAGCAGGGTAGTTTTTTGCTCACCTAGAACCCATCTTATTGCATCTACAATATTTGATTTACCACACCCATTTGGACCAACAATACCTGTAACTCCACTATTGAAATTTATTATTGTTTTGTCTCCAAAACTTTTGAATCCTTTTATTTCTATTTTATTTAATCTCATTAAATAATAATGATTTAGATTTGGTGATAAATATAATAATATAACAATGGATTTCTCTGATTTTAGTGAATTTATAGGCCCTATAATTTTAGGACTTATAGCATGGTTATCAAATTACTTTTCTAAGAAGAAAAAACCAAAACAATCTTCCCCTGATAAACTTAAAAATAATGATGGAGAATCAAATAAAATTGAAGAATTAATCTTTGGAAATTTAAAATCTAGTACCATTGATGAAAAACCTCTTGATGAAGTAGAAATAGTTGAAAATATAGTAACTGAAGATTTTGAAGTAAAAAAAGAAGATGTGCTTTTATCTAATCAAAAAGTTAACGTTAAAAGTAAAAAAATTACAAATGATGGAAAGAAGAAAAATTCTCTTTCTAGATTGAAGGATAAACTTAAAAATAAAAATTCATTAAAAGAGGCAGTAATTCTTAAAGAAATTCTAGATAGGAAGTATTAACTATCTTTTAGATATATCAATATATTTTCTTAACTTTTCTCCAGTATAAATTTGTCTAGGTCTTCCAAGTGGTTCATTATTCTCTCTCATTTCTTTCCATTGAGCAATCCATCCTGGTAATCTTCCAAATGCAAACATTACTGTAAACATTTCAGGCGGAAATCCTAAAGCTCTATAAATTATTCCACTATAGAAATCAACATTTGGATATAATTTTTTATCGACAAAATATTGATCCTCTAACGCAATTTTTTCTAACTTTTTTGCTAAATCTAAAACTGGGTCATTAACTCCTAGCTTTTTAAGTACATTATCAGCTGCTTTCTTGATAATTTTTGCTCTAGGATCAAAATTTTTATAGACCCTGTGCCCAAATCCCATAAGCCTGAAGGGATCATTTTTATCTTTGGCCTTCTTAATGTACTTATCTATATCATTACCGTTTTTTACAATATTGTCAAGCATCTCTATGACGGCTTGGTTAGCACCTCCATGTAAAGGACCCCATAATGCATTAATTCCAGCAGAAATTGAAGGGTATATACTAGATCTAGCAGAACCTACAATTCTTACTGTGGATGTTGAACAATTTTGCTCATGATCTGCATGAAGAATCAATAATTTATTTAAGGCATCAGTCACAACTGAATTAGGTTTATATGGTTCTGATGGCAATTCAAACATCATTTTTAAAAAATTAGAACAGTAGTCCAAATTATTATTCGGATATATAATAGGGTGACCATTTCTTTTCTTATAAGACCAAGCTGCAAATGTTGGAAATTTACCCAGTATCCTCGTCATACTTACGTCGACTAAATTTTTTGCTCTGTTAGGGTCAAGTGATTCTGGGTAAAATGCAGTTAAACTAGTAATTAAAGAAGATAAAATACCCATAGGATGAGCCTTAGAAGGGTATCCCTCTAAAATTATTTTAAAATCTTCATGGACTAGGGTATGAACTCTAATTCTGTTTTCAAAATCATCTAATTGTTTCTTGTTTGGTAATTCACCATAAATTAAAAGGTATGAGACCTCAGTGAAAGTTGATTTAGAGGCTAGTTCTTCAATAGAATACCCTCTGTGTCTTAAAATACCTTTCTCTCCATCTAAATATGTAATATTACTAGTTGTAGAGCCTGTATTTTTGTATCCTTTATCTAGTGTAATTAATCCAGTCTCAGTTCTAATCTTAGAAATATCAATAGCATTTTCGTTTTCAGATCCTGTAATTATAGGTAATTCTATTTCTTTACCATCAAACTTAAGTGATGCCTTTTTATTCATTTAAATTAATTATTTCCACCTAGAATTAAAGGGAGTCCATCTTTTCCACTGCCAATAACTATAACTTTTGAATTTGGAGACTCAGCTAATAAAGTTGTAGCTTCTATCCCTCTCATTTTAAGAAGGGCAGGAGTTAAACTACTGTTAATAATCTTATTTGCATTAGCTTCACCATTAGCTTCAATTCTTTTCCTCTCTGCTTCACTTTTTTCTCTGTCGAGTCTATACTGATATGCCAAAGCTTCTTGTTCTTGCTGAAGTTTATTCTCAATAGCTTCTTTTATTTGAGCTGGAAGAGTAATAGATCTAATTAGTAGAGATTTCATAATAATGTTATTTCCTGGCTTCTTCAATACTACACTTGCCTCTTCTTGGATAAGATTTTCAACTTCAGCTCTTTTCGTAGAATATATTTCCTCAGCGGTATATCTTCCCATAACATCTCTGACTGTTGACCTAAATACTGGTCTAACTAATCTCCTTAAAAAATCAAACTGATAAGTTTCATAAATTTCACCTACACTATCATAAGCTAAGTGAAAATTCATGGTTACATCAACATTGATACTAAGACCACTACCGTCAAGGACATCAATTGTTTCCTCAACCAAATTGTCTGTGATATCAAACTTATAGATATCATTCCAAGGTGCTTTTATTCCAAAGCCTGGTTTTACAACATTTTCTTTGTCTAGACCTTTTCCAAATTTATAAAAGATTACAGCTCTCTCAGTTGACTCAATAACATAGAAGATGCTTGAGGCAAAGGAAAACATTACTGTTAGACCAAATAAAAGGAAAACTATTACTGAAACTAATTTTGAATTTTGCATACGATTTAAATTTTACCACAAATATAAGTTTATTCGACAATAATAAAAGTATAATTCTTTTTACCCTTCTGTAAGAGTAGGTATTTGTTAAATTTTAGATTCTTAGAAATATCATATTCATCATTTGATATTTTTTCTTTATTTATACTTAATCCATTATTTTTTACTAGTCTGATCAGTTCTGATTTAGAGGAAAATATTTCGAAATTAGTAATTTCAGTAAGTAAAGTCTTAAAATCTGAGTTTATATCTTCTTTCTTAATTCTAACGCATGGTACTGCTGTGGACAATGACTTCATCACATCTTCCTTAAGATTATCAAAATCATCTTTCTTTGATTTACCAAAAAGTATTTGAGAGGTAGATTTTGCAATCTCAAGCATTTGCTTGCTGTGTACTCTTTCTGTAATTTCTTCAGCTAATGCATTTTGTAAAATTCTTAGGTGGGGTTCTTTTTCGTGAGATTTTATTAAGTCCTTTACTTCTGTCTCATCTTTAAGCGTAAAAATTTTTATAAACTTAGATGCATCTTCGTCAGTAACGTTAATCCAAAACTGATAAAATTTATAAGGGCTTGTTCTTTTCTCATCCAACCAAACATTTCCATCTTCAGTTTTACCAAATTTTCCACCATCTGACTTAGTAATAAGTGGGGTAGTTAAGGCAAAAGATTCTCCTCCATCGATTCTCCTTATTAATTCATTTCCTGTTAGAATGTTTCCCCACTGGTCTGAACCTCCAAACTGAATTTTAACATTTTTATTTTTCCAGAGCCAGTAGAAGTCATAACCCTGAATTAATTGATAACTAAACTCCGTAAAAGAAATTCCAGTATCTAGTCTATTTTTAACAGAATCTTTAGCCATCATATAGTTAACAGAAATGTGTTTTCCTACTTTCCTAAGGAATGATAATAAATTAAAGTTTTCAAACCATTTCTTGTTGTTAAGTATTGACGCTGAGCTATCACCTTTAAAGTCTAAAAATTTTTCAAATTGAACTTGAATTTTATTTTGATTATCAATTATTGTTTTTTCATCCAAAAACTTCCTCTCTTTAGATTTTCCCGAAGGATCACCTATCATTCCAGTTGCACCTCCAATTAAAATGACTGGTTTATGACCCGATTTTTGAAAATGGACAAGTGTCATTATCTGCACTAAATTTCCAATGTGAAGAGAATCAGCTGTTGGGTCAAAACCAATATATCCTGATGTTTTATTTTTTTGTAAAAACTCACTTGTTGATGGTGTGACATCATGAATCATTCCTCTCCATTCTAATTCATCAACAAAGTTTTTCATATACGCCTATTTAATAATTAATTACATGCAATATTATTAAAAAACTAACTACTTTTATGAAATAATCACATGATTAAAACCTATAATCAAATTATTCAGAATTTGAAAGAAGAAAATTTTTCAAAAATTTATCTTCTAATGGGAGAAGAAACCTTCTTTATTAACAAAATATCAATTTTTTTTGAAAAAAATTTTATATCAAAAGAGCACAGGGGATTTAACCTTGAAATTTATTACGGAAGAGATTCTAATATTGAGACTATTATAAACTCCTCTAAAAGTTTTCCTATGGTGTCTGACAAAAAATTAATTATAGTAAAAGAAGGAAAGGATTTAGATGTATTTAAAAGTTCCAATAGTTCTAAAATAGATCTATTAATAAATTATCTTAATAATATAAATAACACTTCAACACTTGTTTTTTGTTTAAATAACAAGTCACTTGATAAAAGAAGTAAGATATTTAAGGCATTTCTTAAAGTATCAACAGTTTTAGATTCAAGTTCAAAAGAAAATAAGATATATGATAACCAAATACCTAATTTTATAAGTGATGAGGTTAAAAGAAATAAATTTAATATTGAACAAGAAGCTATATTGCTACTATCTGAGAGCGTTGGTAATAATCTAGAAAAGATAGATAGTTCTTTAAATAAAATTTTTACTAATAAAGAAGATAGAAATATAATAACTGATGATGTCATCAGATTAATAGGAATAAATAGAGAGTATAATTTATTTGAATTTCAAGATAGTTTAGTTGAAAAAAACTCATTAAAATGTGGAAAAATAGCAAATTATTTTTCATCAAATGAAAAAAAATTTCCAATCCAACAATTAATTATTTATATGTTTAATTTTTTTTCAAGGCTATTAGTTGTTAAATCAAAAAATCTCTCTGATCCAAATAATATTTCCTCACTAATTTCCGTTCATCCATATGTAGCTAGATCTTATGTGAAGGCATCTAATAATTATAGAATGACTGAAATTATAAGTATAATTAATTCTATTAAAAATTTAGATTTGATTTCTAAAGGGATCAAGCAAATTAAAGCAGATAATAAAAATTTAATGGGAGAGATGATTTTTAAAATATTTTATAACAAATGAAATATATTTTAATAACTCTTTTAATTTTTAATTGTAACATCCTTCTATCTCAGAATTCAAATGAATTAGAAAGAGTATTTGAGTCAAGGAATTACTCATTATATGTTTCTTATTATGAAGAAATAAATAATAACAAAAGTTTTGAGCTTATAGATAAGAATGACGTTTCAAATTATATAATTTCATTGCTTTATTCAAATTTTAATTCTAGATCAAATCTTCCATCAAGAAAGCTTAAACCTTTAAAAACAAAAATTGAGAATTATATACTATTAAACAGAAATTCTACAAGATCGTTTTTACTAAAAGAATATGGGAAATTTGAATTTAATAGGGGTAGTTACAAGTCGACTATAAAATTTTTAGAACTTTTAGAAGATAAAGACTCAGAATCAAAATATTTATTAGGCTTAAGTCACTTTAATAATAAAAATTATTCAGAATCTAAATTATATTTAGACGCATTAGATGATGATAAATATGTAAGTAATAAAAATTACTTACTAGGAGTTATAGCATACTTAAATGATAATTTTTCAGATGCTTTAAATTTTTTTAAATCCATTGATGAATTAGAACTCAAAAGAAAATTCTTGCAGTATCAGATTAACATCTATTATCAAAATAGTGAGTTTAAAGATGCCATTAAACTTTTAGATTTAATTGATGATAAAGTAGAAAATATAGACTACTGTTATTACTACATTGGAAAATCCTTCTTTGAATTAGAAGATTTTAAAAACACTCTTGATGTATTTTCTAAAATTAAAACTAAGATTGATAGAGAAGATGAAATTCTCTTTGTTAATGCTTATTCTAATTACATGCTTAGGGATAATGAAAAATCAAAAATATTATTAAAATCTCTCTCTGAAAAAAGAAATAGATATTCTCAGATATCTTCATTTTATTTAGGAATGATCTTTCTTAATGAGAAAGAGATAAATATTGCAAAAAATTACTTTTATGCTGCCTATCGCAATGATTTTGATGAAAATTATACAAAAAGATCTATACTTAATTATGCAAAAGCTATTTATGAGCTAGGCGATCACGATCTCTCAATTGTTGTACTAGAAAAAATCAAAAATCTATATCCTAAATTTAAAAATGATGAGGTAGAAAGTTTGTTAAGTGAAAATTACTTTATGACAAATAATTATAACAAGATTATAAAGTATTTAAACTCAAAGAAAAACATATCAGAAGATGATATGATAAAATTTCAATATGTTACTTTCCAGAAAGGAATAAATGAATTCAACAGAGGAAATTTTAAGAATTCAATAGTCTACTTTAATCTTTCTCAGAGATACACATTAGATAAGAATATTTACTTAAAATCAATTAAAAACAAATCAGAAGCTTATTTTATTGGAAATGATTTCCAATCCTCTATAGAGGAAATATTAAAAGTGTTAGATAATAAACTACCAACTGAACAGAGAACAGAATTTAATTTAGTATTAGGATATTCATACTTTAATTTAAATGATTATAAAAATTCATCACTTTATTTTAAAAAATATTTTGAAAATAATTCTGGTGAATATTCATCTTCTGATATTGATCCCCTTTTAAGATTAGCGGACTCTTATTATGCTTCAAAACAGTTTGTCAAATCTATTGACACATATAACAAACTTCTTGATATAAACGAATCAAACAAAAATTATATCAACTATCAAATTGGACTATGTTATTACGGCATTAATAACTTCACAAAATCTGTTGAATATATGGATAAAGTAATAAACAACTTCGAAAAATCATTAGATGATGATGCTACTTTTAGGAAAGCGCAAATTTATTTTGAAAACTCAGAGTTTGATAAATCAATTGAGAACCATACTAAAGTAATTGAAAACTTTAGATTTAGCAATTATGTCCCATACTCATACCTCAATAGGGCTACTTCTTATTTTAATTTAAGAGCATATGAGCAAGCAGAAGATGATTATTTGTTTATTTTAAATAATATTAAAGATTCAGATCTTCAGAGTCAGTCAATACTAGGCCTGCAAAAAACTGTTTCGTATACAGATAATTTCTCACAATTAAATAACTTAATAAATACTTATAAAAATAATTTTCCTGATAATGATAATATCATGAAAATACAGTTTGATAATTTCAGGAATTTATATTTTAATCAAAAATATAAGGAGTTAATTGATTATGCTAATGATATTAATACGTCAAAAGATAATATATATAACGCCTATGAAACTAATTATTTTTTAGCAGAATCATTTTATAAATTAAATGAATTAGAAGACGCAAAAAATACTTATGAACTACTTTTAGATAGTATTAACTCAAAATATTACTCAAGGTCAATTAATAGATTGGCAAACATTTATTTAAAATCAAAATCTTATGAAAAATCTCTTAATTTTTATAAAATTCTTGAAGAAAACAGTAAAAATAACAGAGAAAGGGTAGAGGCTTATATCGGGAGCTTGACTAATTATTATTTTCTTAAAAAATATGATTCTGTGCACTATTATTCATCTTTAATTAATAATTATGATAAGATCTCTTTTAATAACAGAAACAAAATAAATCTTTTGAATGCAAAGTCTTTTTTAGAAAAAGAAAATTACTCAAACGCTATAGATATGCTATTGACAACTATTAATCTTGTGAAAGATGAAAGTGCGGTAGAGGCAAATTATTTGCTTGCAAAAATATTTTATGATCAATCTCAAAAATCACAAGCTCTTGAAACTTTATACTCACTCAATGAAAACTTTCCAAATTATGAGTATTGGATAGGTAAGTCGTACCTTTTAATAGGGGAAATATTTTTGTCGATGGGAGAAAATTTTCAAGCAAAAGCAACGTTGGAATCTCTTATTGAAAATACAGACTTTAATAATATAAAAGACGAAGCAAATCAATTATTAAGTAAAATTCAAGATGATGAGTAGAAAATTGTTTTTATTATTTTTTATACTAATTAGCCATCAATCTATTTCTCAGAATAACGAGGGGGAAATTGAAGACGCACAAATTTTAATTGAAAAAAATAGCAGTATTATTTTACCTAAAGCTGATAAAGCAATTCAAAAAATAATAAGTGAAGGAAGCAATATAGAAATGAAAAAATTCAATTATGATAACGTTAGATATTCAGCAATCTATGATACCATAAAAATTGATAGAATATTAAGAAATGAAATGAAAATTATAGATGACCATAGTATGTTTATCGATTTAGGATATGGCAATTATGGTTCTTTTCTAATTCATTCTAACCCATTTTATGTTGTGTCAAACACACTTTCTATTTATTCTGATATCTTTCATCGATCAAGTTCCAAAGGCTCTAAACTATCACATTTAAGCGGAAAATCTCATTCAGATATTAATTTGAATATTAATTATAAACTAGACAATAAAAACATATTAAAATCATATCTAAAATATCAAAACAATACAAACGGATATTATGGTTTTACAAACTCTGAAAGCATTACTCCGTTAACAAAGGATCAAGAGACAGATTATAGTTTTAAAAACAACACATTTGATTATAACATTAATTGGGAGAATGTTTCAGACATGTTTATGTCTGAAATTACTTTTAGTGGAAGAGAATACGTTGATAACTTGTTTGATGAATACTCTCATACATTTAAAGGAAATTTAACTCTTCCTATTTCTCAATCTATTTTAACTTTCTCTCCTTACTTTAAATCATATAACTTAAAAATAAATCAAGGTTCAGATATTTATATAATTGATGATACGCGCCTTAATATTGAGAGTTTTTCATTCCCCCTTTCATATGAATATTTTTCAAAAAATTTTATGTTCAATTTTGATTTGGATTACCAAATAATTAATAGGTCATATAAATCAAGTAATAAAAAAACATCCCTTTCTCCATCATTAAAATTAAAATATAATTTGAATGATATCACTTTCAGATTTTCTGCTTCGAAAGGTTTAAATTATAATACTTATTATAATGAAATTCAATTACTACCATTTATATATGATCCTTCATTAATAAATGAATTTGATATAAATGAAAATAAATATTGGTTCATGGGAGCTATTGATTTATCAATAAATGATGACACTCACATATCCTTCTCTTATGAGACGATGAATCTAAAGGGAAGCTTAGACTATACTTTATCTAATGCAGAAAATTTAGATGGTGACATAAGAAACCCTTTATACCTATACACTATAGAAAGAAATCCTGAAGAGGAAGTGGTTGATAAAATTTCACTAGAAATCAACTCATCAATAAATAATAATATTAATTCCTCTTTAAACTTCATTTATAATATTTATGAAGAAAAAGAAGTTTTAATGCCAGTCTATCTAATTGAACAAGTAAATACCTATTCTAAAGGTAAGTTAGATGTTACGCTAGGAGGTGTGTTTGAAATAGAAAATTACGGATTAAATTTCACTGGTGAACTTTTTAAAATGAATTCTTACATCGATATTTTCTCCAATATATCTTACCAAGTATCAGAAAATTTAAATGTATATATTAAAGTAAATAATATCTTAAATAGATATAATGAAAGATTTTTCATGTATCCTGATCAGGGAACTAGTTTTATGGTAGGAATTAATTGGAACTTTTAATGAGCAAGGCTGATAATGATTTTGGTTTAAAAGAAATTAATCTTAATGAATACAAATTAAAAAAAAATAGTTTTCCAGTATTTTCTATTCTATTCTTATTACTCTTAATAGGAGCATATTTTAATTTTAAAGATAGTTTTATAAGTAATGACATTCCTCTAGACCCAATAGAAAGTGAAAGTGTGATTACTGAGCTAAAAGAAGAATTAGTTCCTATAGATGTTAAATCTTATTCTAATGACTTAATTGAAAACACATATATTGAAGAAAAAAAAGATGATTACAATTCAATAACTGAAATTAATCATATCACAGGAAATTATTATATAATATCAGGTAGCTTTTCAAATTATAATTTATCTTTAAATAAAGCTAATAACTTATTAGATAAAGGTTTTAGTGCAATAATTATCTTTCCTGTTAGTTATAATAACAAGTATAGGGTTGCAATTAAAACATTTAATAATGTCGAAGATGCTAAAGAAAAATTACCTTCATATAAAAAACAAATAAACGATGAATTATGGATTCTAAAACACTAATACTACAAATATTAAACAATGACTCAACATTAACTCTTGTATCTCAAGAAGAAATAACAGTGATGGAGTTATTATTTAAGGGTGGTTTCATGATGATTCCTATTCTTTTTCTTTTTGTTATAAGTATTTACATTTTAATTGAAAAAATTCTGGTAATTAATAGAGAATCTAAGTCTCCCAAAGGTTTTACAGATGAAATTATAAACAGGGTAAAGAATGATGATATTAATGGCGCAAAATTAATATGTGAAGACACTAATAATCCAGTTTCTAGGATGATATTGAAAGGCTTAAATAAACTTAACACTTCCCTTAAGAACATTGAGTCTTCAATTGAAAATGTTGGAAAAATTGAAATTTATAATTTAGAAAAAAATTTAAGCTTATTAGCAACTATATCAGGTGCTGCCCCAATGATGGGTTTTTTAGGAACTGTTACTGGTATGATTCAGGCATTTATATCAATTGCAGAAGAAGAGGGAGCTGTAAGCCCTAAATTATTATCAAGTGGTATATATGAAGCTATGTTAACTACTGCTGCTGGTTTATTTGTTGGAATAGTTGCTTACCTAGCTTATAATTATCTTGTCTCTAGAGTTGAAAAGTTGATTCATAAAATGGAGTATACAACAATTGAGTTTATTGAAACCTTACAATCTAAGAGATGAATTTAAAAAGTACTAATAAAATTAATCCTTTGTTTAGTATGTCATCTATGACAGATATAATCTTTCTATTACTTATATTTTTTATGCTAACAGCTTCTTTCGTGACGCCTTCAGGTTTACCAGTAAACTTACCATCCAGTAAATCTTCTTCAATTGTAATTCAAAAGGTTTCAGTTACTATTACAAATGATTTAAGATACTTCGTTAATGAAAATGAAACATCACTAGAAGATTTAGAAATGGTTTTAAGAAGTGAGATAGGGGATGAGGAAGGGCTTGTTGTCTTACATTGTGATAAAGATGTACCAGTCGAGCACTTAGTTAATGTAGCTGGAATAGCAACATCTCTTGAGGCTAAAGTTTCAATTGCATCAACACCTAAAAAATAATGGATAACAATAAAGATTTAAAAAGAAAAGCTTTTTGGCTCACGGTAACTTCTAATATACTTTTCTTTTTATTATTAATGATAGTAGTTGCATGGAAAGAAACATATCCACCTCCTGAAGAATACGGTATAGAATTAGGTTTTGAAACCTCAGAATTATCAGAGTCTACAGAGATGTTAAATGAATCTGAAGAAGATTTTGAAGATATAATAGAAACATCTGATGAAAATATTATAGAAGAAGCTGTTACAACTGATGAATCTGATAAAATACTTGAGAATGAGACCATAAAATCTGATGTAGAAAATGAATCTGACCCAGCTCTAGTTAATGAAAATGAAAACATTTTAGAAGAGGAAACATCAGAAAACTCTGAATCTGATTCGAATAAGGACAAAACAGCTACATCAAAAGATAAAATTATAGATGAAAGAGCGTTATTTAATAAAAAACCCAATTCATCTTCAGGTTCAAAAGGTTCTTCTCTAGAAATGCAGGGTTGGGTGTGGGATATTGAGCCAAACCCACTAGATAATAGCAGAGAAAGTGGAAAAATAGTTTTTGAGATAATTGTTGATTATTACGGTGAAATAGTTGGATTAAAAACACTAGAAACTACCTTAAGTCCTAATGTTGAAAATATTTATAGAGAAGAAATTTTAAAGTTAACATTTAGTCCAACAAACAATAATAATCCTGCAGAATTATCAAAAGGCAAAATCACATTTCTTATAAAAAATAATTGATGAATTATAATGAAGCTTTAGAGTTTCTATTAAAGAATATACCTAATTATCAAAAGATTGGCGATTCAGCTATAAGACCAGGTCTTCATAATATTAAATTATTATGTGATCAGTTTGACAACCCACAGAATAATTTTAAGACAATACATGTAGGTGGAACTAATGGAAAGGGAACGACTTCAGCTGCAATTGCTAATTTATGTGCAGGAATCAACTTAAAAGTTGGATTATTCTCGTCTCCTCATGTCTTTGACTATAGAGAAAGGATTCAGGTAGATGGAAAGAAAATTAAAAAGAAATTTATAAAAAACTTCATTAATTCAAATTTCAATTTTTTTAAAAAAATAAAACCTTCGTTTTTTGAAATATCAACTATAATGGCATTTGAATATTTTAAAATTAAAAATGTAGATATAGCAATTATAGAAGTTGGTTTAGGAGGAAGATTAGATTCAACAAATATTATTAATCCATTAGTTGGTTTAGTTACTAATGTGGGAAATGATCATCAAAATATTTTAGGAAACAGCATATTAGAAATAGCTTATGAAAAAGCAGGAATTATTAAAAATGATATGACTTTTATTAAGGGAGAAATACAAAAAAATGTCGATAACATATTTGAGAAGGAATGTAAAAAGAAGAACGCAAAACTAATTTATGCTTCTGATAAAATTAAGATAGAAACTATCTCTAAAACATTTAAAAATAGAAAAATCAATATCATTTATAAAGAAAACACCTATAGAATCAATCTCTCTAACCCAACAGAATATTATCTAAAAAATATTTATTCTTCACTAAAAGTATTTTTTTATATACAAAAACATTATAAGATTAGAATAAAAAATAAGTTGACACTTAATAAAAAATTCAAAGTTATAGGAAGATGGAATATAATCTCAGAACATCCCAAAATAATAACTGATGGTTGTCATAATTACAATGCTTTCAAAACAATTATAAAAGAAATTAATTCATATAACTATAATAATGTCTACTTCATAATAGGTGGCGTAAAAGAGAAAAATTGGGAAAACATTATATCTGTTCTTCCTAAAAGCTATTATTTTGTAGTAACTGAGCCAAGCACAGAAAGATCAAAAGATAAAAATGAATTATATGATATACTAAAAGAAAATAAATTGAGATGTACCATAAAAAAAAATATAAATAAATCAATTGATTATTGTAAAAAAAGATCCAAGACAAATGATTTGATTTTTATAGGCGGGAGTTTGTTTTTAATTTCTGAATTGAATGAAAAATAAGTTAGAAAGATACGAGTATAATAAAAATTCAAATTATATAATTCAAGAAGGAAAATCATTATTTGAAAGAACTAAAGGGAACTGGAAGAAAATTTTTAAAAATAATAACCCTATATATCTAGAATTAGGTTGTGGTAACGGTGAATATACTTTATCAAATTCAAAAAGACACCCTAAGTCAAATTTTATTGGTATAGACATAAAAGGTTCACGGTTATGGAAAGGAGCTAAATATTTAGAAAAAAACAACATTAAAAATGCATTATTTTTAAGGATTCAAATCGAAAATATTCTAGATTTTTTTGCTGAAGATGAAGTAGAAGAAATTATTATTTCATTTCCTGATCCTAGGCCAAAGAAAAGAGATATAAAAAAAAGACTAACTAATTTAAAATTTTTAGAGTCTTATAATAAAATAATTAGATATGGAGGAAAGCTAATGTTAAAAACTGATGATAAAGCTTTATTTTATTATTCCATTGATCAGATGAAAGATTCTAAATTCAAAAACTTAAGGTATACAAATGACTTATATTCTTCTAAAAACTTTGAATCTATAAAGGAGGTAAAAACTAAATATGAAAGAAAATATTTAACAGAAGGGAAAAAAATAAAATTCTACGAATGTTTAAAATGATTCATCAATAGCTTCTAAATAATCTGAAATTAAATCATAGTCTTTATAGCCTGGCCTAATTTCTTGAGATCCTTTTAACAATAAACCTAATTTAAACTTATCTAAATATGATTTTGTAGTATCAATATTTTCAAGAGGATTTGTAATTATTTCATAATTGTTATTAATCAATTCTAATTTATTAATAGAGTTCTTGTTCATATTATCAACAACTATACGACTTGAATATGGAAAGAAATTATTTAAATGATCATTTGTTTTTGAAGTTATCAACTTAGGATCAGGTATTAATACGATAATTTTTTTATTATCAAAATCAATATCTCTTATAGATTTATCAATGTTTATTAAAATATAATCAAAATCTATTTCATTAAGTATGCTATTGATATAACTAGATGATGAATTATTAAATTCACCAACAAAATGAACACCATTAACCCAAGCAGATATTTCATTAATATTATCTGTTGAAAGTTTGTTTTTTGATTTTTCATCTAAATCAAATCCCAGAGAATTCACCATCATACCTGAACAATATCTAGCATCACTTAAATTATAAATTGAACTCACGTGAACAAAATACTTTAGTGACATTGTTTAAACTGTTTATAAATAATTTATTTTTGCAAAAATAAACACAAAGAGTTCAAATATGAGCAAACATGGTAAAGTTCTTGTGGCTATGAGCGGCGGCATTGATAGTTCAGTGACAGCTATACTCTTAAAAGAACAAGGGTATGAAGTTATAGGGCTAACTATGAAGACATGGGATTACGTGTCTTCGGCTTCATCTAATAAAGAAACCGGATGTTGTAGCCTTGACTCTATTAATGATGCAAGAAACATAGCTGTTGACTTAGGTTTTCATCACAACATTTTAGATATAAGAGCTGAATTTGGTGATTATGTCATAGATTATTTTACCGATGAATATATGAGAGGGAGAACACCAAATCCATGTGTATTATGTAACACACATATTAAATGGGAAGCCTTACTTAAAAGAGCTGATAAATTGGATTGTGAGTTTATAGCTACTGGTCATTATGCTAATGTTAATAAGTCTAATGAAAATAGATTTTTTGTTTCTAAGGGTGAAGATAAAAATAAGGACCAGTCATATGCATTGTGGGGTATAAGCCAAGATAATCTTTCTAGAACTATGTTCCCCCTAGGTAATTTAAAAAAAAGTCAAATAAGAGATATTGCAAAAAATGCCGGATACGATAATCTTGTAAAAAAGTCTGAATCATATGAAATATGTTTTGTACCTGATAATGATTATAGAAACTTTCTTAAGAATAGAGTAGAGGATATAAATGATAAAGTTGGAAAAGGTAACTATATTGATGAAAAAGGTTTAGTAATTGGCGAACATGAAGGTTACCCATTTTATACAATTGGCCAGAGAAAAGGTCTAGGGATAGCACTTGGCTATCCTGCATATGTTACAAAAATTGATAGTAAAAAAAATGAAGTAACTATTGGATCTTTTGATGAGTTAAAAAGAGATGGGATGTATGTCAATAAGTTAAATTTTATGAAATATGATAGAATAAATAATAGAATGGATTCTCACACTAAGGTAAGATACAATGGCAACGGAAATCCTTCAATAATAGAACAAGTTGACGATATAATAAAAGTTTATTTTGGAAATGGAGTAAGTGCTATATCACCTGGTCAAGCTGCAGTTTTTTACGAAAATGATGATGTTATAGGTGGAGGGTGGATTAAATCAAGTTTTCAACAAAATAAAATACAGGAAATAAAAAAAGTAAGATATAATGACTAAAATATCTATATCAATACTTGATTGTGATTTTGAAAATATTAAATCAGAAATAGAAAAAATTAATATCAATAAAATTGATCTTATTCACATAGACATAATGGATGGAAAATTTGTCGAGAATAATACTGAAAAACTATTTGATTTAAATAAAATTTCTTTATTAACTAATCTTAAATATGATATCCATCTTATGGTTAATGATCCGTTAGATAAACTAGATGATTATTTAAAATATAATCCAGATATAATTACAATTCACCTAGAAAACAATTCGAATTTAATAGACTGTATAAATAAAATAAAAGAACACAATATCAGTGTTGGTGTTGCAATAAACCCTGACACTAAGATATCAGAAATGTATAGCATATTAGACATGATTGATATGGTGCTAATAATGTCAGTATATCCTGGTCAAGGTGGGCAAAAATTTATCTATGATACCATCGAAAAGGTAAAAGTTTTAAATGAAAGAAAAAGTGAGAAAGATTTTCTTATTTCAGTTGATGGAGGTGTAAATAACACTAACTCTAAAGAATTAATAAATGCAGGTGCAGATGTCTTAGTTTCAGGAAGTTATTTGGTGAAATCTAACAATTTAAATAACTCGATTAAATCACTCTTAATTCATTAAAAATCTTATTTTTTTGATTTAAAAATAAGTATATTTACACCATAAAAATCAATTAGTTTTTTCAATGATAGAAGATAAAAATCAAAATATAATCCCAATCAATATTGAGGAGGAAATGAAAGGTGCATATATCGATTATTCGATGTCTGTTATTGTTTCAAGAGCATTGCCTGATGTCAGGGATGGTTTAAAGCCAGTTCATAGAAGAGTTTTGTATGGAATGCTTGAAATGGGGGTTAATTATAATAAAAGTTTTAAGAAGTCTGGAAGAATTGTTGGTGATGTCATGGGAAAATATCATCCACATGGTGACTCGTCTGTATATGAGACAATGGTTAGAATGGCACAACCATGGTCACTTAGATATATTTTAGTTGATGGTCAAGGTAACTTTGGTTCAGTTGATGGTGATTCTCCTGCAGCAATGCGATACACAGAAGCAAAACTAAAAAGGATTTCAGATGAATTATTATCCGATATAAATAAAGACACAGTAGATTTTCAACCTAATTATGATGACACCTTAAACGAACCTACTGTTCTCCCATCTAAATTTCCAAATTTACTAGTAAATGGATCTAGTGGTATTGCTGTAGGTATGGCTACTAATATGGCTCCACACAACTTATCTGAGGTAATTGATGGTACTATTCACTATATAGAAAATAATGATTGCTCAATAGAAGATTTAATGAAATTCATTAAAGCTCCTGATTTTCCTACAGGAGGTATTATTTATGGTTATCAGGGCGTTAAATCTGCTTTTGAAACAGGAAAGGGTAGAGTTATAATAAGAGCTAAGGCAAGTATAGAGATTAATGATAATGAAAAAGATCAAATTATAGTTTCTGAAATACCATATATGGTAAATAAAGCTTCTATGATTGAGAAAACAGCTCATCTTGTTAATGAGAAGAAAATTGAAGGTATAAGTGATATAAGAGATGAATCTGATAGGAACGGTTTAAGAATTATATATGATTTAAAAAGAGATGCTATACCTAATGTTGTTCTTAATAATCTATATAAATACACTCAATTACAATCTTCATTTGGTGTAAATAATGTAGCCCTTGTAAAAGGGAGACCCAAAACATTAAACCTTAGGGATTTGATTAAAAATTATGTAGAACATAGACATGAGGTTGTTACAAGAAGAACAGAATATGAACTTAAAGAAGCAGAAAAAAGGTCTCATATACTCCAAGGTTATATAATTGCATTAGACAACATTGATGATGTTATAGATCTTATTAAAAAATCAAAAAGTCCAGAAGAAGCTAGAAATGGATTAATTTCTAAATACAAATTATCTGAAATTCAAGCTAAGGCTATCTTAGAAATGAGACTCCAGAAATTAACTGGATTAGAAAGAGATAAAATTTTAAAAGAAAACGAAGCACTTAATCAACTCATTGAATCTTTAAAAGACGTACTTTCTGATAAGGGAAAAAGAATGGAGATTATTAAAAGTGAACTACAAGAAGTTAAAGATCGTTATGGTGATGATAGAAGATCTGAAATTGAACATTCAGCAGCAGAATTTACAGTAGAAGATATGATTCCAGATGAAGATATGGTAATCACATTTTCTCACCAGGGATATGTTAAGAGAACTTCATTAGATGAATATAGAACTCAAAGTAGGGGAGGAGTGGGAGCTAAAGGAGTAAAGACTAAGGATGATGATTTTAATGAACATTTATTTATTGCCTCAACACATAATTATTTACTTATTTTCACTGAATATGGTAAAGTATTTTGGAAAAAAGTATGGGAAATACCTGAAGGTTCTAAAGTATCAAAAGGTAGAGCCGTTCAAAATATTATAAATATTGAACCTGGAGATTCTATAAGATCTGTTATTAATATAAATAACCTCTCAGATGAAGAGTATTTGGAAAACAATTACATTGTTATGTGTACTGTGGGGGGGGTAATAAAGAAAACTAAATTAGAAGCATACTCGAGACCAAGAGTCAATGGTATTAATGCAATAACAATTAGAGAAAATGACAGATTGTTAGATGTTAAATTAACTAATGGTGACAATCATATTATTATAGCTAAAAGATCAGGTAAAGCAATTAATTTCCATGAAAGTAATGTGAGACCAATGGGTAGAACAGCATCAGGAGTTAGAGGTGTTAAACTTGAAAATGATGATGATAGAGCTATCGGTATGGTGTGTGTTACAAGAGAAGATTCTGATTTACTTGTTGTCTCTAAAAATGGATTTGGTAAAAGATCTTCAATTGGTGACTATAGAGTTACAAAAAGAGGTGGAAAAGGAGTTATGACATTGAAAATTACTGATAAAACAGGAAATTTAGTATCCATTAAAGAGGTGAAAACTAATGATCAGTTAATGATTATAAATAAATCAGGCATAACGATAAGAACTTCAATAACAGATGAGAACATTAGGGTTATGGGTAGAGCAACTCAAGGTGTTAAATTAATTAAACTATCTGATGGTGATGAAATATCATCTGTCGCAAAGATTGAGAATTTAGAGGAAGAAGAATAAATTTTTTTAAATTTGTAATTATTAAAATTTTTAAAAAATGAAAAAGTTATTATTACTACTATTACTGATCAATATATCATTTATAGGCTTTTCTCAGTACAAGGGTAATCCAGGAAAAGCTAAATCCTTATTAGACAAGTCTGCATTAAAATCAAATGAAAGTGAAATAAGGGGGTTGTTGATTAATGCAAAAGGCGAAATAGATGCAGCAATATTATTAGATAAACAAAAACAAAAACCAAACACATGGCTAATAAGGGGAGATGTATATGCTGCAATAGCTAAAGGTTATTCTGATATTGATAATGAAGCAATTGAAAAGTCAATTGAAGCATACGATAAAATTGGAACTGAAGTGCCAACTAAAGATTTTAATATAATTCAAAATATGACTGCCGGAAGACAAAATTTGTCATCTTATTTTGTTAACAATGCAATAATGTCACTTCAAAGCACAGGAGAGCCAAATTATGAGTCTGCATTTAGTGCCTTTTCTAATTCATTAAGAGTAAACCCAAACGATACCTTAGGCTTATTATATGGAGGATATGTTGCAGAACAATTACAAAAATATGGTGATGCATTAACATACTATGATAAGTTAATGAGCCTGAATATATTAAATGATAAAAACACAAATACAATTTTTCAGAATTCTATTAATATTTTATATAAAAACTGTGATCTCTTTACAGAATGTGAATCTTATGAAAGAACATTAGGATTGATTGAAAAAGCAAAAGTACTCTTCCCAGATAATAACTATTATCCATCAGTAGAGATTAATATTGCAATGAAATTAAATAAGGTAGAAGAGGCAAGAATTAAAATTGATAATCAATTAAGTCTGGACCCAGAAAATCCTAGTTTACATTTTAATAGAGCTGTTCTTTATTATAATCTTGGTTTAGCTTTATCAGAAAGAACTGATTTTTCAGAAAAAGAAAAATTAGATACAATAGATATTGTATATAAAAGCTCTATTGAGTCATATAAAACCACATTACAATTTGATCCAAATAATGATAGAGCAGTTTTATACTTACTTGATGCATATAAAGCAAATGCTAAGCCATACTATGACTTAGAGAGAAACTTAGACTTTTTAGCACTAAAAAATAAGTACCAATCTGAATCAGATAGATTAAAGAATGAAGGTAATTCAAGAATTTCAGAAGCTAAGTATTATGCCCAAAGCTATGTTGAAATGAAAGGGGAGGAGATATCTAATGAAGATATTGCAACTATATATCCCATATTTTCTATATTAGAAGACTATGATAACCTTATTCATGTTTTAAATATTTCTATATCAAGAGATAATACTAACATCGAGTATTTAGAAGTCTTAAGAGGTGCATACATGAAGAAGAAAGATTATGAAAATGCTGAGAGAATATATCAAATGATCTTAGCGCTCGAGTAATTTTTTCTACTATTTGTCATCATCACAGTCTTCGTGAACATCCGATATTAATCCTTTAAAGTGTATATGCTCTTTTGGTAAATAAATACTAGCTAGAATCTCAATAGTTGCAGCAGTAAATGCTATGCTAGCTGTTATATAAGCTTCTTCATATAATGCTGAAAAGAATTCAAATAAATGAAAAAATGAGTGGAGTCTGAGTCCCCATCTAATTATTTTAATTATCATTTTTTAAAAACATTTTAATTTCTTTAGAATATTCAATCAATAGTTCATTTGGAATAGGTAATAATAAATTATACTGCGAAATTTTCCATCCAATCTCAGTCTTAACTAAAACACCAGTGCCTCTAAATACACCATATTTATCATTATTTAATTCCTCATCAAACCACGCTGTATTATTATCTTTATCAATATAAATATTTCTATTAATTGGATAATAAGTCCAACCTGTACCATCAGAAAATCTTTTCGTTGTATATACTTTAAATTCTGCTATTGACCATCTTTCTTTTGAATCAGTGCCAAAGAAAACAGCATTATCATCAAATAAATTAAAATATTTTTTTCCATCAGCTTTACTAGCATAAAAGTGTAAATCATCTAACACCTTATTAATTTGTTTTTTATCATCAACTGAAATAAATATTAATATGAGTAGTATACTTTTCATTAGAATTTCCTATTTAACATAATATAAATTATATAACATCTTTTATAATACGTTGATTTCTTTAAATAAACTAGATATTGATAATTTGAACTTACCAGGTTCTACTACAAAGTCATTATCTGCATTTGCAAATGCTAATTCAGTTACTGGTAAATAAAAATCAACTAAAGCTGATTCTCCTGCTTTAATGTTAATTTTACTAAATTCTCTTAATCGTTTAATATCAGGTGTTATTGATGCAAATAAATCTGATGAATATAACTGTACGGTTTCAATACCATCAACATTACTAATATTTGTTATAGATACAGAAACTTTAATGGTGTCATCTATATTATATGTGTCCTTATCCAACTTTAAATCCTTATATGTAAATTCAGAATAACTTAAACCATGTCCGAAATTATAGAGGTTATTTACTTCACCAACGTAATTATAAGCTCCTTGAGCATTATTTTGTACTTCTGAGGGCTTATAATAATAAGGAAGTAGTGAATTTGTATATAAAGGATAAGTATATGGAAGTTTTCCTGAAGGATTTACTTTACCTGATAAAATATCAGCCAGAGCATCTCCACCAAAATTTCCAGGTAAATAAATATTAACAACTGAGGTCATAAGTGGCTCAATATCAGTGATTAATCTTGGTCTACCTAAATTTAAAATTAATATAACTGGCTTTCCAGATTGAGCTATTTTCTTAGCTAACTTTAATTGAAGCTTATGCAAATTTAGATCATTTAAATCACCTGGTTTCTCAGTATAAGTACTTTCTCCTAAGCATAATATAATATAATCTGATTTTTTAGCCTCTTTTAAAGCTAGATCAATATTATCTTCTACCATCTCATAGTAAGCTCCATTTTCTTTGTAAGATACTCCAGAAACGTATTTCACATTAGTTTTACCATATGCATTGCTAATAGCCTCATAGATTGTGTTAAATTCACCAGCAAAGCTATCAGTTAAATCACCTTGCCAAGAATATGACCAAGCACCATTTAAGGTCCTCATATTATTACCATTTGGGCCAACAACCAAAATTTTGGGTTTTCCTGTGATTGGTAATATTTTATCATCATTTTTTAAAAGAGTTATTGACTCAGAAGCAGCTTTATAAGCTAATTGATGATGTTTTTTTGATCCAAAATCATCATAATCTTTATAATTTGTAACTGGATTTTCAAATAATCCTAATTCTAACTTTAATTTCAAAATTCTTAAAACAGCATCGTCAATCCTTGACTCACTGACCTCCCCTTCTTTTACTAGAGCTAACAAATCATTAACAAACTGCTCATATTCATATGGTACCATTGACATATCAATACCCGCATTTATTGCCATCTTTACAGCTTCTTTTTGACTTTTAGCTACTTTATCTCTATCATGTAACTTTCTTATATCTTCCCAATCTGTTAAAATTACCCCTTCAAAACCTAAATCATTCCTCAAGGTATTAATCATTAGTTCATAACTAGCATGTGCAGGGACACCATTTATTAGTCCAGAATTGATCATAACAGTTTTAGCTCCAGCTTCTATTGCTTTTTTAAATGGTTCAATATGAAATTCTTTCAAAACATTATCAGGTATATAAGCAGGAGTTCTATCTTTTCCTGATATTGTTGCATGATAACCTACAAAGTGTTTCATACATGCTGCTACGTTATATTTATTAGAGATATCATTTTTTAAACCTTGGTATCCTTTTATCATTTCGACACCAAATCTTTCAACTATTAATGGGTCTTCTCCAAAAGACTCAAATTGTCTAGAAAATCTTGGATCAATACCTAAATCTAGTACGGGAGAAAAATTCCATGGAATACCAGAAGCTCTTGTTTCGTAAGCACATACTAAGGCCATGTTATAAGCATTTTCTGGATTCCAGCTTGCGGCTGTAGTTATTTGCTGGGGAAACATTGTAGCACCATCAGTGTAGGTAGTTCCATGAATAGCATCAATACCATATATTACAGGAATTTTAGATTCAGTATCATTCATAGCAATATCTTGGATATCACTTATTGTATTAAACCAGGTCTCTGGCTTTTGAGCAGTATTATTTATTGTATTAAGAATTGACCCTACTTTAAAGTCTACTAAAGCCTTTTTAGCTTTATTATTATCAATTTCCATGGGGAATGAAGAAGACCATTTATTTGGGCCTTTAGCAATCACTGTCAAATTAATTTGAGTCATTTGTCCAATTTTATCCTCTAATGATAATGATGATAAAATTTGATTAGCTTTTGCGTCAATCTCTGACAAATTGTCTTTTACATTACATGACACAATAAAAAGAATTAGATAAAGAAATCTCATTAAATTTAAATTTTAGTATTGAATTTTTCTGGCAATTTAGTCAGATATTTTCCAAAAAGCTATTCCACCTGCCTGTTTTCCAACATTTACAGATGAAATTAATTTGAGAGTTTCTAAATTAATAACATCGACAACTCCAGGCTCTCCCCCTACTCCTTCAACTGAAATAAAAGCATACTTATTATCAGGAGATAAAGCTATTCCATGAGATACATTTGTTGAATTTTTCAATTTCGAGACCATTTTCTTATTTGATAAATCAAAAATTGATGTGCTCCCTTCACCTTTTATAGTTACCACTAGGTATTTGCCATTAGGAGTTATTTCAACATTATAAGGACCCTTTCCTGTTTTAAATCTATTAGTTACTGACCACTTATCAAGATCAACCTCAATTATCTCATTTGAACCATTTCCAGCTACATAGACGGTCTTTAATGTTGGATGAGGAATAACCCAAGTAGGTTTAACCTTAGAGTGTTTCATGGAACTCATCATATTATGTGATGAATGATCCATTGATGAGTGATCCATTTTTTTATCTAGATCTAATTTTCTTGTAACCTCAAGAGACATGCCATCAATTTCAAACAATTCACCAGACATCATTGCCACGGAGTATTGGAATAAACCATCAGGAGATAATCTAGAGCCATGTGGCATTGAGCCTGTTGTAATTTGTTTTATTTCAATCATAAGCTCAGGATCAACAACTGAGACACTGCTAGGTTTCATATCCCCATGTAAATTAAAATTTACACAGTATAATAAACCTGTAGATGGTGAAACCTGCATAGATGCAGGAAAAAGACCTAAATTAGTTTTTGATAAAGGCTTGTTTGTCTCTGTAGAATATTTAACTAGACTTCCAAAAGGACTTCCGTGTGCTAAAGATAAATACCAAAAATCCCCACTAGGATCAACTGTGATTCCATGTGGTCCCTCAATTTCAGTAGGCATTATTCCAACCTCAATTCTTTCAATTTCTTTAATTTCTATACCATCAAACTTAAGTAAAGAGACAACATCATCAGACTCAGAAGCCACATACAAATAATAGTTCTCTGTAGATGAAAATAAATAATTTGATGTTATAAGAAATATTAAAATGAAATTTCTAATCATGATCTAATTTAAATATTGATTCACTTTTGAATTATCTGGTTTTATAGGCATAACCTTTGCTGATCCTAGGCCACTGTTCCAGTCAGAGTAGAAAACATATCCCTTGTACAATTGTGCACCCCATGCCATAGTTGCAAAGGGTATATAACCATCTTTATTACCTGGTAATATATAACCTATTTCTCTACCCTGTTTAAAAAGATCTCCCATCAAGTCTCCACTTATATCTACTATCCTTACTCCTCCTGAATACATTGCCACGTACAACACATCATCCTCTATCCAGTAGTTATGAGAACCATGACCAGGAAGCTCATATCTTGCAACCTCATGAGGATTATCTACATCTGAGAAATCAACAAAATGTAGAAAACCAGCAGTTTCGTTTGGAGAATTCACATCAATTCCTTTAGGAAAAATTTCATCACCTAAAACAGTATAAAATTTACCTGTTGATTTGCTCTTAAATGGAAAAGTCGCATGATGAGCTCCGCTTGCATAATTATAATTACCAAATGCTACTGGATTTGATGGAGAACCACCTGCTATACCATTTCCAACATCAACAAGATACACACCATCTCTCCAGTTTGATGAGTACGCAATACCGTCTTCAATCCAAACATCATGGATAGCTTGACCACCTTTTCCTAATTCAAACATACCAACTTCTTTCGGATTTTTTGGATCTTCGATATTTAGTATATAATATTTTTGACCTCCACTCAATGCGTATACATGATCTTGATATATAAATAAATTATGTACACCTCCAGTAAGGTTAGTTGTATATTCAGAAATAATTTTGACGTCATATGGATTTGAGACATCTATGATAATGATTCCATTTTTTCTATTTGAAGCACCTTCCCTACCAATAATACAGATGCTGCCATCTTCAGAAACCTTAACATCATTTACTGTCCTAGCATCAACTTGTAAACTATCAATCTTTAAAATGTTTGAAGGATCTGTCACATCCCAGAAGTAAGAAGTGCCATCAGCTCCCCATGTTCCTGTGACTGCATAATCTCTACCGTCTACACCTTCAAATACCCAAAAATCTGACGTGTGCTTATCATTTACAAGTCCAGTACCCACCTTAACAACATCTCTTTTTACATTTCTATCAAATACTTTAAATGCTTGACTATTTGTTATATTACCAACTGAAGCAGTAACTAAATATTCCCCAGCAACATCAGCAACAAACTTACCGTCATTATTAATTAGACCAGATGCAGTGTTACTTTTATCATAGGACTTACCTTTAAAAGTATACTCAAAAGGAATGCTATTAATCTCATTGCCCTTTTTGTCAAGAGCAATAGCACTTAACTGCGCTACATCCCCAGTTCTTAATTGGTTAATATTTGATGTTAATTTAATACTTGATACTGGATTTTTTAGAACTTCTATATTCATCCTTCCAGTTATACCCTCAAATGTAGCTTCAAGAGTAGTATTACCTGATTTGATAGCTTTAATATTATTAATTGGGTCAATCTCTAGAATATCACCAGAAGAGTTCAACTCGAAGTTAACATCATTTCTAATAAAACCCATCTCGTCAATTACTTCATAAGAGATTGGTAAATAAGTTCCTGTATAAACCTTATCAACATTAAGTGATATTTTAATTTCTTTTACTTTTGGGTACTCCACACTAACCTGAAATGTTCTACTAATTCTTTTCTTATCTCGACCGAAACAGATTGCAACAACCTCATGAACGCCAGGTTTATTAGCAGTTATTTTTCCGGAATTATTATCTACAGTAATAGACTGGGCTGTACTAAACACTCCCCTCTTGTTATAATAAATCATTCTATCACAATCTGATCTATTACTTTTTGAGTCAACAACAAATGTTGATGGTGTAAAACTTTCACCAATTTTCAAGTTTAAGTTATCTAAATCTGAAACTATAGACTTTTCTTGAGCTTGAGTTAATAGTGTTGCAAATAGCAACATAAATGTTAATAATACTTTCATAACTAATTAATTTAATTCATTAAGAGACCATCTAGCTAACAACTTAACAGATGGATCTATTGCAATTTCTTTTGGTTTATTTTTTGAAGATATAATAAATTTTTTTGATTTCTTATCTAAATGTATTGATTCTATATGTGAAGATTTATTTTCGTAGGATAACTTAATTTCAATTGGCATATCAAAGAGGTAACCGTCATCCTGAACCTGATCCAAAGAAATTTCTATTTCTTTCTTCTTCTGGTTGTATTTCCAGTCTCCATCAATAATTAACATTCCTCCTTTATAGAGCCACTGATCAAAAAATTTATCTAAATCAATATTAGAAACTTTTTCCATCTCATATTTAAATTGATCCGTGGTAGTATTTAAATTGAAATATTTCTTGTAGTAATTTCTAATTCCTTGTCTAAATGCATCTTCACCAATAAAATTTCTTAACATGTGAAGTACCCAGGCCCCTTTCTGATATTGTATATTATATGTAAGAACATCTTTCATATCTTTAAGATTATCATGAATTATTGAGGCATCTTTATTGTCTTTATAAAAATTATAAACACTTTCTCTAGCGTTATTTAAACCCATGACAAAGTCATCTCTTCCGTAAGCATGTTCTCTAAACATTAAAGTAAAATATGTTGCAAAACCTTCACTCAGCCAGACATCATCCCAGTCATATTCTGTAACACAATTTCCAAACCACTGGTGAGCAACTTCGTGAATCACAACATTTCTCCATCTTACACTTCTATCTCCAGTCACTGAGACGTCACTGTAAAAAATAGCAGTTGCGGACTCCATACCTCCTTTTACACTATTGGACTGTACGTTAGCTAACTTTTCATAAGCAAATGGTCCAACATAATCAGAGAAGAACTCTAATGTGTGTTTTGTTGGGACCTTAAAGTCATAAAAACCATTATCTCTATCCTGTTTGTAGACCCAGGTTTGAATTGACTTTCCATCAAAATAGTCTACATAGTCAACAGCAAACTCAGCTACACCAATTGCATATAACCAGCAAGATATTGGGACAGATTGTCTCCAATGAGTTTTCTTAAGGTCTTTATTAATATTTGTCTCTTCTACTAATAAACCATTTGATATAACTTGGTAATGGTTTGGCGCAATTACAATAAAATCAGATGTTGATTTATCGTATGGATGATCTACTAAAGGAAGCCAATTTCTAGCTTTATTTGGCCAATTATCACTAAAAAACGTTCTGTCTCCATGCATATTAGGGCCTATAATTAAACCAGTAATAGGTATCCCTTTATATTCGACGGTTATTAAATCTGAAATGGTATATGCTATACCTCTTGTGTCAATATTTATTACATTATCAACGTGAGTATATGGAACTTCTTTCCCGTTAAATAATATACTTTCTATGCTCATACCCTTTCCCTCATTGTTTTTTGATATCAAATCAAGTCTAACTCTTTCCTCATTTGGTTTAATATTAAGGTTAATATTTGCTGTGCCATATATAACATCAGTAGAATCATTCAGATGAAGCTCAAAAGAATAATTCAATATATCAATATTAGGGTTCTTTGGGTAAGGGTCTTTTGAAAATAAGTTTCCACAAATAAAAAAGAATAATATTTGTAGAAGTGGTTTTTTATAAAAATACATTTGTATAGGTTATATTTATTAAAATTACATTTTTTTAATCATATTTAAATCATATAATTTTGTCAATAAATAATTTTGCTATGGAAACTTATAAATGTGAGAAGTGTGGAATGTCTGTAAATGCTAGTTGCGCTAAGTGTGAAGAACCACTCGTTAATAGTCATATAACAATTGATGACGGTTCTAAAGTTCAAGTGTCTCAGTGTCCTAAATGTGAAGGCATGATAAAATCACCTCAATGTTGTGGTGCAGACATGTCATGTAACATATAATTTTCTTGAATATATTTGCCACAAATAATAGAGTTTGATGATAAATAAGATTGGAATTATTGGTGGCACAGGAAAAATGGGGACAGCTTTCAAAAATGCCTTTGAGAGTATAGGCTTAAAAGTTTCAGTCTCAGACGAAAGAAGTCCAGATAAAGAAGACTATATTTTAAACAATTGTGACTGGATAATTTTATCAGTACCTATAGACCAGACAGTATCAGTTTATAATAGAATAAAAAATAATATTTCTAAAGAACAGATATTTAGTGACTTCACCTCTGTGAAATCAATCTTATCAGATCATATTAAAGACTGTGAATTTGAATTTATTTCTTGCCACCCTCTATTTGGACCTTTAAATAATTTTAATGGACAAAATATTGTGACAATACCAGTTAATACCTCAAAAAAACACATCTATATTAATAAAATATTTGAAAATCTTGATCTTAAAATAACAGAGCTTAAAGATTTTAAAGAACATGATAGATATATGAGCCTTATTCAAGGAATGACACATTTCTCTCACGTATGTTTCACAACTGCAATGAAAAAAATGGACCTAGATCTAGATAAAATTATGGACATCTGTAGCCCTATTTACCAGTCAAATATTTCCTTTTCATCAAGAATTACTGGTGGTGATGAGAATCTATACACTAATATCATAATGGATAATCCAATAAATAAAGAAGTGATAGATATGTATTTAGATACATCAAAGGAGATATCATCATTAGTAGACAATAAAGACTACGAAAGTTTTAAAAAAAATTTCGTAGAGAACAGGAAGTATCTACAAAAACATATGCCAAGTATGATAGATCAGAGTAACTTCTTAGTAGATAAAATGGCAGAGTTCAAATCCTCGCAAGCACCCAGAAAACGCACAAATAAAAAACCATAAAACCATTCTATGATAGTCATAGTGATAGTCAACATGATAGTGTAAAGATATAAAAAATTATACAGCACTCCCCTTTTGAATTTTTCCTGGATATGTTTAGATTGTAATAATTAATGAACCATTATAAATTTAAAATATACCAAAATGAAAAATTTTTTATTAATAATATTATCAATAACAATATTTTCTTGTGCAGATAACACAAGTAAAAAATCAGAATTCCAAGTTGGAATTGTTGAAATGAATGATTCTAAATCACAAGCTATGGATAACTTCACAAAAGCATATTTAGAAAATAATTTACAATCTCAAATTGACCTATTTACTGAAGATGCTATAATTCATATCAACAGCAATGATGTTTCACCTGCTCAAATGATTGAAGAATTTTCAAGAGATAAAGAATTTTATGAAAATGTTGAAAATATTGAAAGAGCTACTACTACTACGACTTTTGAAGATGGTAATGTTTATTCAAACTATTGGTTTACTTGGAAAGCAACAAGTAAGTCCACAGGAGTAACAATTAGCAATCCTGTACATTCTTGGTTTAAATGGGATGGAGATAAAGTAAGTGAAGGAGCTTTTATTTTTGACCCAACAGAATATGTTGCAAATATGCCTCAATGAAACTCTTTTAGATTGTAAGTATGAAAAAAATTATTCTTTTTATCTCTATTGTATTTTGCTTTTCTTGTGAAGAAGAAGATGTTATTGAACAAAATTTATTAGAATTTTTGATAGGAAAAGTATATGAAAAACAATCAGACAGTGATTATTGGGGTATTGATGGATCAGGAGATGGGAAATTGTATGTTCAATTCTTTGAAGATGTTGATTACCGTAATGATGATGCAATTACGTTAGGATGGAATTTTTATAACATACCTGTTAATGAGAGTAATTGTAGTTTATCAGGGGTGATTAATGTTGAGGGTTATGGTATGTGGCCTCGTACAAACACACCATCAGAATTAATAATAGAGGGTATTTATGGACAATTTTGGGAAATCACCAAAACATCAAAAAACAAAATTGAAATGCGATATGGCTATGATCCAATAGTTGAAGGTTCTGATTTATATTATAATGGTGAAGCATTACAATTAGAAAAGATAAGTTTGGGGGACTTTAACAAGTTGAATTGTAACTAATCTACACAAAACAAAAAACCCACTAACCCCACTACCCTTTTAAACTTTTCTTGTTTGCTTGTGTAGCAGTGAAGATGAGATTACGCCTATTTATACGTTAGAATTAAGGTATATGGATTAATTTTATTTATGCTAAATAATAGTTGGTTTAAAAAGTATTTACTTCCAGGATTTATTTTTCAATCTTTAGTA
>CAYXSW010000016.1:0-41426 GCA_964467915.1 uncultured Marinoscillum sp.
TATGCTGAAAATGGTGATTTATATTTTTCTGATCCTCCGTACGGGTTTGGATTAGAAAAACTTTTAACAAGTGAATTGAAAGAGCAGCCAGTTAATGGTGTCTATAAACTATCAAAAACTGGTGATATTATTCTTTTAGTTGATGATTTCTCATTACCCAATGGAATAGCTATATCAAATGATAATAAGACTCTATATGTAAATAGTTCAGACCTTGAATATCCTTTTATTACAAAATTTGATATTACAGAAAATGGTTTAGAAAACAGATCAATTTTCTTTGATGGCTCAGAATTAGTTAAGACATCAGAGGGATGGTTTGATGGTTTAAAAGTACATTCTTCTGGAAATATATTTTCAACTGGACCTGGTGGAGTGTTAATAATTACACCAGAAGGTAAGCACCTTGCAACTATAGGAACAACAAGTAATGCATTAAATTGTGCTTTCGGTAAAGATGAGAAATCTTTATACATTACCGCATTTGATTACCTAGCAAGAGTAGAAATTAAATAAATTTAAAAATTAAACTTAATAAAAATGAAAAACTTAAAAATTTTAGTTTTTGCTTTATTTATTCTATCAAATTCAGTTCTTGCTCAAAGTAAATTTGAAAATCTTGATGTATTTGAGTTACAATATGTCCGTGATCCCCAAGTTTCTCCTGATGGTAATAGGATAGTATATATACGTACCAAAATGGACATTATGAAAGATGGAAAAAGTTCATCTTTATGGATTATGAATTCTGATGGTACTAATCATCAAAAATTAACTTCACTTGTCAAAAATGAAAGTAACCCAAGATGGAGTCCAGATGGAAAAAGAATATCTTTCATCTCAAATTCTGGAGATGGTAATGGTTCTGAAATTTTTATCTATTGGATTGATTCAAAACAATACTCATCAATATCTCAACTTGATGGATCTCCAAGATCATTAAACTGGTCACCTGATGGTAGTAATATAGGATTTTTAATGTTCTTACCAGAAAAAGCCTTGCAGATAGTTACTGCTCCAAGAAAACCAAAAAATGCAAAATGGGCTGATAAACCTAGAATTACTGATAGATTAAAACATGAATCGGATGGATCAGGTTACATGAGAGAGGGATTTTCTCATATATTTTATATCTCATCTGAAGGTGGTAAGCCAATACAGGTAACTAGAGAAAATTATAACCATAGAGCTTTTGACTGGAAATCAGATTCAAAGGGATTTGTTTTTACATCTAATTATACTGATGACTGGGAATATGATTTTAGGAATTCAGAGCTTTACAGTATAAATGTTGACGGCTCAAATTTAAAAGCCTTAACAGATAGAGTGGGGCCAGATAGAGGAGCTGCTGTCTCTCCTAACGGAAAGAAAATCGCTTACTTAGGTTATGATGATAAGGTTCAAACTTATCAAACTTCTAGACTATATGTTATGGACATTGACGGAGGAAATAAGAGAGAGATTCAAACTAATTTAGATAGAAACATAGCCTCACTCAAATGGTCATCTGACAATAAAGGTTTATATTTTATGTATGATAATGAAGGTAATACAAAGGTTGCCTACACGTCTCTTAATGGAAAAACCACAAAACTAGTTGATAATGTTGGTGGCACAACAATAGGAAGACCTTATGGAGGAGGATCCTATTCAGTATCAAAAAATAATGATATAGTATATACGATGACTTCTCCTTATAATCCAGCTGATTTAGTTTTATATATCAATGGAAAGAATATTAGATTATCAAATTTAAATTATGATCTACTTAAAGACAAGGATTTAGGAGTTGTTGAAGATATATGGTATGAATCTTCCATGGACGGGAGAAAAATTCAAGGGTGGGTAGCTAAACCTCCTGACTTTGATTCAAATAAAAAGTATCCGCTAATTGTTGAAAATCATGGTGGGCCAATAAGTAATTACGGTGACAGGTTTTCTCCAGAAATTTTATTGTATTCCTCTGCAGGGTATGTTGTGTTTTATCCTAATCCCAGAGGAAGTACTAGTTATGGCGAGGAATTTGGAAATTTATTATATAGAGACTATCCTGGAGATGATTACCATGATGTGATGGATGGTGTAGATAAGATGATAGATCAAGGATACATTGATGAAAATAATCTTTTTGTTACAGGTGGAAGCGCTGGAGGTATAATGACAGCATGGATAATTGGGAAAAATAATAGGTTTAAAGCATCAGCTGTCATAAAACCAGTTATGAACTGGATTTCTAAGACATTAGTTGCAGATAATTATTTTGGATATGCTCAATCTAGGTATGAGGGTCAACCCTGGGAAAATTTCAATCATTATTGGAGTTTTTCTCCTATATCATTAGTTGGTAATATAGAGACTCCGACAATGGTTATGGTAGGATTAAACGATTTAAGAACTCCTCCTTCTGAGGCAAAACAACTTTATCATGCGCTTAAGTTGAGAAAAATTGAGACTATCTATGTTGAAATACCAGGAGCTTATCACAATATATCAAATAAGCCAAGTCAACTAATCACGAAAATTGATCATATACTATATTGGTTCAATAAGTATAGAAATAAATAAATTTTTTTAATGAAATGGATCAATAATTAAAGGAAAAAAAGTTATGTTGACAAGAAGAATTTTTTATCTATTATTATTTTCTATATTAAATAGTAACTCATTAATTGCCCAAAAAAATAATTTTTACTCTTCTTCTAATATTAGTTTAATGTTGGAAAAATTAGATGTATTTGGGAAAGTATTATATATCGCTGCACATCCTGATGATGAAAATACTAGACTTATAGCATATTTAGCTGGTGAAAAAAAATATGAGACTGCTTATTTGTCTGCAACAAGAGGTGGAGGAGGTCAAAATTTTTTAGGCACTCACCTTAAAGAAAATTTAGGTCTTATAAGAACTCAAGAACTTTTAGAAGCAAGAAAAATAGATGGTGGAAAACAATTCTTTTCGTCTGCTGTTGATTTTGGTTACTCTAAGGGGCCTGTTGAAACACTTAAGTTTTGGGATGAGGAAAAAATATTATCTGATTTTGTATGGATTATAAGAAAATTTAGGCCTGATGTTTTAGTAACAAGATTTAACCAAACTCCAGGTATTACTCATGGTCATCATACTGCGTCAGCTATTTTAGCAAATAAAGCTTTTAATCTATCAGGTGATCCGGATGCTTTTCCTGATCAATTAAGACATGTTAAGGTATGGAGGCCTAAAAGAATTCTTTGGAATACTTCATCTAGATTTTTTAATCTTGATAAATATGATATAGATGAGATGTTAAAAATTGATGTTGGAGTTTATAATAATAAAATAGGTAAATCTTATAATGAGATTGCTTCCGAGAGTAGGTCCATGCATAAAAGTCAAGCATTTGGTTCTTTAAGAAGAAGAGGTAGCGAGGTAGAACTATTAGTTTATTCTCAGGGAATTGATGCAAAAAAAGACATAATGGAGGGAGTTGAAACTTCATGGAAAAGAGTAAGAGCAAGCGAAGCACTTATTAAACACATTAAGAATGCACAGGATTCATTCCAAATTAATAAACCTTATGAAATAATAGACAACTTAACGCTTGCCTATAAAGAATTAAATAGAGTTATTGATAGAGATTGGAGAGCTATTAAAAAAAATGAGATCAAAAATATTATTAAGGCTTCTTCAGGATTATTTTTTGAAGCTTTATCTAGTTCAGAACTAGCTTCATATGGAGAAGAAATTAAAATTTCTTTTGATGCAATAAATAGAAGTCCATATAATATAAAACTTGAAAAAATATCAATACTAGGTGAAGAGTTTGATATTAATAATATTTTAGAAAACAATAAAATGTTTAGAATAGAAAAAAAAATAAAATTACCTGGAAATGAACAAATTTCAGAAAAGTATTGGCTACTAGATAAAGCCAACTTTGGTAGTTATAAAATTAATAATCAAATGCTGGTAGGAGACCCTGATAATTCTCCTTCATTATTATCAAAGTTTATATTTAGAATAAATGGGCAACAAATTTCATATAATGTGCCAGTTGTTTTTAAAGTTAATAGCCCCATAAAAGGAGATGATTATAGACCTTTTATTATTGGTAATCCTGTTTATTTAAATCCAAAAAATTCAATGGAATTAATTGTGAATTCAAACAAGAAAAGGCTTAGCGTTGATGTGGTTTCTGGAATTGAAAATTTAAAAACTAGACTTTATTTAAGAGTTTCTGATGGTATAGAAGTTCAGCCTGAATTTTATGATTTAGAATTATCTAATAAGGGTGAGAGGAAAACATTTGATTTTGATATTTCTTTACCTAATGAAAAAAACCTTATTAGTGAGGTATTTTATGAGGCTGATGTTAATGGTAAGTCTTATTCTAGGGCTCTAGATAAAGTTATATATGATCATATAACTCCTCAAACCAGATTCCCTAATTCTGATGTGTCAATTATTAAATTTGACATTAACTTAAAAGCAAATAAAATAGGTTACTTGATGGGGTCAGGAGATAAAGTTCCTGAGTCATTATCTCTGGTAGGATATGATGTAGATTTACTTGAAAAGAATGATTTTAATATAAAAAAGCTAGAAAATTATCATGCTCTAATAATTGGAGTAAGAGCTTTCAATTCAGATAAGTCTTTATATGAAATAAAATCTCAAATAATGGATTACATGAATGGAGGAGGTAATGTTATTGTCCAGTACAACACTTCTAGAAATTTAGATGTCAATAAATTTGCACCATATCCATTTAAATTATCAAGAAATAGGGTATCACAAGAAGACGCACAAGTTTATATAATTAATAAAAATCATGAGGTTTTAAACTATCCAAATAAAATTAAGGTAGAAGACTTTGACGGTTGGGTTCAGGAAAGAGGTTTGTATTTTCCTGACTCATGGTCTGACAAGTATCAGACTGTGATTTCATCAAATGATATTGGGGAAGATCCTAATCAAGGAGGTATATTAATAGGTAAAGTTGGTAAGGGACATTTTGTCTATACCTCTTACTCATGGTTTAGACAGCTACCAGCTGGAGTTAGTGGAGCCTATAAACTATTTAGTAATATATTATCTCTCGGTAAAAAATAGATGTTCAAAAACAAACTAAATTTTTTATTTTTTTTACTGGTATTTATCTGCAATATTTCTTGTAATAGTACAAATAAAAATGTTATATACAGGGATAATATCGTTAATAATTCAATTTATAATTATAATTATGATATTGGTAAATGGAATCATCCAAATTATAGTGAATCATTTACTTCTAATGGAAATCATCGTGTTGTAGTAGGATTAGATTCTAAATCAAACGATGTACATCAAGTCATAATACCTTGGAGGAGGAGAGATGATAACCCAAATCAAAAAGATATAATTATTATTAATAAAAAAAATGGTAAAGAAATTAAAGAAAAATATTTTATAGATATAAATAATGAGTTTGGACATATTCTTTTTAAACCAAATAAATCATCTGATGAGTATTATTTTTATTATCTGCCCCATAGATCTACAGGTGGATATTATCCCAAGGTAGAGTACCTGGAACCTCAAAAAACAAAAGATCAGAAAGATTTTATTCCAAAAAAATATCTAAATAATTTTTCTGAAATAAAAGAAGCGAAAGTTACTTCTTTTGAATCTATTGATGATTTTAATAGCTTTTTCCCTATGGAAATTATATCAACTAGAGAAGAATCAGTTAATTATTTCAAGCTTTTCAATAAGGACTACTATCTCTTTCCAGAGTATAGAGACTTTCCTATTAAGATGAAAAATTATTTGCCAAAGAGATGGACTTATGATAAAGAATATGCCAACGGCTTAAATGATAATGTATCAAAAGGAGAATACTATACTTTTCAGATTGGTTTATTATCTCCAAATAAAGATATTAACGATATAGATATTGTTTACACAGATCTAAATTCATTATCAAAAGCTACGATAGATAAAAAGTATTTTACCTGCTTTAATAAAGAAGGGATTGATCTAGATGGCAAACCTTTCTCAAAAAAAATATCAGTAAAGAAGGGGGAAGTTCAACCATTATGGTTTGGGTTAGAGATCCCTTTAAACACTAAATCAGGTACTTATAATTCATTTGTAATACTTAAACCTAAGGGCATGGTGGAGGATACAATTCATTTAAAAATTAAGGTTTTAAGTTCAACATCAAATGATTTCGGAGATAATAAACCTGATAAGATGTCAAGATTAAGATGGTTAAATTCTGATATTGGATTTGATGATAATTTAGTTATAAAACCATTCAAGGAGATCAAGATTTCTGAAAATAATTTGAACATTTTAGGAAGAAAAATTGAATTAAATAAAATGGGATTACCTGTTAATATTTTGTCATTTTTTTCTCCTGAGATGACATTCATAAAGGCAGAGCCTGAAGAGATTTTATCTGATAAAATTGACTTTAAAGTTAAAATTAATAATGGAGCTATCGAAAAATTTGTAAACTCATCATTTAATATATCTAAAGGTAATAAAGCTAGTGTTAACTGGATGTCAAAAAATCAATCTAAAAACTTCAATTTAAATATATCTGCAATTTTGGAATACGATGGTATGATGGATTATAAGATTCAATTAATTGCAAAAAATAAAATAAATTTAAATGATGTGTCTCTTAAAATTTCTTTAAATGAAGATGCAGCTAAATACATATTAGGTCTTGGTAAGAAAGGTGGTGAATTCAAAAATAATGTGGATTGGAAGTGGGATGTGTCAAAACATCAGGAAGGTGTATGGTTAGGAAATATTAATAAAGGGTTGCAGTATGTTTTGAGAGATAATAATTATGAGAGACCCCTAAATACCAATTTTTATAGATCAAAGCCTCTAAATCTTCCAAATTCTTGGTATAACAAATCAAAGGGAGGAATATCAATTAAAAAAAACAAAGGGGTAGTACATATAAATAATTATTCTGGCGAAAGATTAGTAAATGATGGAGATACTTTAAATTTTAATATAAGGTTTTTAGTTACACCATTTAAAGCCATAGATACAAAAGAGCATTTTAATACGAGGTTTGTCCATAAATATATTCCTGTTGACTCAGTTTTAAAGTTAAATGGAACGATTGTAAATGTACATCATGCCAATGAAATAAATCCTTACATAAACTATCCTTTTTATAATATTAAAAAACAAAAGAAATATATAGATGAAGCTCACTCTAAAGGTATCAAAGTTAAACTTTATAATACTATCAGAGAATTATCCTATAAAACCTATGAACTATATGCACTTAGAAGTTTAGGTACTGAAATTTTTAACGATGGAAAGGGTGGAGGTCATAGTTGGTTACAGGAACATCTTAAATCAAACTATCACTCCGCATGGCATGCAGTTAGGGTAAATGATGCCTCAATTTTAAATAAAGGAACTTCTAGATGGACTAATTATTATATTGAAGGTATTAATTGGCTTTCAAAACATAATTCTATTGATGGTTTATATCTTGATGATATTGCTTTTAGCAGAAGTACTGTAAAAAGAATTGCTAATGTGTTTAGTATGAATAGAGATTCTTTTGTTATTGATCTTCATTCTGCCAATCAGTTTAATATTAGAGATGGTTATATAAATAGTGCTTTTCTCTACATGGAACATTTTCCTTTTGTATCAAGACTATGGTTCGGAGAGTATTTTGAATATGATCTTGAACCAGATTATTGGATGACAGAAGTTTCAGGTATTCCTTTTGGTTTAACAGGTGAAATGCTTGAGAAAGGAGGAAGACCATATCATGGTTTAGTTTACGGTATGACGACTAGAGTCTATCATAAGTATAATCCTGGAAACATTTGGGATATTTTTGAAAATTTTGATATTCCAGATAGCAGAATGATAGGCTATTGGGTTGATTACTCTCCTATTAAGGTTAAAAACAAAGATATTAAGTGTACCATATTTCAAAAAGATGACAAAGTACTAATATCTCTTGCTTCATGGTCTAATAAAACTGAAAATATTGACTTAAATTTTGAGTGGGAAAAGATTAATTTTAATAAGAGTTCAGCAAGTTTATCAAGTCCTTACATAGATGGTCTTCAAAATTATAACACCTATAAAATTGGAGAAAAGATAGAGATAGAAAGTAATAGCGGTATAATTTTAATCTTATCCAAGAATTGAGTTTATCAGAAAAACAATTATAAATCCTGTAATAGATAATATTGAAGTCATTAATGTCCAAGACATAAATGTATCTTTTTCGTTAAGTCTCAAGTACTGATTCACTAACCAAAATCCACTATCATTAACATGAGAAAATGCAGAAGCTCCTGCAGCAATTGATATTACTATACAAGAAAGTTCGATTTCTGATCCAGTAGAAATAATAGGTGCAACTAAACTAGCTGTAGTAATCATAGCAACAGTTGATGAGCCTTGTGCTACTCTTATAATTAAAGCAATTAAGTAGGAAAAAAACAAAACTGATAAACCAGTCTCATCTAATGATTTTGCAATTATTTCACCTGCTCCTGAGGTAACCAAAAACTCTTTAAAGACACCACCAGCCCCAGTTATCAAAATAATACTTCCTGCGGGTAGGAGAGAATTTTTTGAAATATTTAATAATTGATTCTTATTGAAACCTTGCTTAATTCCTAGAAAGTACCAGGCAATAACATTTGAAAGAATTAATGCAGAAAAAGGATGCCCTATTAAATGAATAAAGTTTGAGATAAATGTATTATCAATCGAAATAAGGTTATTTTTTACTGAGGTGCTTAAAATAATTAGAATTAGAGGCAATAGAATTATTGATATAACAAGATGAACATTAATGTTAGTTTTAGATAATGAGAAATCTGTTTTCTGAATTTTTGGAGCATCAACAAATATTTTTCTAGAAATAAACCTTCCAAAAATCAATCCACTAATTATAGTTGTTGGGATACCTACAGTAAATCCAATAATTATAACTGATCCAATATTAGCATTAATAATTTGAGATACTGCAATGGGACCAGGGGTTGGAGGGATGAAAGCATGTGTAGTAGCGAGACCTGCAAGAAGGGGGATGGCAAAATAGAGTAGTGATTTACCAGTTTTTCTTTGTAGTGAATAAATTATTGGCATTAAAATTATTAAAGCAACATCAAAGAAAACAGGAATTGCAATTAAAAAACCAGATATAGACATGGCAATTGGTGATTTATTAATTCCAAATTTTTGAATCATAAAATTTGTAATTGCTGTTGCTCCACCAGAGTGTTCAAGTATAGAACCAAATAATGCACCTAATCCTACTAATAAAGCTACAAATCCGAGAGTATTACCCATTCCTAATTGTACAATATTCATTATTTGATCTGGTGATAAGCCATTTAAGACTCCAAAAAAAATGCTGGAAATAAGAAGTGCTAAAAAAGGATGAATTTTAAACTTCATTATCATTATCATCAGAATAATAATTGAAATAATTACATATGTTATCATATCTATTTTTCTTTACTAATAATCTCTAAAATTCTTTTAACTATAGATGCCTGATTAGATTTAACATTAATTTTGATGCTATTTGATGGTATTTCTAGAGTGTTAAACTGTGATCTTAGCAGAGATTTTGACATGAAATGGTTTTTTCTTTTAATTAATCTCTCATAAATTAGACTGTAGCTTCCTTCAAGGTAAACAAATTTTACTCTATCACTTATATTTTTTCTAAGTATTGATCTGTATTTTTTTTTAAGCGCGGAACAGGATACCACACAAGAACTATGGGTCACATTTTTATAAATTATACTATTCAATTTATTTAACCATTTAATTCTATCATTATCAGTTAATGCTATTCCTGAGGAGAGTTTTTTTATATTCTCATTAGAATGATAATTATCTCCTTCGATAAAATCAACATTTAACTTTCTCGATAAAAGTTTTCCTATAGTTGATTTTCCAGATCCTGAAACTCCCATAATTATGATTGAATAATACATCATAAATCAATCTATTACTATTAATAGAAATTTCAAAAATTCAAATTGCTGATTTATATACTATTATTTAGAAAATAATTTTTTATATATTTATTTATTGAACACTAATCTAAAAGAACCACTCATGAAAATTAAAATTTCTATATTTTTTACAATTATATTATTATTATTTATTGATTTAAATGCTATTGAAAATAAGGATAGCTTATTAAATCAAATGAGATGGAGAGAAATAGGCCCAGATAGAGGTGGAAGATCTCTCGCAGTTTCTGGATCTCCTTCTAGAATTAATGAGTACTACTTTGGTGCAGTTGGAGGAGGGTTATGGAAAACTATTGATGGTGGTCAAACATGGAAACCAGTAACAGATGGACAAATACGAAGTTCATCAGTTGGTGCAGTTGCAGTTTCTGAATCAAATCCTGATATAGTGTATATAGGAATGGGTGAGACTGAGTTGAGAGGAAATATCATGCAAGGTGATGGTGTATATAAATCTGTAGATGGTGGAAAAAAATGGGAACACTTAGGGCTTGATGAGACACAAGCAATAGCAAAAATAAGAATTCATCCAAAAAATCCTGATATTGTTTATGTTGCAGCTCTTGGTCATCCATATGGAGAAAATCCAGAAAGGGGGATATTTAAATCAGTTAATGGAGGAAAATCATGGGATAAGGTACTATATAAAAGTTCTAAAGCAGGAGCTATAGATTTAGTTATGGATCCTAATGATCCAGAGACATTATATGCGACAATATGGCAAGTATATAGAACACCTTATAAGATGCTTGGAGGAGGACCTGATTGTGGAATTTATAAGTCTTCTGATGGAGGCAAATCATGGAAAGATATTTCAGAGAATAAGGGATTACCTAAAAGACCACTAGGAAAAATTGGGATTACAGTTTCAGGTGCAAATTCAAACAAATTATGGGCTATAGTTGAAGCAAATAATGGTGGTGTTTACGTTTCTGATAATGCTGGTGATTCATGGGAATTAGTCAATAACGAAAGAAAATTAAGACAGAGAGCTTTTTATTATAGCAGGATTTATGCTGATCCAAAAGATGAAGATATAGTATATGCTTTAAATACCGGATTTTATAAATCAGTAGATGGTGGAAAAACATTTGATAAAAGAATTATTGTCCCACATGGAGACAATCATGATTTGTGGATTGATCCAAATGATCCTATGAGAATGGTAAACGCTAATGATGGAGGTGGATGTGTTTCTGTTAACGGTGGTGATACTTGGACGGATTTAGATTTTCCAACATCTCAGTTCTATCACATAATGGTTACTAAAGATTTCCCTTATCATATTTGTGGAGCACAACAAGATAATTCAACTATGTGTATTCCATCTGAAGGTTGGAACTTTAAACAAGCTAGAGGGCCTCATAAACAATACTATTATGCAGTAGGAGGAGGTGAATCTGGGTATATTAGCCAACACCCAGATAACCTCGATTGGTTTTATGCTGGAAGTCAAGGAGCTCTATTAACAAAATATGATCGAAGCAATGGATTCAGAAGAGATTTACAAGTTTATCCAAGATTTTTCTCAGGAGAACCTGCAAGTGCTTTGCCTGAAAGGTGGCAGTGGACTTTCCCAATTATTTTTTCTCCACTTAATTCTAATAAACTATACACATCCTCTCAGCATGTTTGGGTTTCAGAAAATGACGGTCAGAGTTGGGAAAAAATAAGTCCAGACCTTACTTATGCTGATCCTAAAACATTAGGAGAAACGGGAGGAATTATAACAAATGATATGAATGGACCAGAGATCTATGCAACTGTTTTTGCATTAGCACCATCAAATCATGATGAAAATGTAATTTGGGCAGGATCTGATGACGGATTGGTTCATATAACTAAAGACCATGGGAAAACATGGAAAAATATTACTCCAAATAATATGCCAAAAGATACTAGAGTTAGCATAATTGATGAATCAAAGCATAAACCAGGTACAGTATATATTGCTGGTAAAAGATACCAAATGGATGATAGGAAACCTTACATTTGGAAGACTGATGATTATGGTAAAACTTGGAGTTTTATAATAGATGGTATAAGAGAAGATGATTTTATTCATGTAGTTCGTGAAGATTTACATGTTCCAGGATTATTGTATGCAGGAGGTGAACATGGTGTTTGGGTGTCATTTGATGATGGGAACAGTTGGTCATCGTTAAGTCTAAATATGCCAGATACACAAATATCAGATTTAATTGTTACTGATAAAGATATTGTAGTAGGAACACATGGAAGATCAATTTATATATTGGATGATATTTCTCCAATTAGAGAAATGTCAAAAATTGATTTTGATAAACATTATCTATTTAAACCTTATTATGCAGCTAGGAGAGTTCAAAATGGTGAAATCAAATATTTTTTGTCTGAAGATGTAAATTCACTTAATATAAAGATTTTAGATTCAGAGGGTAGAGTAGTATTAGATAAGGATGGTATATTAGAAGAATCAGAAGATGGCGAGCAATCTTGGTATGGTGCAGATAATAAAAATCCAAGCATGAATAAAGGATTGAATTCCTACACATGGAACTTAAGGTATCCAGGAGCTACTGATTTTGAAGGTATGATTATTTGGTCTGCTAGACCTCAACTTGGTCCTATTGCACCTCCTGGTAATTATAACGTTATTTTAACAGTTGATGGGAGAGAATATAAAACTTTTATCGATCTAATTAAAGACCCTAGAATTGAAGTATCAGACGAAGTTATTGGTATTCAATTTCAATTTGTGAGGGAAATAATGAACCAGACTGATATTGCTAATAGAAGTGTAATTGAGATTAGAGAAATTAAAGAAAATTTAAAAAGTGTATCATCAAGTTCAAGTTCTACCAAAAGAAATAAAATAGAGTCACTTATTTTAAAGCTTGAAAATATAGAGTCTAGTATTTATCAGGTGAAGAATCAAAGTGGTCAGGATCCTCTTAATTTTCCAATTAAGGTAAATAATAGACTTGCTTATTTAAGAAAAAGTGTAGAAAGTGGTGATGGATTACCAACTAAAGGTTCTAGAGAAGTTTTTGAGGTTTTAAAGAATGAGCTTTACGGTTATGTTTCAACTTTAGAACAACTTAAAAAAGATATAAAAAAATATTTATAATTTTTTTAAGATATTCTTAATAGAATCTACAACAGTCTTAGCGTTTTCTTTAGTAAAACAAATAGGTGGCTTACTTTTAATTACATTATTGTGCGGTCCATCGGAACCAACTAAAATATGCTTTTTTCTTAACTCATTTTTTATCTTTTGAGCTAAATTAGTATCAGGCTCTCTTGAATTCTTTTTTGTAATTTCTATTCCAATAAATAATCCATTACCCCTTACATCTCCAATACAACTAAATTTTTTTTTCAATGCATTTAATTTCTTTAAATAATAATTACCCACATTTTTAGCATTATCCTGTAAATTTTCTTCCTCAATTACATTTAAAACTGCAAGTCCGACAGCACAAGAAACAGGATTCCCTCCAAATGAACTAAAAAACTCGACACCTTTACCAAAAGACTTTGCTATTTTATCAGTTGTTATCACTGCGCCAATAGGGTGACCATTACCCATTGGTTTTCCCAAAATGACAATATCGGGGATTACTTTATGCATCTCAAACCCCCAAAAATATTCCCCAAGCCTTCCAAATCCTGTTTGAACCTCATCACTTATACACACTCCACCTCTCTTTCTGACTTCTCTGTAAATTTCTTTTAGATAACCTTCTGCTAACGGTACCTGACCACCACACCCTAATATAGGCTCAGAAATAAATGCAGCAACATCATCTATTTTATTTGTTGCATCTTCAGCATATTTTTTGCCTATTTTATTTTGTGGTACACTGTAAATACTATTATAAGTATTTGGCATAGGTACTTTAATTATATAATCTTTTATTCCTTGTCCCTTTTTATTATTGAATTTATAGTGACTGATGTCAGTACCTCTTTGGGTGTGTCCATGGTAACCGTTTTCAACAACCATTATCTTATCATTTTCAGAGTGAGATAAAGCAATTTTTATTGCTAAATCACTAGCCTCACTTCCAGAATTTACAAAGTAAATTTTATTTAACTTTTTTGGAAATTTTTTAATTAGTCTAGAACCGTAATCATAAAGTTGATCATAAATATACCTGGTGTTAGTGTTTAGTTTTTTTATTTGCTTTGAGATAACACTAGTTACTTTTGGATGAGAGTGGCCGACTATGGGGATATTATTATATGCATCAAGAAATGTATTTCCGTTTTTATCAAACATATACTGGAAAGCAGCTCTTTCAAAAGCAATAGGTTTCTTATAACTCAATGAAAATATGGGACTAATTACAGAATGACGTTCTTTTATATATTTTTTTACACTTTTTAGTTTATTTACCTTCTTGTCTAATGCTTTTCTGAAAATATTTTCAGCATGAATTGGACTTATTGTTATTAAATATTTGAGCATCCTCCATGCATTTTTTTCAGATATAAGAGCGTATTTATTTTTTGGATTTACTTTTTTAGAATAAGCCGAATTACACACGCTTATACACAACTTAGCTGTCATCAAATAATAAATTAAAGAAACTTCTATATCTGTTAATTTCAATATTTTATTGTATGATTTTAAGACTAATGAAGCAGAATAAAGAGGATCTTTCTTATCATATGAAGCGTATGTCATACATACTGCTACTTCATTCACTAACTGAGATTTTGTTAAATCTCCAAAATCTATGATACCTAACTGCTTATTTTTATTTAGTAATATATTCCACTCATTAGTGTCATTATGGATAATTGAGGTTCTAAGTTTTTCAAGTTTTGGCATAACAAATTCATCAAATTGTTGTATGAAATAAAGAACAATTTTTCTTTCATTAGGATCTTCTATATACTTTATAAATTTTTTATTGAGATTTAAGTATTGAATATCCCACTCCCACTTTCTATTTGATATTGAATCATTAGAATAATTTTTGAGGTGTTTACTTAGGTTTCCAACTAATTCTCCAAGAGACTTAAGGATATTGTCATTAACTTGAATTTCACCTAAAAATTTGCCTTTAAGATAAGATAATACCCTTACAATATATTTATTCTTTTTTGTATCTATAAATTCTAAGTATTCATTATTACATGAAAAAATAGGTGATGGATATGAGCTATTAGAATTTTTATTTAAGTGAATTAAGCAATCATTTTCTGCAGAGATTAAAGAAATATTTTTCTTGGTAAAAGGATATTTTTTTAAAATAAATTTTTTTCCTTCCTCAGAAGTTAAAAGATAATTTTCGTTATCGTATCCGTTGAGTTTTTTTAAACTTTTGACGTTTAATCCGTAGGATTCTTTGACAAATTTTTTTAGTTGTAGTGTTTCCATACTGCCGAAGAACCATCTTTTCTGACATAGAGGACATCGTACTCGGCTTTTTCATTTATAGTTTCCATTCCTGGGACATTTGTTCCTGCTGGCATTCCAGGTACAGTAAGTCCAGCAACATCAGGATTTTTTTCTAGAAGTTCTCTTATGTCGTTTGCTGGGACATGACCTTCTATGAAGTACGAACCAATTATTCCTGTATGACAAGAGGTGTTTTTTTGAGAAATTTTATATTTTGTTTTGATTGATCCCATATTATTCTCATATATAGATTCAACCTCAAAACCATTTTCTTGTAAATGAGAAACCCACTTTTTACAACATCCACAAGTAGGTGACATGTATACGCTAACTTTGTTTTTAGAAGCTCCACAAGACAAAGAAACAAATGCTAGTATAAGTATAAAGTATTTCATATATGTAATCTAATATATAACTTTAAAAAAGTTAAATATGATCTACAATTAAATTAAAAAATTCATGATCAATATTAAAAATATAAAATTCAGGTTCCTCCTTTATTTCTTTACCATTATAGCCTTTATGTCATGCAATAAGAGTGAAAAAATTAATATAAGTGATGAAGAAGATATGAATCAAATTATTGATTATTTTGAAGAATATAATCACGAGGATAACCACTCATCTAATTATATATATGATCAAAATAAACTTCATAGGTTTGATATATTTTTAACTAAAAAGAATTTGAATGAAATTAATGGTGATCCGGCAGCTGAGAAATATGTTGAAGGCTTTTTAGTATTTGAAGGTAAAGTGATAAAAAATGTTGGGGTGAGATATAAAGGTTCAGTTGGAGCGTGGGTTGGATGTTTGTCAAATGAAGATTTGACAAATCCAAGTGGTTATAAAACGTGTCCTAAACTTTCAATGAAAATTAAAATTAATTGGAGAGGTGACAAAAAATTTTATGGAATGAAAAAGCTTCAATTTCATTCTCAAAATCTTGATAAATCTCAAATGCACGAGAGGTTGGGGTATTATATGTTTAGAAATTTTGGTGTTACAGCACCTAGATCAAATCATGTATTAATTTATATTAATGGGGAGTTTAATGGAGTTTTTGCAAATACAGAGAACGTTGATGGTCCTTTTACTAATAAACATTTTATTAATCCTGATGGAAATTTGTACAAGGAAGTTTGGCCTGTAAATAGTAGTGGAGGAAAAAAAGATGAAGATTATTTTATTGATGGATTAAAAACAAATGAAGAAATATCTGATGTCTCAAAAATTAAAAAGTTTTCTGATCAACTTGGCGCTGTTAATCATTTGGATGCAAAAGAGATAGTTGAAAATTGGATAGATAAACATACTTTCCTAAAAACTATTTTGGTTGATAGAAGGATAGCCAATGATGATGGTGTTTTACATTTTTATCATGTAGGTGGCCAGAACTATGAAAATCATAATTATTATTGGTACGAAGATCCCAATCAGGATAAATTGCAACTAATTCCATGGGATTTAGATAATGCTTTTGAAAATTTAATTCAAAATATAAACCCTGTTACACCAATTAAAGATAAATGGTATGAAACTTCTAATAATTGTAATGGTTTTAGATATGGCTCATTCAATTTATTGCAAAAATCAGCTGCATGTGATAAAATAATTGGATCTTTTTCAAGTTATAGAAATGAATTTGATAGTTTAGATATAATATTTCAAAATCAATTTTATAATATGACTAATATTAATTCTCTTCTAAATAAATGGACTGATCAGATAAAAGATGGTGTTGAACAAGCACATTCCGTTCATGGAGATAAAGAACCTAGCATACAGGAGTGGACTGAGTATGTTAATTATTTAAAATATTCAATTAGTCAATCATTAAATTAATATATATGAGAAACTTTATTTTTATAACATCATTCATTTTTCTTATTTCTTGTGATGAGGTTGATATTACTCAAAATACTAGCAGAGGTCTTGTTTTTAATGAGTTCTTAGCAAGTAATGACGCATGTTGTCCTGATGATTCTAATGATTATGATGACTGGGTAGAACTTTATAATGATACACCTGACCCAATTGATATAGGGGGGATGTATTTTACTGATACACCTGGTGACGATAACCCATATCAAATCCCAAACACTGATCCATCAAAGACAACAATTGCCTCAAAGGGATACTTACTTATTTGGTGTGATGATGATCAGGAACAGGGCCCGCTTCATGTAAGTAAAAAATTAAAAAAAGGTGGTGAGTCTATAATTTTGCTTTCAAGTGATAAACTTACAATTGTTGATTCTTTAACTTATTCTGAGCAGACGACAGATGTTTCTATGGGAAGAAATCCAAATAATTTTGAAGAGTGGATTTTCTTTAATAACCCGACACCTGGATCAAGCAATAATTAATTAATTGCAAGCGGCTTTTTTGCCATTGATTTTAGGAATAGAAAATGAGATTTTAGAGCTTCTGTTGTAGTCTTGTATTCGTTATATGGTAAACTAAATTCTTTTGCTGTCTTTTTTACTATCTCAGATATCTTCTTATAATGTATGTGAGAAATATTAGGAAATAAATGGTGTTCTACTTGAAAATTAAGTCCTCCAGAGAACCAGTTCATTATCTTATTTCCTGTTGAAAAATTAGAAGTAGTAAATAGCTGGTGCATAGCCCAAGTATTTTTCATTCCAAGGGATTTGTTTGGTAATGGCATTTTAACTTTTTCTACAATATGTGCAAGTTGAAAGATTGTACTTAAAATAATACCAGCTGTGTAATGCATAATAAAAAACCCAATTAAAATCTTCCACCATGCAAAGTCAAGGTATATCATAGGAAGGACTATCCAAATAGAATAATATAAGATCTTAGTAATAACAAGGTTTACCCATTGTTTTGTTGGATTTACAAACTTTTTAAAAGATAACTTTCTTTTAATATATCTTTTTGTCTGAAAGTAGTCAGTCATTATAGCCCAATTTATTGTCATAAGGCCATATAATAAAAAAGAATAGATATGCTGAAATCTATGATGAGGCTTCCATTTACTTTGTTCACTAAAACGAAGTATTCTTCCAGCGGCTAAATCCTCGTCATGACCATGAATGTTTGTGTATGTATGATGAAGCACGTTGTGTTGAATTTGCCAATTATATGCATTTCCAGCAAGAATGTATATACTGCTACCCATAAGCTTATTAACCCATTTTTTACTTGAAAATGACCCATGGTTACCATCATGCATTATGTTCATTCCAACTCCTGCCATCCCAACCCCAGTAATTATTATTAATCCTAAACATACCCACTGATTAAACTCAAATAGCATTATCAGGAAATAAGGGATTGCAAAGATTCCAAAGATTATTAATGATTTTGTATAAAGTTTCCAATTACCTGTTTTTTTTATCTTATTATCCTTAAAGTAACTATTAACCCTTGAGTTTAATGTTTTAAAAAACATTTTAGGATCTTTCTTAGAAAATTTCGGGAATACATTAATCATAGATGTAAATATTATTAATTGTTTATTAATAATAGAATGAAAAATAGTTTTTTTAATTGAGTAAATAAATATATTACACTATGTCTGAAAATTATGATTTTAAAACCCATTGGGAAACTGCATATCTTAATAATTCTATTGAAGATTTGGGTTGGTATGAAGACGATCCTGTGGTATCTTTAGATTTGATAAATAAATGTAATCTCTCTAGAAATTCAATGATATTTCATGCTGGAGCAGGAGCAACAAAACTTATACAAAAGTTAAAAGATGATGGGTATTCTAATATATGCGTTAACGATATTTCCCAAAGTGCAATAGACAAGCTCAAATCTTCAATTAGTAATATTGATGGATTATCCTTTGTGGTAGATGATCTCACAAACTCAAAAGAATTGATAAACCTTGATATGGTTGATTTATGGCATGATAGAGCTGTATTGCATTTTTTTATCCAACAATCACAGCAGGATGCTTACTTTAATTTGCTTAGAAGTAAAGTCAAAGATGGTGGGTATGTTATATTCTCAGAATTTGCTATTGATGGAGCAAAGAAATGTTGTGGCTTAGATATATTGAATTATAGTGATGAAATGTTTAAAGAAAGGCTTGGTGACAATTTTTATTTATTGGAGTCTTTTAAACATTTGTATAAACATCCATCAAATGGTAATACTAGAAAATATATTTATAGTTTATTTAAAAGAAAGCAATAAATAATTACTAATATAACTAGATTAACACCTAATAATGAAAAGATTAATTCTTCTACTATTAATTTTCTCTTGTTCAAAAGATAAAACAGCTCAACCTGAGTTATGTGATGAAAATTATATTCCTCCTTTTGGTGGCACAATTTTTATTGACCCTGATATTATAACTCCAGAAGATCCCACAACTTTTGTGAGCTTATCTTATGCGGGTACTGGAAGTAGACAGATGTATGACAGGAGGTCGGGATGGGTTACTTTAGAACCTTTTCTATTTCCTGCAGAGTATGATGATGGACTGACAATTGAAATTCAAGTTAATCCTGAATTTGGCACCTGGGAAAATGCCCAGATATATGCATTAAAGTATGCTGAGGTCATAGGTAGACTAACCACACAGCTGAGAAAAGATGTTGAAACATCATGGATCCACAGAGGAGATGAACCATTTGGAGGAGGAAATAATAATCTTTTAATTCATACAGACTGGTCTGAAAAAAATTATGAAAATCAAGGTATACTAGAAGAGACACTTGTCCATGAGGCAGCACACACGTCATTAGATTCTTACCATGCTGAGTCAAAAGGCTGGTTAGCAGCACAAAATCAAGACTGTGGGTTTATATCTGATTATGCTAGAGATAACCCTATAAGAGAGGATATAGCAGAAAGTTATTTGCCTTACCTTGCAATAAGATACAGATCTGATAGAATATCTGATGATTTAAGGAAAACAATAGAAGAGGCTATACCTAATAGAATCAAATACTTTGATGAACAAAACTTTAATATGTATCCAATTCAGTAAATTCTACTAATGAAAAACTTTTTTTTCTTATTGTTTATTCCTTTTATATCATTTTCCCAGATGGAAAATCTTCCAGATAGGCCATCTTTTAAAGCTAATATGATTGAAAATGCTCCTGAACTAGATGGTAATGTTTTAGGAGATATCATTTGGAAAAATTTAATTACTTTGGGTCCGATGCTTCAGTCAAAACCTTCATTTGGCCTACCCTCAACAGAGAAAACAGATATTAAGATTGCATTTTCAAAAACAATGATGTTTATAGGTGTTGTATGTTATGATTCTAGTCCAAACACATTAGTAGTCTCTGATTCTAGAAGAGATGCTAGTCTTGATGATGATGATAGTTTTCTTTTTATTATTGATACATATAATGACCAACAGAATGGATTTTTATTTGGAACCAATTCAGCAGGAATGGAGTATGATGCGCAGATTGATAATGAGGGAGTTGGTAATAGAACTGCACAAAGACAACAGGGAGGAGTAATTGGAGGTACAAATTTAAATTGGGATGCTTCTTGGGATGTGAGGACTGAAGTTGGTGACTATGGATGGAGTGCTGAATTTGCTATTCCACTAAAATCGCTAAGGTTTAGTCCTGGAGACAATAGAAGTTGGGGTATTAATTTTCAGAGAAATATTAGTAAATCTAATGAGATATCATTTTGGGCTCCTTTACCTCTTGGATTTAACTTTGGTATAAAAAGGGTTTCACTTGCGGGGAAAATGAACGGAATTTCATTAAAGAAACCCGGAAACTTGAAATTTTTTCCATATGGATTAACTCAGTTTACAAATAACTCTATAGATAATAATACATCTTCTAATATAGAATTAGGAGCTGATTTAAAATATAGTATTACACCATCCTTGACATTAGATCTTACATATAATACTGATTTTGCTCAGGCGGAGGTAGACAATCAACAAGTTAATCTTGACAGATTTAATTTATTTTATCCAGAAAAAAGAGCATTTTTTCTTGAAAATGCCGGACAATTTTCTGTTGGTAGTCCAGGTGAGATAGACCTTTTTTTCAGTAGAAAAATAGGTATCTCAGATAATGGTTCTATTGTGCCAATAATTGGTGGTGGTAGGTTATCTGGGAAAGTAGGAAGTACAAATATTGGTCTTTTGTCTATGGTTACAGATGAAATACAAAGTATGGATATTAATAAAAATAATTATTATATCGCCAGAGTAAATCATAATATTAATAATTCTAGATCATCAATTGGAGCTGCATTAATAGGGAAAAGTGTTTTAGGTGATATGGGTTCAGACTCTAGTCATTACAATAGGGTTTTTGCTATTGATGGGGTATGGGGTATAGGTAAGAAAGCAAAAGTTTCAGGATTTTTATCAAAAAGTTTTTCACCTAATATTGACTCGGAAGATCATGCATTTAAATTTTCAGCAAATTATGATTGGAATAGATGGAATATTTTGGCAGCCTTATCTGAGGTTGGAGAAGGATTTAATCCAGAGGTTGGTTATTTAGAAAGAGGTTCATTTACAAAACCTGAATTCTTAATACTTAGAACTATAAGACTGAGTGAAGAAAGTAAACTACTTGAGTCTAGACCTCATATTTCAGGAAGGTATTACTTTGACCTAGAAGGTAATATTGTTACAACATATACTCATATAGATACCCACTGGGCTTGGAAGAGTGGCTTAGAAATACATACTGGTTATAATGTGAGGAAAGAGTGGGTCTCTGAAGATTTTCCCATATCAAATTTATTGATCAATTCAGGTGAGTATAATAACAGTGAGTTTCAGTTAGTTTTTATGACAAATAAAAACCAAAAAGTATCACTAAGTACAAGAAGCACATTTGGTGGATATTTTGGGGGATCTAAAGTATCAAACAATGCCACATTAAATGTTAGGTATGGAGACAGATTTAGTTCATCACTTTCAATAAACTCCAATAATATAAAACTTGATTATGATAAGTTAAATGCTTTAATAACTGGTTTAAGATTAACTTATTCATTTAACCCTAGAATGTTCATTCAAAGTTTAATTCAATATAATAACGTGTCAAATTTAATTTCTGTTAATGCAAGATTTGGATTACTTAATGATGCTAATACAGGTTTATTTGTTGTTTTTAATTTACTTAAAGATACTGATCCACTTGATGAATTAGATAGTCAACAGATAACTCTTAAGTATACTCATTCGTTTGATTTAATAAAATAATTTATTTTGAGGATAACGATTATAACTATATCTCTTTTATTGATAATTTCTTGTGAAAAAATTGATAGTTATTCATTAGAAACCGTAATATTTCCTGATTTAAGTGGGACATTAAATATATATAATGGAACATTCAGCCCAGGAGAGGAAGTTATTATTGAGGCATACCCAAATGAGAATTTTGAGTTTGTTAGTTGGGGAGGAAGTGAGTTAGGTAATGATCCTATTCTCACCGTAGTAATGAATGAGGATAAGTTAATATATGTTGAATTTAAGATGAAAGACTCTGATGGAGATGGGATAAATGATGACATTGATATGTGTAACGATACTCCTCCAGGTCAATTGGTTAATAACGATGGTTGTTCAAGTCTTCAAGCTGATTATGATAAAGATGGAATTGTAAATGAATTAGATGTATGCCCAAATACTCCTTCTTTGACATCAGTTTCTAGTAATGGTTGTCCTCTAATATTCCTTGATGAAAATGGGGTTACTTTAAAAGCGACTGATGAAGCTATTGATTCAATTGGAAAAGTAGTTAAGTTTAAAGGAAATAATGTAGAAATTATCCGAGATTGGGATCATATTAAAAGTTTGAATCCTTCAAAATATAATAGTACCAATAAGTTAGTTACAACTTTTTTAGAGGAGACAAATGTTCTCTGCGCTCTTCCATGTCAAATAAATGATAATTTTGATATGAAGTCTTGGGATGTAAGTAATGTTAAGTCAATGTATTTCACATTCTGGAATTTAAATGGATTTGACCAAGATATATCTAAGTGGGATGTTAGCAGTGTTGAAGATATGGAAGGTTTATTTTTTCATTCATATAATTTAAATGTTGATATTTCTTCCTGGGATGTGTCAAGTGTTAGAAGTATGAAAAGAATATTTAGGGGAGCATTTTATGCTAATCCAGATGTATCTCTTTGGGATGTGTCTAATGTATTAAATATGCAGGAAATGTTTTATGGGACAGATATTGACCAAGATTTAAAACAGTGGAATGTTAAAAATGTAACTAATATGGAAAAGATGTTTTATGAAGCAAAATACTTTAATCAAGATTTATCTAATTGGAATGTTGATAATGTTGAAAATTGTGATGACTTTTATGAAGGGGCCGAAGCATGGGTTTTACCAAAGCCCAATTTTTTAAACTGTGATCCTAACTAATTATAATTAATTAAATTGATAAAAAAATTAAAATGAAAAAAGCAATAATAATTGGCGCGTCTTCTGGTATTGGCAAGGGTATATCTCTAGAACTTTTAAAAAAAAATTATAAAATTGGCATCTCTGCTAGGAGAGAAGGAAGACTTAATGATATCAAAAAGATCAACCCAGAAAATGTTATAATAAAGGCTTTCGATTCATCAACTGAAAAGAATGACATCTTATTAGACTATTTTATTAAGAAACTTGAGGGAGTAGATTTAATTATATACTGCTCAGGAATTGGAATTATTAACAAAGAGCTAGACTATAATAAAGAGAAAAAAGTAAACAATTTAAATGTCTCAGGATTCACACAAGTTGTTACTCATGCCTACAACTATTTTGTAAAAAAGGGATCAGGTCATATTGTAAATATTAGCTCAATTGCTTCAGAGATTGGTAATGGTATAGCTCCATCATATAATGCCTCAAAAGCTTTTCAGGCAAATTATCTTCAGGGTCTTAGGTTTAAGTCATATAAACTTAAACTCCCAATATTTTTGACTGATGTTAGACCTGGATTTGTTGATACTGATATTTTGATGGGTAACAAGGATGAACTGCTTTGGGTTGCTCCATTAGATAAGGCATCTAAACAAATAGTTGATGGTATTCTTAGAAAGAGTAAAGTTCTTTACATTACCAGACGCTGGAAAATTATTTCATTACTTATTAAAATTCTTCCCGAAAGTGTTTTAAATAAATTCTTTTAATAAATTCTTTTTAAATTAGATATATATTATCTATTTATTAAGCATTAATAACTAACCCTTAATCCTATGAAGAACTTTTACTTCTATCTATTATTTTTTCTACTTCCTTTTGTCGCATTATCACAGATAATTGATAAAAAGATGATTTCAGATATGCAATTTAGACATATTGGACCCATTGGTAACAGATTAACTTCGGTTGCTGGAGTACCAAATCAACCTTTGATTTATTATGTTGGAGCAGCATCTGGCGGTGTTTGGAAGACCTTAGATGGTGGACTTAACTGGCAACCAATATTTGATGATCAAGAGGTTCACTCAATTGGTGCAATTGCAGTTGCCCCGTCTGATCCAATGACAATTTATGTTGGTACTGGAGAAAGTTCAATTAGATCAAACGTATCTATAGGTAATGGGGTTTATAAATCACAAGATGGAGGCAAGACATGGAAACATATTGGATTAAAAAATTCTGGTAGGATATCTAGAATTATTATCCATCCAGAAAACCCTGATTTAATTTATGTTGGTGTGCTAGGTCATGCGTACTCTCCTCAAAAGGAAAGGGGTATTTTTATGAGTGAGGATGGTGGTAGAACATGGAATCATACCCTTTTTATTGATCAAAATACTGGAATTTCTGACATTGTAATGGATACTGATAATCCTAGAGTTATTATAGCTGGAGCTTGGCATTTAGAGTTAAAAACATGGAAAAGAATTAGTGGTGGTCCTGGAAGTGGAATATTTAAATCTATAGATGGAGGTAAGACATGGAAAAGATTAAAGAATAATGGTCTTCCAAAAAAACCAGTTGGTAAGATAGCATTAGCGATGACATCAGCAGCGCCTGACAGGGTATATGCACTAATAGAGACTGGTGACGGTATCCCTTATAATGGAGAGGAAACAGAATCCGGAGAATTATGGAGGTCCGATGATAATGGTGAAACATATAAACTTATTAATTCAAATAGAGAACTAGGTTCTAGACAAGCTTATTACACAAGGACTACAGCTTCCCCTGACAATCCAAATGAGGTTTATTTTATTAGTTATAGGTTCTTTTCTAGCATAGATGGCGGAAATTCTCTAGAAAAAAGATCGCAATTGTCATCTCCTAATTGGGATCATCACGAAATGTGGATAGATCCTAACAATGGTGATAGGATGGCCGTAGCAGGAGATGGCGGAATTTCAATTTCACAAAACAGAGGAAAATCATGGCACAGAACATTTTTACCAATTGCGCAGTTATATCATGTGACAACAGATAATAATATACCATATAATGTATTAACTAATAGACAAGATGGACCTTCAATGAAAGGACCAAGTAGAAGCAGAACTGGAAATTGGTTTGGTCCTGGTATGATTCAGTCTGGAATGTGGAGATCAGTAGGGGGCGGTGAAAGTGGTTTTGCAACGGCTGACCCTAAAGATCCTGATATAGTATGGTCAAGTGCTTCTGGTTTTGGACCTTTAGGTGGGATTGTAACTAGATATAACGAAAAAAATAATCAATATAGACAGTTAGAGGTTTGGCCTGAATTTTCTGCAGGTAGTCATGCCTCGTTGTTGAAGTATAGGTTTCAGTGGACATTTCCTCTCTTAATATCACCACATGATAACAAGACCGTTTATGTCACAAGTCAGCATGTTCATAGAACTACTAATGATGGTCAGTCTTGGGAAGTTATAAGTCCAGACCTATCCTTAAATGACAAATCAATGCAAGGTTTTTCTGGAGGTTTAACTGGAGATAATATAGCTGTTGAATATGCTAATGTTATTTATGCTTTTGATGAATCACCTGTAAAAAAAGGTATCCTATGGGCTGGTACTAATGATGGTCTTGTTCACATTAGTAAGGATAATGGTGAGACATGGACGAATGTAACTAAAAACATACCTAATTTACCAAAGTTGGGAGTAGTTAGAAATATAGAGGCTTCTAGATGGAATGAGGGCAAGGCTTATCTTACTATAGAATTTCATCAAGTAGGAAATTTTGAACCTTATGTGTATAAAACTGAGAATTTTGGTAAATCATGGAAAAAAATTACAACTGGAATTAAAGAAGGGAATTTAAGTTATACCAGATGTGTCAAAGAGGACCCTGTAAAAGAGGGTTTATTATATCTAGGCACAGAAAATAAACTATATGTCTCGTTTAATGATGGGGAAAATTGGCAGGAGATGATGTCAAATTTACCTCATGCTCCTATGTATTGGATTGATATTCAAGAACATTTTAATGATCTTGTCTTAGGTACATACGGCAGAGGGATATGGATTCTTGATGATATATCTCCAATTCAGCAGATGGATGAAAATATTGTTAAAAATGACATCCATCTATTTGATATAAAACCATCATATAGGTTTCATAATGTAACTAGTTCACTTCAGATGTTTCCTGAAGCTTCAACGGGAGCAGACCCACCAAATGGTGCTTCAATTAATTATTGGTTAAAAGAAAATCAGGAAAATGTGAAAATTATTATTACAGACTCTAAAAATGATACAATTAAGACTATAAATGACAATGGTTCAAAAGGGATTAATAGGATATGGTGGGATTTTAAGGGTGAAAGTACTGACGAAATTATTTTAAGAACAAAACCACAATTTGCTGAATGGGTATCATTGGGTGATGATAGAAAGAGAAAAATACCATTTTCTATATCAATAATGTCTCCCCCAGGTATTTATAATATTAACTTAATATTGGGTGATAAAGTTATTTCAAAATCATTGGAGGTCATGAAAGACCCTCATTCTGATGGTGATATGGAAGACATAATGCTTCAAGATGATTTGATGAGAAAAATATATAAAGATCTGAATCTTACTGCACACTATATTAATTCGATAGAGATAATAAGAAGACAGTTGTTGGATCTAAAATCTATACTTTCTAATACTAGTAAAGATGAAAGCCTCATATCAATTGTTGAGGCTTTGGAGTTACAATTTTTGGATGTAGAAAAAAGACTTATTCAGCTTAAAGAAACTGGTACTGGTCAAGATGATGTTAGATTTGAAAAGATGATAGGTGGAAAGTTAGCTTATCTTGCAGGTAACGTTCCAAATGCTGATTTTAGACCCGCTGACTCTTACTATGAAGTTTACGATTTGTTACATGAGAGACTTGAAGATGTTGGAGTTAAGTATAATAAATTAAGAAGCAATGAATTGAAAAGTGTAATTGAAAAACTTAATGAGAAAGGAATTAATACTATTGTTTTAAAATAAATCAATTTAATAATTGTTATTTCGATTACATTTTTATAGGTTCGTAAACTTTTATTCTTTTGTAAATTAGACTTTACATAATTTTAAACTCTTAAGGTATTGTTATCTGTTAAAAATATAAGTAAATCATATGTTGGTCATAAGGCCCTAGATAATATTTCTATAGACATAAAAAAGTCAAGTATTTTTGGGCTCTTAGGTCCAAATGGTGCTGGCAAAACATCATTAATTAGAATAATTAATCAAATTATTAATCAAGATAATGGTGAAATATATCTTAATGGAAGACCTATTAATTATAACGATGTTAGAAAGATTGGCTATATGCCTGAGGAAAGAGGCCTATATAAAAAAATGAAAGTAGGAGACTTTCTTTTATTTATGGGTAAACTCAAAGGTTTAAATAGAAATCATTGTATTGATTCTGCAAAGCATTGGTTTGAAAATTTAGATGTTTCTAATTGGTGGAATAAAAACATTGAAGATTTATCCAAGGGAATGAGTCAGAAGGTTCAGTTTATTTCAACAGTTCTCCATGATCCTGACCTTATAATTCTCGACGAGCCATTTTCTGGATTTGATCCTGTAAATGCCAATCTTGTAAAGTCTAATCTAATGAGACTTAAAGATGAAGGTAAAACGATTATTTTTTCTACTCATAGGATGGAGTCAGTTGATGAGTTATGTGATCAGTTAGCGATGATTAATAATTCCAGAAAGATTCTTGATGGTGATACAGAACAAATAAAAATGAAATATAAGTCAGATAATTACCTTATTGTCCATGATAAGAAATTAAAGAAAGACCCCACTTACTCAATTGTGAAAACTGATAAAGTATCTGAAGGTATATATGAGTCAGAGGTAGATTTAATGAACAAAAAGTCATATAAGAATTTATTTAAAGTTATCTCAGATTATACACAGATAATTTCATTTAAAGAAAAAATTCCAAATATGAATGATATATTTATAATGAAAGTTAAGGAGGGGGGCAGAGATGAGTAAAGTTTGGATCATTTTTGAGAGAGAATATTTACAGAGAGTCCTAAAGAAGTCATTTATTTTATCTACTCTTTTAACTCCTATGATATTTCCATTATTCATCTTTATAGCAGTTTTACTTATTGAATCAGATGAACAGGAGATAAGGAGAATACCTGTATTAGATAATTCAGGATTAATTGAAGATTCTGTTTCATTTGGAAATAACAGCATGTATCCAAGTAATTCAGATATAAACTCCTTACAAGAAGATGTCCTTAACGGGAAAATTTATGGTGTATTAGTAATACCTGATATCGATATATACAAACCTGATGCTATCAATTTTTACTCAAAAAATGTTCCTAGTGGTGATTTTGTTAATGACGTTGAAAACATTATTGAGAATAAAATTAAAGATAGAAAGATTAAAGACCTTAAAATAGAGAAGTCTTCTTTGGATAAATTAGAAACTAGGATAGATATGGACACATATAGTGTAGAGGAGACCTCTAACTCAGATGGAAGTGAAATGGGTGTAAATAAGTCAAGTTCTACCCTTGCATTTGGTCTAGGGTATTTTAATGGGTTTTTGATATATATGTTTGTTTTTATATATGGAAGTTTTATTCTACAAAGTGTTTTAGATGAAAAGACTAGCAAAGTTGTAGAGGTTATTGTCTCTTCTGTAAAACCAATACAGCTAATGATGGGAAAAGTTCTCGGAGTAGGTGCTGTAGCTTTTACACAGATATCTATTTGGATTATTTTAGGTTTTTCAATTTCAACTCTTACATCTCTCTATTTTGGTATAGATACTATTGATTCCTCTCAAATCCCTGTTAATCAAGAAGAGATAAGTCAATCTAAAGAAATGGTAGCTGGTTTTTATGAGTTATTTTCTTCGATAGATGTCTACAAGATAATTTTTATATTTTTAATATATTTTACTGGCGGATTTTTCTTATATGGGGCGTTTTTTGCTGCTATAGGTTCTGCTGTTGATAATTTACAGGATGCAAGTCAGTTTACACTTCCTATCTCTTTACCTATTATAGCTAGTTTAATGTTTATGTCTGTTATATTAGAAAATCCTGAAAGTAATGCGTCAATTTTTCTGAGTATGTTTCCATTTACATCCCCAATCCTTATGATGGCAAGATTGCCTTTTGGTGTTCCGGATTGGCAACTCCTTCTCTCAATTTTATTATTGTTAGTATTTGTGTTATTTGCTCTCTGGTTTGCTGGAAGAATATATAGGGTTGGTATTCTCACTAGTGGATCTAAAATTACTTATAAACTACTTTGGAAGTGGTTTGTTATGAAGAATTATTAATATAATTTATTTAACTTTTAAAGTTTTATAAATTAATATGAAGAAAATAATTCTACTTTTCTTTCTTATATGCATTATATCATGTCATGATAATGAACAAAATATTAATGTTCAATTTGATAATTCCAAAGATGGGATTGTAAGCTCAGGACAACCTCTTGCCTCTAAAGCTGGAGTAGAGATGATGAGATTAGGAGGTAACGCAATTGATGCTGCAGTAGCTTCTGCATTTGTATTATCTGTTGTAGAGCCTAGTATGAGTGGTATAGGAGGCAGACTACAAGTTATTTTTAAGTTACCTAGTGGAGAAGTAAGGGGAATTGATGCCTCTACTCAAGTTCCAGAATTATATGATCCTAAAACACATAAGAAATCTTCTTATGGCTACTCGACAATTGGAATTCCTGGAGTAGTGGCAGGACTAGTTAAGTTAAGTGAAGAATATGGAAGATTACCTCTAAAGACAGTAATGAAACCAGCTATCAAATATGCTAAAGAAGGTTTTAAAATATTGCCAGGAGAAGCTAAGAGACATGCCTATGTTGAAAATATCATTAAGGAATTTGATGGGACAAAAAAATATTTTTTAGATGCTTCAGGTAGTACCTATCAAGAAGGAAAATTGTTTATTCAGGAAGATCTTTCTAATACATTAATCACAATTTCAAGTAAGGGAAAGGATGGGTTTTACACGGGTGAAGTTGCTGAGAGAATGGTAAAAGATATTAGTGAAAATGGTGGAATATTAACTTTGAATGATTTAAAAAATTATGAGGCTGTTGACTCTAAAGTTCTTAAAAGTACTTATAGGGGTCATGATATAAACACATTGTATCTTCCTTCTTTTGGTGCAATAACAATAGAAATTTTAAATATTTTAGAAAATTTTGATGTAGAAAATTTAAATGATCCTAAATGGGTAAAATTATTTTCAGATATAACAAGATTAGCATATGAGGATAGGTCAATTCAAAATAATTCTGATTCTTTAAATAAAATATTGACCAAAAACTATGCTGAACAACAAGCAAATAAAATAAATCATGATAATACTTTTTCTTTAGATTTAGACCAATATAAAATTGGAGAGTGGGTTGCAAAGACTGGTCACACAACACATTTGTCAACAGCAGATAAAGAAGGATATGCTGTATCTCTCACACAGACTGTTGGCCCATTGATGGGTTCTAAAGTTGCTACTGATGGATTAGGATTTATTTACGCTGTTACTTTAGGAGGATACTTAGGTGATTATAAACCTGGTGACAGAGCTAACTCTCATATTTCACCTACAGTCATAACTAAAAATGGAAATCTATTTTTAGTTCTTGGTGCAGCAGGAGGCGCAAGAATTATTACTGCTATTACTCAAGTTATAAGTAATGTAGTAGATAAAAATATGAACCTTTATAGTGCCCTATCTTCAGGTAGAATTTTTCCTGAGGCAGATACTGTTCAAATAGAAAATCATAAAAGTTTAAATTGGGATAAAGATCTTTTAAGTTCACTAGATAGCATAAATTTTCCTTACAAGATGGTACCATCTAGAGCTAGGTTTGGAAGAGTTCATGCTATTAAGTATGATGAGATATCTGAAATTTTTATTGGTGCTGCAGACCCAGATTGGGAAGGTACTGTTGAAAAATATTAAGTATGAATAGGATAATTTTTTTATTATCTCTTTTGATTTTTACGTCTTGCAATAAAAAAGATGTAAGTAGACCAAATATTTTATTTATATCGGTAGATGATATGAATGATTGGACTGTACCATTAGGTGGAAATAATCAAGTTATAACACCTAACCTTGAAGATTTCACAAAGAAATCTGTAAACTTTTCTAAAAATTATTGCACAAGTCCTGGATGTAATCCATCAAGAGCAACTATGATGACAGGGTTACATACATTTAATTCTGGTATGTATTCTAATTACCAAGACTGGAGGAAGGTCCCTAAGCTATCAGAAGCAACTACTTTACCAGAATTATTTAAACAAAACGGGTACTTTACAGCAGGAGCAGGTAAAATTTATCATTATTCTCAGGTTCATCCTGATAGCTGGAATGAATACTTTCCTTCACAAAACCAGAATATGCCAAAAAATTATATTCCAGAAAACGCTCCAGTTAATATGGAGCCGTTTAAATATATGTACTCAGCTTTTGACTGGTCTGGAATCCCTATTGAAGACGAAGAAACTGGAGATTATAAAAGTGTAGAATACATTTCATCACTTTTAAAAAAAGACCATAATAAACCTTTTTTTCTTGCTTGTGGAATTTATAGGCCACATTTACCATGGTATGTTCCTCAAAAATATTTTGATTTATATCCTATAGATAAAATTCAATTACCTGAAATTTTAGAGAATGATACGTCTGACCTTGGTGATAGGGCAAAAGAATTAATATCAAGAGGTGGAAATTACCACAAAAACATTTTAAATCAGGGAAAATGGAAAGAAGCTATAAGAGGATATTTAGCTTCTATATCTTATGCTGATGCTATGATAGGAAAACTTATTGAAAATCTAGAAAAAAGTAAGTACGCTGATAATACCATTGTAGTAATTTGGTCAGATCATGGTTGGCAACTAGGTGAGAAAAAACATTGGCGAAAATTTTCTCTTTGGGAAAATGTCATAAGAACATTGTTGATGATTAGAGTTCCTGAAAATTCATCTTCTTTAATTGCGGGTAGTTCGGATGGCGCAACTGTAAATAGTCTCACATCTCTGTTGGATATATATCCAACATTACTTGAATTAGCAGGAATTAAAAATCACAAGCAATTGGATGGTAAAAGCTTAGTTCCACTTTTAAAAGAACCAAAAAAATTTATTGAAAGATCAGTTATCACTACATATGACTTTGCAGATTACTCAGTTAGATGGGGTGATTGGCATTACATCAATTATGTAGATGGAAATCAGGAATTATATAATATCAAGGATGATAAGGAGGAATGGTATAATTTATCTAATGAAGATGCTTACTATGATACTCTTTTATTTTTAAAAAATTTTATTCCTCTGGATCCAACTCCTTTACCAGAGGAATCTCTATTAGAGCTAATGGAACATCATATTCCTCCAGTAATATCTAGAGAATATTATTTTAGTGATGAGAGGAAAAATTGGTTAGAGAGGTTTAAAAATTAAAATATTAATAATTTAAATTTTAAATTGTAGGTTGAGTTAAGAAAAAACATTAAATATTAAGAATTATGATAGAATTATTTTTACAAGGCGGGGTATTATTTATGTCTATAATTACAATCTTTTTAGTGATGGTTTGCATATCATTTTATACCCATAGTGACAAACTTAAAACCTATGGAAGTTTAGCATTATCCTCAGGAGTTTTCGGTTCATTTATTGGCCTTTATTCTGCGTTTATGACTATTCAAGAGGTTGGAGATGTTTCTCCATCTGTACTTGCTGGCGGATTAAGAGTTGCATTAATATGCACTCTTTACGGGCTTTTAGTTTATGTAATATCAAGAGTGTTTCACTTATTTAGATAATTTAGTAAATATGAATTCAATTATTCCAAAGGGATCAATAATAGCATCTTTTGTCTATGAAAAATCTTCAAACCTTGATGGGTATGAAGACATGGACAAAAAAACATTAGAGGAAGTAAAGAAAATTGATGGTTATCTTGGTCATGAGGTTTTTGGAGATGGACATAGAAACATCTTTTTATCTTATTGGAGAGATGAAGATTCAATAAATGTGTGGAAAAATAACGCATTACATAAAGTAGCTAAAAGCGAAGGAAAAAATTGGTATAAAATGTATAAAATGCTATTTTCTATACTTCAGAATGATTATAAATTAAATTAATGATATATATAATTTCTACATTCTTTCTTTCAATATTAATGGACTATAATGACAATAATTGGGAATATCTATTCAATGGAAAGAATTTAGATGGCTGGGAAATTAAAATTAGGAATCATCAATTAGGAGATAATTATAATAACACATTTAAGGTTAGTGATGGATCATTAAAAGTTTCTTATGAAAATTATGAAAATTTTGATGATAAATTCGGTCATATATTTTATACTAAAAAAAAGTTTAAAAATTACCACTTGAGTCTGGATTATAAGTTTAGTGGTTCTCATTTAAATGGCGCTCCGGGTTGGTCAATAAAAAATAGTGGTATTATGCTCCATTGTCAACACCCTAGTACAATGTTGATTGATCAAGAATTTCCTGTTAGTGCTGAAGCTCAACTTTTAGGTGGTTTAGGTGATGGAGATAGAAGTACAGCAAATATTTGCTCACCAGGAACAGATGTTGATATTAATGGGAAAAAGGCTAAATATCATTGTATTAACTCTTCCTCAAAAACATATAACAACGATGATTGGGTTAATGTGGAAGTTATTGTGTATTCTGATTCGATAATTCATCATCTTGTAGAAGGAGATACAGTACTTACGTATTCTAATTTAAGAGTAGGAGGTGGTGAGATACCTAAAAACTATTCAAGCAGATTAGGCGAAATATTAGATGAAGGATATATTTCTTTACAGTCTGAGGGTCATCCAGTTGAGTTTAGAGAGATTAAGATTAAAGAACTCAAATAATTTTTTTAACTTACATTTAATCAATTGAATTTAAAATATTTTTAATGAGAGGGTATAGATTTAGTAAGACCTTGTTGTCATTTTTTTTATTGGTACCATTTATATCTTTAATATCTTGTAATGATATTTCTAGTCAAAGAGTTTCTGCTGAAGATTTTTATACTAAACTAATTGATGATAATTCTTCTATAATAATTGATGTACGAACTCCAGAAGAATTCAGTAAAGGGCACCTTAGAAATGCTTTAAATATAAACTGGTTCGATGAAAATTTCGAGTCTCAGGTAGAGATTTTGAGTAGAGAAAGACCTGTATTTATTTATTGTCTTAGTGGAGGTAGAAGTGCTAAAGCTTTAGATAAAATAAGTGAAATGGGATTTAAAAACTCATATGAACTTAATGGGGGAATTCTTGAATGGAGAAAAAATAATTATCCTGAGTTAATAATTAAAGTTGATTATGAAAAAAGTTTATCAGTAAATGAGTTTAGTAAACTAATCACTTCTGATAAGATTGTTATGGTTGATTACTTTGCCAAGTGGTGTGCGCCATGTAAGGTTATGGAACCTTTTTTAGATGATTTATCTAAAAAATATAGTGACAAACTAAAATTTATTAGAATAGATTATGATCAAAATCTGCCTCTAGTTAAGAGCCTAGGAGTTCAGGGATTACCTGTTATTCAAATCTATTATGATAATCAATTATTATGGTCACAGGATGGCTTTAGTGATAAGAATACAATTGAAACTCAAATAAAAAAATATTTATAATTAGTTATTCCAAACTAATTTTTAATATTTTAATTATCTCCTTTTTCTTCTGAATGATTTTCTAGGTTTAGTTCTTTTCCCTCCCTTTCTGAATCCTTTTCTTGATTTATCCCTATTTCTTGGGTTAGAACTTTCACTAATTGCTTTTGATAACTCTACACCACATTTATAGTTATTCCACATAAATTTTTTTAGGTTAGAAAGTATTTCTTTCTCATAATTAGTTGGCACTTCAAAGAATGAGAAACCTTGCATAATATCAATTTTACCTATAGAGATATCTTTATTCTTAGTATAATCGTTAATTATCCCAATTAAATTTTGAGGTCTCAGATTATGTTTCTTTCCTAGATTAATAAAAAATCTAGAGAATCCTTTCTCAGCCTTTCTAGCATTTGAATTTCTTTTCTTTGTATCAGAATTTATATCTGATACGTTATTATAAAATGATAAAAATCTACTGAATTCAAGTGAAACTAGCTGTTTTAGCAAATCTTCTCTGTCTAGATGAGATATTTTATCCATTATAGATGGTATAAACTTTTCTATATCTTTATTTACTTCTGAGTTGACTATTCTGTCTATTAAATTCATTAGCTGTGCCTCACAAATATCATCACCTTTAGGTATTTCCTTTTTTATAATTTCCTTGTTAATTGTATTTTCTAATGACTTAATTTTCCTTTTATCTCTATTTGAACTTATGATAATCGATATACCTTTTTTTCCTGCTCTTCCTGTTCTTCCAGATCTGTGAATATATGTCTGATTTTCATCAGGGAGATTATAATTTATTACGTGAGATAGATCATTAACATCTAAACCCCTTGCGGCTACATCTGTAGCAACCAGAAGTTGTATGTGTTTCTCTCTAAATCTATTCATTACGTTGTCTCTCTGTGGCTGGGAAAGATCTCCATTAAGTGAGTCAGCGTTGTATCCGTCTTGTACCAACTTATTTGATATATCCTTGCACTCTCTTCTCGTCCTACAAAATACTATTCCATATATATTAGGATTCATATCACATATTCTTCTAAGTACCTGATACTTATCTCTTAAATTCATTACTAGGTAGTAATTGTGTTCTAAATCTTTAACGCCTTCATTGGTAGAATCAACCTCAATCTTCTTTGGTTTATTCATGTAGTTTTTAGAAATTTTAAGAACTTCTTTTGGCATTGTAGCTGAGAAAAGAAGAATTTGCTTTTCTAGGCTTGTTCCCTCAAGAATGGAGTCTATATCCTCTTTAAACCCCATATTAAGCATTTCATCCGCCTCATCTAATACTACACTTTCTATTTTATTTAATTCTAAATTTTTTCTTTTTAATAGATCTAAGACTCTACCTGGTGTGCCAACTACAATGTGACTTCCCATCTTCAACTCTCTCATCTGTTTTCTTATGTCAGAGCCACCGTATATTGGTGTGATTCTTATGTCTTTAATGTTACTTGCAAAAAGGTTTAGATCTTTAGAAATCTGAAGACACAATTCTCTAGTTGGACATAATATAATTGATTGAGGCCTTTTCTTTTTTACATCAACTTTGTTTATTAATGGAAGTCCAAAAGCTGCTGTCTTTCCTGTTCCTGTCTGAGCTAATGAAATTAAATCTTGATTTTTTTCTAGAAGAAATGGTATTGCTTTCTCTTGAATTGGAGTAGCATCTTCGAAATTTAGTTCTTGAAGTGATTTCTGTATGTTTTTATTTAACTTGATTTCAGAAAATTTCATTCTTTTGAATTTTCTGCAAACCTACTCCTTTAAATTTCTAATGTTTATAAAAAAAGTATTTATTAGATTTATGCTATAAAAAAATAAAAATTATGAGAGCATTTACTTTAATATTTCTACTTTTCTTAACATTTTCAGGGTTTACTCAGATTCAGACCCCACAACCAAGTCCAAGTTCTAAACTAGTGCAAATGGTTGGATTGACTGATATAGAAATTAACTATAACAGGCCATCTAAGAGAGGAAGAGTGATTTTTGGAAATTTAGTACCGTATGGTAAAATCTGGAGAACTGGTGCTAATAGTAGTTCTAAAATTAGTTTTTCAACTGATGTTGAAATTGAAGGAAATAAGATAAAAGGAGGTACTTACTCAATTTTTTCAATCCCAAATGAAACTGTTTGGGACTTTATTTTATATTCTGATGCAGAATTATGGGGTGTTCCTCAAGATTGGGATGACAGCAAAATTATTCACAAGTCTAATCATAAATCTCATCCATTAAACTCTGCTAAAGAAATAGAGACTTTTACTATTTCACTTAATAGTATTTCAAATAATGATGCAAATTTGGTTATAGCCTGGGGTGACAGATACATAGAGGTTAACATAGATGTGCCAAGTAGAGAAATGGTAGATTCTAATATTGAGAGTGTGATGAGTGATTCTCCTAAAGCTTCTGATTATTATGCTGCTGCCGTTTATTATAGACAAGAAAATATTAAATTAGATGTTGCCCTCGAGTGGATTAATAAGGCAATGGAGATGACTGAAAGCCCGAGGTTTTTTCAGCTTAGACAACAGTCACTTATTATGGCTGCTAATGGTAATTATAAAGATGCGGTAAATGTAGCTAAAAAATCATTGGAATTATCTATTAAGGCTGATAATCAGGACTATGTGAAGATGAATAATGACTCAATTAAGGAATGGTCTAAGAATTTATAAAGAAAAATTTAAGATGAAATTTAGAGTCTTATTTTCTTTTTTTTTACCATCAATTCTTTTTACTATTTCGTGTTCAAAAGTAAATGAAAATTATAGAGATCGAATTTTTGATGACGGTATAGCCCAATGGATTCAGGACAGAAAAAAACTACCATTAAATGATTCCTTATTCTACTTAGAAGAGCAGGCCCCACTTTTTCGTAAAGGTTTTAGAGTAGATAAACAGGTAAAGGATGCTTCTTTATTTATAACTTCTGCTGGTTATTATGCAGCTTTCATTAATAATAAAAGAGTTGGTAAAAATGTTTTAGATCCCGCGTGGACTGATTACACAAAAAAAATATATTATACTGAATATGATATCACTTCATTAGTTAAAAATGGAAATAACTCTATAGGAGTGATCTTAGGTAATGGTTTTTATAATCCTCTTCCTCTTAAAATGTGGGGTAGGATAAATTTAAGAAATGAGCTTAGTGTTGGGAAGCCAAAATTCATATCAAAACTTATTATAACATTTGAAGATGGAAGTTCAGAAGAAATAGTATCAGATTCTTCATGGAAATATTCTTATGGGCCAATAATAAAAAATAGTGTCTATCTAGGATCTCACTACGATGCTCAGAAAGAAATAAAAGATTGGGCTAATCCTAATTTTGATGATTCTTTGTGGGAAAATGTAGAAGTAAGTAAATCTCCTGGAGGGAAACTTGAAAAAAGTTTTTTTCCTCCAGTCCAAATCATAAAAGAGATAGTACCAAAAGAAATATATTCTACAGCGAACGGGACTTGGATAGTTGATATGGGGGAAAATTTTACTGGTACTTACAAAATCAATATTAATGGTAAATCAGGTGACACTATAAATTTTAGATTTGGAGAGAGGGTATACGAAGACGGCTCGTTAAACACAATGACTGCTGTTACTGGTCAGATTAAAAGGCAGGGAGTAGGTGGAGTAGGTGCTCCAGAAATTGCATGGCAGGGAGGTAGTTATATTGTAGGTGAAGACACTAGTGTTTGGTATAAACCTGAATTTACCTATCACGCGTACAGGTATATGGAAATTATAGGTTTACATAAAAAACCAAAAGTTAATGATGTTTTTGGGTTGTCTATCCATACCAATGTAAGAAATGAAAATAGTATCTCTACATCCTCTGAATTATTAAATTCTATCCAGGAATCTGTTGAGAGAACATTCCTTGCCAACCTTATTAGTGTGCAATCCGATTGTCCTGCTAGAGAGAAATTTGGATATGGAGGAGACTTAAACGCAACTAGTGAGTCTTTCATATATAACTTTGATATGCAGACTATTTACCGTAAGACAATATACGATTGGGTAGATGCAATGAATGATTCTATTTTTGTTGATACTGCACCTTATGTAGGAATAAAATATTGTGGATTAAGTTGGGAATCAGCATTTCTTATAACTCAATACTATCTATACCTTTATTATGATGACACAGAAGTTATTGATGAACTTTATTCATTAAGTAATGAATGGATGGATAAAGCAGCTAGAATTCATCCTGAAGGAGTTGTAGATGCTGGCCTTAGTGATCATGAATCATTAGAGCCCGTTCCTGTAGAATTAACAGGAACCCTTCATTATCTTCAGTCAGCTAGAATTATGAAACTATTTTCTAAACTGTTAGGGAATAATTCTAATGAAGAGAAGTATGATAGTTTATCTAATAAACTTGAAGAAATTATAAGGTCTAGATTTTGGGATAAGCCAGTTTTAGGAGACATTAATAGACAGACATTATTTTCTTCATTGCTTTATCATGACATTATTCCCGATGATGAGATTGAGTCTGCAAAGGATTCTCTGATTAATGCTTTAGAGAGCAGTCCATCAGGTCATTTTACAACAGGTATTTTTGGAACTAAGTATATATTAGAATCATTATCAAAATACATTTCTCCTGAAATTGTATTTAATGTTGTTAATAGCACAAAGTATCCTGGGTGGGGACATATGATAAATCAGGGGGCCACCACAATTTGGGAAACTTGGAAAGAGAGTGATAATTATTTTTCTAATAATCATCCTATGTTTGGGGTGGTCACAGAGTGGTACTACCGATGGCTGGGAGGCATAAGACCAGATCCTAATAACCCTGGATTTAAAGAATTCATTTTAAACCCTTCGACACCAGAAGGATTAGATTATATAGAATCTAAATACCAATCTCCATATGGTGAGATTATATCAAACTGGAAAAAACAATCTTCCGGGTCATATGTATATGAGTTTGAGATACCAAATGGATCAACTGCAGATGTGACTTTACCAGTTTCTTCCTCACAAAAAATAGTAGTTAAAAATAAAGAAGGAATACTATATAAAATTGACGGGTTGGAAGAAGGAAAATTCAGACTTAATAACGGGAAATATATTGTGACACTTTCAAAGTAAATTAACAAAAGATAATTTCAGCTTATTTTAATTAGTTCGGGTTCAGAATGAGAGACAAAGTTTAGTATATTTGAAGTGATGAAAAAAACATTTTTAATAGCTTTAACTCTTCTCCTAAGTTTTAATTCTTTCTCTCAATCTCCCCAAGGCTTTAATTATCAAGCTATCGTGAGAGATTCTAATGGTAATATTAGATCTAATCAAGGAGTTCAGTTTATTTTTGAGATTCGAGATGGGACTGGTAATGCAGTATATACTGAGTTTCATACAGTAGTTACAAATAAGTATGGTCTGGCTGACGAGATAGTAATTGGAAAGGGAGCTACCATCGACAACTTTGCAGAAATAGACTGGGCTAACGGGGTTTTTTATGTTAATGTTAAAGTTGACGGAGTGGACATGGGCACTTCCCAGCTTATGAGCGTTCCTTATGCGCTTTATGCACTTAAAGCAGGTTCTGGAGGAGGAGGAGGAGGAGTTGACGGTATTGGCATCGAGTCGACTGTAGATAATGGTGACGGGACATTTACTTTAAATTATACAGATGGAACAAATTTTACCACTATAAATATGACGGGTCCTGGAGGTAAGTCTGCCTACGATTCTTGGCTAAGCTCAGGAGAAGTTGGAACGGAAAAAGAGTTTTTATTTTCTCTGATAGGGGCTAATGGAGAAAAAGGAGAAAAAGGAGATAAGGGAGATAAGGGAGATAAAGGTGATCCAGGTTTAGATGGGCTAGGAATTGGTGATGTATCTGGAGGAGCTAGTTCTGTAATTACTGAAAATTTAGACACTTCGAGAGTATTGGTGTCAAA
>CAYXSW010000017.1:0-40897 GCA_964467915.1 uncultured Marinoscillum sp.
ACGATTCCAGCACTCCTTACTCCAGTTCTACAATAAATTACAACTTTTTTTTTGTTAGATATTTTTTTAATATTTTGAGCAATGGAATACATATTAATTTTTTCACCACCTATGCAACAAATATCATGTTCGTATTTGTCTCTTATATCAATTAACTGACAATCAGAATTATCTAATTCAATAATACTATTTAATTCTTTTGGAGTAATACTCTTCATCTTAAGCTTTTATGCTACCAGAAATTCCACCTGAAACTATGTATTTCATAACTTCAGAAGATGAGTTTTTGAGAGGAATAATATTTTTTTTATCTGTAATAAAAACATTTCCACTAAAATTATATGAGTGTGGTAAATAAACAGAAACTTTACCTGGTAATCCAATTTTATTTAGATCATTACTAGTTACAAATCCAGGTTTGTATAAACTTGATTCTACTTTGACTAAAACAGGTTTATTAAACTTTTTCTTTTCTCCCATAAAAGATGTCATCAGGTCTTTTATTGAAGAATAAATTAGATTTAAAAGAGGTATATCTTTTATTAAATTTTCAAACCAATTTATCATCCCTGTATTATATCTTCTTGCAAATGAGCCAGCAATAGTTATTAGAGAAACAACTAAAACAAAACTTAAACCGGGGATGTTCTTAACTACTGGAATCAAATTATCTAGAACATTATATAAATACACGACCACATAAATTGCTGCAGCCATAGGGACTAATAGAAGCAACCCTCTTAAGAAGTTATTAAATAAATTACTCATAAAATTAAATTTAAAGAAATTATAGTGTCATTCCAATAAATGTCTTGAATGCTAGCCCCATAAGACCAGTGATTAACATAGTAATACCAAGACCCTTTAAACCATTAGGAACATGAGAATATTTTAATTTTTCTCTAATAGCGGCAAGAGCTATTATAGCAAGATAAAACCCAAAACCACTTCCAAATCCAAAAGCTGTAGCTTCTGATAAATTAAAATCTCTTTGAACCATAAATAACGAACCACCAAGAATAGAACAATTTACAGCAATAAGTGGTAAAAATATACCCAAAGATCCATATAATGTAGGAGAAAACTTTTCAATAATCATCTCAACTAACTGAACAAAAGAAGCAATAACTGCAATAAACATAAGCAATTGTAAGAATGTTAAATCAATAGAAGAAAACTTAGGGCTTATCCAGACTAAAGCCCCCTCGACAAGAATATGTTTTTGAATTAACCAATTAAGTGGTGCTGTACAAGTTAATACAAATATTACCGCAAGGCCTAATCCATTTGCTGTACTAACTTTTTTTGATACTGCTAAAAAGGAACACATTCCTAGGAAATAGGCAAAAACCATATTATCCATAAATGCACTTTTAATAATTAAATTAATTAAATCTGTCATATTTTAATTTTCAATGTACCCGTTATTAGTTCTTTGAATCCAAATTAAGATTCCTAATATAATAAATGCTCCAATTGAATCTACAAATAAACCATTTGTAGGAAATGAAGGCCATCCAATCATCTCGAAAACTTTATAACCAAGAACAGAACCTGATCCAAGTAACTCTCTAAAGAAAGCAACTGTGAGAATAATCCAAGCATATCCTACACTACTTCCTAAGGCATCCAATACACTATCATAAGGTTTATTTGCCATAGCATAAGCCTCTAATCTTCCTAGGATAATACAGTTTGTTATAATTAAACCCACAAATGCACCAAGGACTTTATACATCTCATAATTAAAGGCTTGTAAAAATTCTGAAACTAAAGTTACCAAACTAGCTATAATAGCCAGTTGTACAATAATTCTAACTCTTGATGGGATATAATCCCTAACTAAGGAGGTTAATAAACTTGAAAAAATCATTACAAAAACAACACTCAATGACATTACAATAGTTGGTTCAAGTTTTATAGTAACTGCAAGAGCTGAACATATTCCTAGCACCTGGATTGTAACGGGATTATTATCATCTAATGGGTCAATAAGAATTTTCTTTCTTCTTTTTGAAAGTAATGACTCAGTTGACTTTGTCCTAATAACCTCCTTTTCTTTTAATTCAGTTGTACTCATCTATTTGAAAGTAAAATTGCGGTTTTGTTTTGATTTTTTTTTATAAATGGCAAGTAACAATCTAAATAATTTTTTAACATATCATTAAGACCATTGGCAGTTATTGTTGCACCTGACATACCATCAACTTCGTGAAAAGTTAAATTAATATTATTTTCTTTTTTTAACATTTTTATAGAAACTAAATCTCCAAATTCATTAAATATTTTTTTTCCCTTGTATCTACCTTGAATTTCTTCAGAAGAAATTCTAGCTCCTAGACCTGGAGTCTCTGTCTTGTGATCAAAAGCTACACCAACAACTTGATTTAGGTCTTTTTCTAGAGCAATAAAACCAGATATCCAATCCCAAAGACCATTACCAAACATTGGAAATATATAAAAATCAATAGAGCTTCCATCATCACTATACATAAATACAGGATATAACCTATCGTCTTTATCAATCTTATAATTTTTACTAATATTTACTTCCTCAGCTACGTAAGTACTACCATCATCTTGAAATAATTCATTTCCATTAATATCAAGTACTTTAGAGGTCATTCTATTGTCATATGTTTCTAAAATTTCTTCAGGATTTAGAGAAGAAATATCCATGACAGCACCAAGAATTCTCTTCTTAGTATCAATTTCAACTTGAACTTTTTGAATTGGAGCTAACTTCATTCTTGTGAAAGAAAGTAATGTCCCAAAAAATATGGTCATAATCAAAGTAAAGATTATTATATATGTATTAGACTGTTGCACGTTTTAATCTTCTTTTTTTATTTGCTTCAATAACATAAAAATCAATTAGTGGAGCAAAAACATTCATAAATAGTATTGCTAACATTATTCCCTCAGGATATGCTGGATTAAAAATACGAATTAAAACAGTTAATAATCCAATCATAAATCCATAAATCCATTTTCCTGTATCTGTTTGAGCAGCAGTAACAGGATCTGTTGCCATAAAAACAGCACCAAATGCAAGTCCTCCCATAACAAAATGGTAGTGCGGTGGAATAAGCATAAACTCATTTAGACCAAATAAGTTAAATATCCAACCCATAAAATATGCTCCACCAAAAACACTTACTATCACTTTCCAACTTGCAACACCAGAAATAATTAAAATAATGGCTCCTATTAAACACATAAGAGCAGATGTTTCACCAATTGAGCCAGGGATAGCCCCTAAAAACATATTTTCAAATGAATAGAAATCCGGAATATTAACATCAGAAGAATACCCATCCATTAAATTTACTACACTATTTGAATTTGTTTTGCCGATTGTTTCAGCACCTAATGATAACGGTGTAGCTCCGGAATATCCACTTAAAACTTCTTCTTTTTGATCTCCATAATAAGTCCATACATCTCCACTAATATCACTTGGAAAACCAAAATATAAAAATACCCTTGCTGTCAATGCAACATTTAGTATATTCATTCCTGTACCACCAAAAACTTCTTTAGCAATTACAGTGGCAAATATAGTGGCAATAGCAACTTGCCATAAAGGTATGTTTGGAGGCATTATTAATGGAATTAGCATTCCTGTAACTAAAAATCCTTCATTGATTGGATGTTTTCGAATTGTAGAAAATACTACCTCAACTAAGCCACCTGCAATATATGAAACTAATACTATTGGTAAAACTTGTTTGGAACCAATCAAAAGTTTTTCAAAAAGAGTAGCATCTAAACCAATGGAGAGAAAATGCTGGTGTCCTACATTCCAGATTCCAAATAATAAACAAGGAATCATAGCAATAACAACTGTCATCATCAACCTCTTAAGATCTATAGCATCTCTAATTTGTGCTCCTTTTTTTGGAGTGACTTGGTTAGGAACAAACATAAATGTTTCTCCAGCTTCAAATAAGTAGTGAAATTTTTCAAATTTTCCTCCTTTTGCAAATAAAGGTTTTTGATTATCAAGTATCTTTCTTAAAAATTTCATTATCCTTCCTTTAACATATTTAATCCATTCCTCAGTAACAATTGAAGTTCATTTTTTGACACATCAACAAATTCACATAAAGCAACGTCCTCCTCAACTAATTCATAAATTCCTAATTCTTCCATCTCATCATAATCTCCAGCTAATATGGACTTAAACAGGTAAGTAGGTAATATATCCATAGGAAGAACTTTTTCAAAAACTCCAGATTGAACAAAAGCTCTTAATTCACCATTAGTATTTGTATCTAAATTGTATTTTTTATTTGGTGAAAGAAATGAAAGTAATCCAAAAGCTCTTTGAAAACTTAATTTATTAATTACTGGTAATATCCAACCTAAAAAACTATGTGAATCACCCTCAGGAATTGCGGTAATCATATTATCATAAAATCCTAAATAACCATCAGATCCAATTGAAGTACCAGTCAGAACATTACCAGAAATTATTCTTGCATTTGTTTTTTTAACTTTTGATTTAATTAAATCCGTAACTGAGAATCCAGATATACATTTATAATATTTAGGATTTTCAATGCATGAACCAACAAGAGAAATCATTTTTGATGCATCATAAATTCCGTTATTAAATAATTTACCAATTTGAACTAGTCCAAATGGGGAAATTGACCATACAATATCATTCTTATTAACTGGATCAACATGATGAATTTGAATACCAACATTCCCAACAGGATGAGGGCCACAAAAAATATTATTTTCACATTCATCATTATTAAAAATTTTTATAGATTTAGAATTGTGGTTTAAGTGAACCTTTCCTTTAGTTAGCTTACTTATTACCATTAGACCTGTTCGGATATTATCTAGTTCATCTCTGTAAATAAATTCATATGATGGAGCAAGTGGGCTTGTATCAAAAAAAGAAATATGAATTGATTTAGGTTCAGCATTAGTATCAGCTACTAAACCAAAAGGTCTTTGGATAATGTGAGGCCAAACACCAGATTTAGATAAATGTTCAACTATTTTATTTTTAGATAAATTTCGGATATCAGAATCACTAAATTTTTGATGTTTTAAATATTTATTTTTTTTATCTGGTAAGATCCTAATTTCTTCAAGCCGTCTTTTTTCACCTCTTACAATGTCTGTAATTTCCCCACTTACAGGTGAACAATACATTATATCTTCATGTAATTTGTCAAATAAGATTGGGGTACCAGCTTTTACCTCTTCACCAATTCTAACTAACAATTTTGGTCTAGTAATACCTATAAAATCTGTAGGCTTAATTGCAAATGAACTCTGGTTAAAATCCCCGCCAATTTCAGTAACAGCTATACCTTCTAAATTAATATTGAATCCTTTCTTAAGATTGAATTTTAGGGACATTAAGTATTTAAAAATTTTCTTTTCTTAAAGCGACAAAAATAATCTTAATAATTCTTTTATTAATCTTTTTTTTTAAAAAAATTATGAAAATTTATTCTTGATTAAATCAATTATTTTTTTTGCTTGTTCATCTATTTCTAAGGAACTAGTATCTATGATTATAGCATCATCCGCAACCCTTAGAGGGCTATCTTTTCTGTTAGAATCTTTGCTATCTCTTTCACCTAAATTCTTTAAGACGTCACTGTAAGTTATATCTGGATTATTTTTCTTCATATCTTGAAATCTTCTTTTAGCACGAACATTAATATCAGCTGTCATAAATATTTTTATTTCGGCATTAGGGAATACGATCGTGGTTATATCTCTTCCTTCAACTACAATTTTTTTTCTTTTACCAATTTCCTTTTGAATTGAAACAAGATATTCCCTTATTATTGATATTGAACTATACTTGCTAACAAAATTTGAAATTTTTTTCCCCCTAATCTCTCTTTCAACATTTTCATTATTTAAAAATGTGTTTTGATTACCATCTACATAATCAAAAGTTATTTTGATATCATTTAATTTACCTCTAATTAAATCAATTTTATTATGAGATATTTTGTTTCTCATCAGATACAATGTGATTGCTCTGTACATAGCTCCAGAATCTAAGTACTTGTAATTAAAATATTCAGCAACAAGCTTTGAAGTAGTACTTTTACCACATCCAGAGTGACCATCAATAGCAATTATTATATCATCAATCATATTTTTCCTTATTTATTTCTAAGCCTCTTTTAGTATAAGTATACCAATATCCAACTTTTTTGCTTTTTTTATAATTTCCAACTATTGACTTTTTTCCATTTAGATGGAATTCTTTGTAAGAGCCATCCAGATATCCATCCTTATAATTTGAAATTGAAAATAAAGAACCATTATCATAATAATCTAATAACTCTCCATTGCCATCTATTAAGGTGCCAGAGGTAACACTAGATCCATCATAAAGATAGTAATCTGTTACATTAATTAATCTACCTAAATTATAAGTTTCTTCTAACCTCAAAGTACCATTTCTATGAAATCTACCCCATAATCCATTTTTTAACCCGAAAGAGTATGAACCAATTTCATCAAGCTGTCCTTCCTCATAATAAAAAATCCATTGATCAATTTCAAAACCATTATTGTAAATTCCTTCTGAGGATATGTAACCTGATCTATGAAAAAATTTCCAACTCCCATCTTGAAAATCATTTTTAAAATTACCTATAGAAAAAATAGTTCCATCCTCTCGGTATGTTTCCCACAATCCATCCTTTAAACCATTTTTGAATTTACCTTTTACACTTATTGTGCCGTCTGGTAAGAATTCATTGTATTCACCTTCTTGTAAATTGTTTTTATAATTAAATGACTTTGCTAATTTCCTATTATAATAATATTCATTAAACAACCCATCTTTTATTCCATTAGAGTATGACTCTTCTTTTTGAATAATATTTGTATTTGGATAATAATAAGTCCATTTGGAATGCGGCAAATCATTTTTATATCTTTTCTCAAAAGATTTATTTCTATTTTGACCAAATTCAGTCCAGATACTATCTCTAAACCCTAATTTATAAAAACCTCTTAAAGCGACCCTACCATTATAATAAAACTCTAAATACTCACCATCAATTTTGTTTTTGATATAACTGGCTTTAGAAACAATTGTACCATAATCATCATAAGAAATTAAATCACCATGTAAAAAACCATCAACATTATAATGAGATATTTCTTTTAAATTCCCACTCTTAAAAAAATAATTCCACTGCTTATATCTTTTACCATTTAGCATCTGACCTTCAGTCTCAATTTCACCATTAAAATAAAAGGTTTTCCATATTCCAGTTTGAACGTTTTTTTCAAATTTTCCAAGAATTTTAATTTTACCATCAGAATAATACTCAACAAATATCCCATCAAGATATCCATCTTCTGAATATGAATAATTTGACATTAATTTACCATTATCAAAAAACACATACCATTTTCCTACTGGTTTTAATTTATTAAACTTACCCTTTATTCTAATATTACCTAAACTATCTCTAGAGATATAGGAACCGTCTTTATCTTTTTCACCTTTTTTATATATTGAAATAATTTGAGGGTCATTTACAGGAATAAAAAGCTTTTGAGAATAAATATTTGCTACTTTAAAAATAAAGAAAGGAATGACTAATAGTATTTTAATATTGAAATTTACCATCTTATTAACGCAGAAGCCCATGTGAATCCGCTACCAAATGCAGCCAAACATAAGACATCCCCTTTTTTTAATCTTTTTTCATCTAAGGCTTCTTTTAATGCGATTGGGATTGAGGCTGCTGTTGTGTTCCCATATTTCATTATATTATTAAATACCTGAGAATTTGATAAACCTAATCTACTTTGAATGTACTGACTTATCCTCAAATTAGCTTGATGAGGAATTAATAGAGATATGTCACTTGAAGAAAGATTTGAATAATTTAATGCCTCATTAATAACTTCCTCAAATCTCAAGACAGCATTTTTAAATACAAAATTACCGTTCATTTTAGGTGAATAGCCTGTACCATCTTCATTCTCATCATTAATAATTTTATCAATCCAAAATGTAGTAGCTGGTTTTATTAAAGCAAGTTCTTCTGCATATTTTCCTTCAGAATGAAGATGAGTTGATAAAATACCAGAACCACAATTACTTGAAGATAATACAACGGCACCTGCTCCATCTCCAAAAATTACAGAAACAGCTCTTCCTCGAGAAGTTTTATCTAAACCCCCAGAATGAATTTCACTACCAACAACTAAAATATTTTTATACATTCCAGACTTTATATATTGATCAGCAACTGACAAACTATATAAAAATCCAGAACATTGATTTCTAACATCTAAAGCTCCAATTTCTTTAATTCCTAAATTTCTTTGTAATAAAACACCTGACCCAGGAAAATAATAATCAGGACTCAATGTAGAAAATATTATGAAATCAATATCTTCATTTTTTAAACCTGCATCTTTAATTGCATTTTCAGCTGCGTATGTCCCCATTAATGATGTAGAAGTTTTGTTATCATTAACCCATCTTCTTTCTTTTATCCCTGTTCTTTCTTGAATCCATTCATCAGATGTATCCATTATATTCTCTAAATCTTTATTTTTCACTATATTTTCTGGAACATAATATCCAACCCCTGTTATCTTTGACATTATCATAATCAAAACTATATTTTTTTTTATTAATCAAAAAGGGAATAATTCCCATATTGATTCAAACTATCTTTTGGTTTAATTAAAGATTTATTATCAATATTATTTTTATCAAAATAAGGTGAGACAATATGATTTGAAAAATCATTAAATTTTAAATTATTTGTAAATGGAAATATTTTCTTAAAATTAGATTTTTTATCAAACCATATATCAAGATATCTCATGTCAAAAGACAAAGGTACACGAGATGTAAAGCTCCTCCATTCTAAAGATGACAAAGATGTTAGAAAATAAAAATACATAAACTTATTTCCAGAAAAATCCTCAAAGGACTCTCTAATACCTACACAATAGGTTAATTTATCCTTTATAAATTTAAAATAATATGGCCTCTTATCATTAGAATTAATGTTTTTCCAAAAATAAAAACCATCACATGGAATTAAACATCTATTGACCTTAAATTGGTTTGAAAGAATATTGCTTTTTTTTACTTTAGAAATATCGACATTAATTAACCTCTTTGCTAAACTATTATTTCTTGAAAACTCATCGTTTGACCCCCAATAATTTAGAGATATTTTTTCTTTATCTTCAAATGTTATTATTGGTAATTTCTTTGTTGGAAAAGCATTATAAATAGATTTTATTTTGTCCTCATCAAACTTAAAAGACTTTGTTACATAACTAATATTTATGAGAGTATACCTATTTATCATTAGATAAAAATAATAATTTTCTTTAGTTAAATCCTTTAAATAAATTTTTGGATTAAATTTGATCAAAATTTAAATATTTATGGCTGAAATTATCAGAATGCCAAAAATGAGTGACACAATGGAAGAAGGTGTCATAGCTGGTTGGTTAAAGAAAGTTGGAGAAGAGGTTAAATCTGGAGACATATTAGCTGAAGTCGAGACAGATAAAGCAACTATGGAATTAGAATCATATGATGACGGATTCTTATTACATATAGGAGTTAATGATGGTGATTCCGTACCTGTTGATGGAGTAATTGCAATAATTGGAGAAAAAGAAGAAGACATTTCAAGTATTCTTGATGAACTAAATTCAGATAAAAAAGAGGAAAATAAGAAAGTGATAGAAGAACCTGAGATAACTTCTAATAAAGAAGAAAAAACTGAGGATAAAGAAAAATCTATCCCTGTAAAAGAAATTAAAGAAAAAATAATTTCTGATGACAATATCAGAATTAAAGTATCTCCTTTAGCTAAAAAATTAGCTTTAGAAAAAGGTATAAATATTTCTGATGTTTCTGGTTCTGGAGATGGTGGAAGGATAACAAAAAAAGATATTGAACATTTCAATACTCAAAAAACCTCCACAGATACTAAAAATGAGATTGTTTTACCAAAAATTCATTTTGAAGAATCTTATGAAGAAATTCCAATTTCTCAAATGAGAAAGACTATTTCAAAAAGACTCGCAGAGAGTAAATTTTCTGCTCCACATTTTTATCTGACAATGGAAATTAATATGGATAACTGCATAGAGGGAAGAAATAAAATTAATGAATCTTCTGAAATAAAAATTTCATTTAATGATATAATTCTTAAAGCTTGTGCGGTTGCGTTAAGAAAGCATCCAATGGTAAACTCTAGCTTTCTAGGAGATAAAATAAGAATGAACCACCATGTACATATTGGTGTCGCTGTTGCAGTTGATGAGGGACTTCTAGTTCCTGTAATTAGATTTGCTGACAATAAATCATTATCTCACATTTCATCCGAGGTAAAATCGTTAGCAGGAAAGGCTAAATCAAAACAACTTCAACCATCAGAATGGGAAGGTAATACTTTTACCATTTCAAATTTAGGGATGTTTGGCATAGATGAATTCACAGCAATTATTAATCCTAATGACTCTTGTATATTGGCAGTTGGCGGAATAAAAAATACACCTGTTGTTAAAAAAGGAGAAATTGTTCCTGGAAATTTAATGAAAGTAACATTATCTTGTGATCATAGAATTGTTGATGGTGCTACTGGCTCATCATTCCTTAAAAGCGTTAAAGAATTAATTGAAGACCCTATTAAAATTTTAGTATAACTATGAATAAACTAATTAAATCAACAACAGTATGTGCTGTTCTAAAAGATAATAAAATTGCTATTGGAGCAGATGGACAAGCTACCATGGGAAATACAGTAGCCAAAAGCAATGTAAATAAAATACGAGTTTTAAATGAAGGAAAAATTCTTGCAGGATTTGCAGGGTCTACTGCAGATGCATTTACACTTATTGAAAGGTTTGAGGAAAAACTTTCAAAATATGGTGGAAACATGAAAAGGTCTGCAATCGAATTAGCTAAAGACTGGAGAATGGATAGATACTTAAGAAGGCTAGAGGCCATGATGATAGTAGCAGACAAGAACCAAATTCTTGTTATTTCTGGTACTGGGGATGTTTTAGAGCCTGATAATAATATAGCTACAATTGGTTCAGGAAGTATGTATGCTCAATCAGCAGCAATTGCCTTAAAAGAAAATAATCCTAAAATGTCATCTGAAGAAATTGTTAAAAAAAGCTTAACAATTGCAGCTGATATTTGTATTTATACAAATCATAATATTGTACTAGAAAAATTAGGTTAAATTAGAATTAATTAACTTAATTAAAATTAAAAAGCAGTTTTTTTTATTAATTTTCAATTGTTATAGACCCAACTCCACCTGTTGCTTCCCAAAAATTGTAAAGATGAGATCCATCATCTTCTTTTCTTGAAAACCACTCAGCAGTTGCATCTGCCTTATTCCACTCTTCGTCTGTCAAAGGCTTATCTGTTAGTACAACTATTAATAATTTGAAATTTTTCTGAGAATTATTAGAGTTAGGTACTCTTTTACCCAATAAATCCTCAACAGATTTTCCGTCATGAGTTGTCCTTGTATTAGCAGTAAAATTAAATTCACTACCTGAAGAAGAGAAAGATTTTATATCAGTAAATACATCAAATTCAGATACTGATGAAGAGGGAATAAATCCCATAAGATATAATTCTAATTCATTAAAAGGAACACTATTTCCACCATTTGCAAAACCACCAAAACTTCCTACAGTATAAGAATTTCCACCATTTTCAATAAGTGAACTTTGTTTGAATCCTCCAAGTTGTCCTTTAGTGCTACCTCCTGTAAATCCCCAATGAGGCCTGTAATTAAATGAAGAAATATCATTTCCCGAACTATTAATATAATGTGTCTCAATTCCAAAATTAGCCCAATTATGAGCTAGTTCATGAAGAGCTGGACCACTTCTTAAAAATTCTAAGCCTGAAAGTTGCATTACAGATTTTAATTTTCCAGCTGATCCATAATCCGAAGAATAGTCATAGGTACCTTGACCAGTACCTTCAACATTATTTGATACACCAATTAGTTTACCATAATAAGTTAAACTTTCAGGTATATCTGGCTCATTTAATACAAAGAAAATAAAATCATATTTATCTGGAAATTTTTTGTAAAGATCATTAGCTATAGCTTTTCTAGTTTGAGAATTAGAAAAACCATCATTATTAACCCAATCTCTATATTCACTATTACCCATCAACAAAGAAGTTACCCTATTATTAGGATGTAAGATGATTTCATGGTCCGTCTGTTCATTAGGATAATTAAGATCATCTTCATCTTTCGAGCATGATACCGAAATAAAAAACAAACAAATAAAATAAGATTTTAAATGTCTCATATTATTATAATTTTCTAATCCAAATGTTTCTAAAACTAACTAGGTTGCTATGGTCTTGTAATTTGATTGGTAACTTAGATGCGTGAACTTTATATTCTGGATAACCAATAAATTTTACATAGCCTTGTATTTGAGAGTTATTTTGAATTAAAACACCATTATGAAATACAGTAATGTATGCTGGTGATTCAACTCTACCATTTTCATTAAAAACTGGAGCTTTAAATATTATATCATATGTCTGCCACTCACCAGGTTTTTTTGAAGCATTAACCAAAGGACTATGTTGTTTATATACACTACCAGCCTGTCCATTAGAATAAGTCCTATTATTATAAGAGTCTAAAACTTGAATCTCGTATCCAGTATCCCCATCTTCGGTGTTTTCCATAAAGTAAACTCCACTATTACCTCTATTTTGACCATCTCCCTCAATTTTAACTGGAGACATAAATTCTACATGTAGCTGACAACTGCCAAAAACCTCTCTACTCAATATATCTCCTGTTCCAGGTTTTACAGTAAAATACCCATCTTTAACATCCCATTTTGCAGGTTCTCCATTTTTGTGAACCCATTTATCTAAATTTAATCCATCAAATAAAACAATTGCATCTGAAGGGGCATCTCTGAAGGAATTTCCCGGAGTAATAATTTTTGGTTCAGGATCCCAAATTTCGGTTACTTCCCAGGCTGTCATTCTAACATCTTGAGAATATATAATTCCAATCGTTAGAAGATATAAAGGTAATAGAATGATTTTCTTCATTTTTTTAGTTAGTTAATTTCAAAATCAGTAATTGAGTACTTATCTAAGTTAGTTACTTTTAATTTATACTTTCCTTTCGATAAATATTTTTCCTCATTTTCATTATACAAATTGTTTTCAATAAAATTTAATCCGTAATCTAATTTACGTTTTTCATTAAAAATCACTTCATCATTACTAGTAATAGCTAAATCTATTTCCTGATCAGAATCAGAATAAATAACAAATTGTATAGAGGGTTCTATAGTTTGACCAGACCAGTTTTTCGAACCCCATCTATTTGAAAATTTTATCTTATCATTCTTGAAAATATATAAGCTTTTAGATAATACAGTTTCATCAATTTTTTGTAAGTGAGACACATCAGCTATATAAACAGATCTGCCATGAGTACCAACTACTAAGTCATTATCCCTAGGATGTACAACTAGGTCATGAACAGGCGCACCAGATAACCCTTTTGAAAAGGGGCTAAATGTATTTCCAAAATCTAAAGATGCATATACCCCATGATCTGTTCCAACATAAATCAAACTCTCATTTTCATTATCCTCAATGATTACATTCACAGGTTCCATCGGCAGGTCATGACCAATTTTACTCCAATTCAACCCATAATCTTCAGATATATATACCATTGGAGAGAAATCATCCCACCTATAACCATTTAATGACAAATAGACTCTACTCTGTTTAAACTTGGAAGGATAAATTCCGCTTACCCACATATTTTTAGGTAAGGAAGAAGAAATATTTTCCCATGATACTCCCCCATCTTTAGAGACATGCACAAGTCCATCATCGCTTCCCACATATATAAGACCAAATTTTAAATCAGATTCAATTATAGTAGTTAAAGTTCCATAGCTAACATTTCCTTGAACTCCACCATTAGTCAGATCATCAGATAAAGTTTCAAAATCATCACCTTGGTTAAGAGATCTATGGAATCTATTAGACCCCATATATAATATATCTTGATTGTGTCTTGATAAATAAATTGGTGTCTCCCAATTCCATCTGTAAGGTCTTTCTCCAAGCTTATGAGATGGTGTTATTCTTTTTCTATCTCCGGTTCTAGTGTTAACTCTAGAATAATTACCAAATTGTGAGCCTGTGTAAACAGTTTCATTATCTCTAAAATCTATTTCAGTTTGCATACCATCTCCACCATAAATTGATCTCCATGGGTATTTTCCAGAACTATGCCATCTCAAGCTTGAGATATAATTTGATGGTCCCATCCAAACTCCGTTATCTTGAAAGCCACCATAAACATTATAAGGTTTTTTCATGTCGATATTGATGTCATAAAATTGACCGACCGAAGGACTATTATATTTCATCCAATTAGCTCCATCATCATAACTAATATTTACACCCCCATCATTACCTACAATTAAATGACCTGTCCTATTAGGATTTAACCATAATGCATGGTAGTCTCCGTGCATATTTTCATAATCAATTGACTCCCATGTCTTACCGTAATCATTTGATTTTACAAGAGGGACTCCCATTGTATATACTTTAGCGGGGTTTTGGGGGTCAACCCTAATTTCTCCAAAATAATATCCATATGAATAAAATAGATTAAATAAATCGTCTTCATTGACTTTCTTCCAAGTATTCCCATGATTTTCTGACATGTATACTTCTGCTCCAATTACAGGAGTATCATAAAGTAAAGTATTTGAATCTTCTAGATATTCTACCAATGAATACGGTAGTATCTCCGCATTTTTAATCATAGATCTTATTATAGAAACAGAATACTTTGAAGGAAAACGATTATCTCTTAAAAACTTATTTAGTTTCTTGTCAGATATTTTTAAAAAATTTTCTACACTTATATCTCTAATTTGATCTTTAGTTAAGTCATTATTATTTTCATCCTGATTATTTGTTTTTCTATCCTGATTATCTAGAATAGCATATAAAACATTGGGGGTTGATTTAGAAATGTCTATACCTATCCTACCAGTACCCTCTGTATCAGGGAAGCCACTAGACCCCCCAGAAATCTCTAACCATGTTAGACCACCATCTGTTGACTTATAAATACCCGAACCCAAACCAGCACCATCAAAATTCCAAGCTTTCCTATCTTTCTCCCACATAGAGGCATATAATATATCTGGGTTTGATTCATCAATTATTAAATCAATTGCTCCAGTTAGATCATTAACATATAATGTTTTTTTCCATGTTTTACCTCCATCAACAGATTTATAGACTCCTCTCTCAATATTTTTTGAATAAAGATGTCCAAGTGCCGCAATCCATAAAACATTCGAATTATTAGGGTGAATTATAATTCTTCCTATATGATGTGAGTCATCAAGCCCAATATGAGTCCAATTTTTTCCATTATCAACTGACTTATATATTCCATTTCCTGAATAAGATGACCTACTTGAATTATTTTCACCAGTACCTACATATATTATATTTTCATTCCAGTCAACTTTGATATCACCAATAGTCATAACCACTTGGTTATCAAATAACGGTGAAAAAGTATTACCATGATTTCTAGTTTCCCATAAACCTCCAGAAGCATAAGCAACATAAAAATGTGTTGGATCTTCAGGATTAATATCTAAATCAACAACCCTACCACTCATAACAGTTGGACCAATATTCCGAAAATTAATATTTTTAAGTATTGATTTATTATTTAATTTACTATTCTGAAAATTAAATCTTTCAACAGCTTGTGTTGATTTAGGAAAAATATTTTTTTTATTTTTTTTTTGTGCGTAGGAAAAATTAAAAAATAATATAAGAATAAATAAGTTTAAAAGTTTAATCATAACTATAAGGGAATTAGGTTTACATTGTTAATAAAAAATAAATATATAAAAATTGCAGCTATTTTACACATCAAGGCCTGACACAACACTTTTGGAACATGATGAGTTCTTGCATTGTACTAAAGTTTTAAGAAATAGAGAAAATGATAAAATTTTATTAACAGATGGAAACGGAAATTTATTTAAATCTAGAATATTAAAAATAAATAAAAATAATTGTGAAATTAAGACTTTAAAGAAAGTTAAAAGTATAAAGAAAATTAAAAAAAATCATGTTGTAATAGCTGCGATCAAAAGTCAGAGTAGATTAGAATGGATAGTTGAAAAACTAACAGAAATTGGTATAGATGAAATAACATTTATTTCAACACAAAACTCAGAGAGATCTAAGATCAATTATAAAAGAATTGATAAAAAAATTATCTCAGCTTTAAAACAATGCAAATCACTTTTCAAGCCAAAAATTAATGAAATAATCTCTCTAAATGAATTCTTAGAATATGATTATGACACTAATAATAAATATATAGCTGATATAGCTTCAAAAATGAAAATGAAAAAAAATATTAAGGATAAAGTTTCTTTAATTATTGTAGGTCCTGAAGGAGATTTTACAAAAAAAGAGATAGATATAATACATAAAAGAGGATTTAAAAAAATAACGTTAGGAGACCAAGTACTAAGATCTGAAACAGCTGCGGTAGTTGGAGGATATTTGCTAGTAAATAATTAAGAAGTGATTGGCCTGGGTCTCGAACCCAGGACCCTCTCCTTAAAAGGGAGATGCTCTACCAACTGAGCTAGCCAATCATGTAAAAACATTGGAACGCGCAAAACTAGAAAATGTTATTGAAATTACAATAATGAGATTAATATTATTTGAAAATTGTTATATTAAAATAATGAAAAAGATAAATTACCTAGCCTTAGTTTTATTTTTAATATCAAATATTTCATTTTCTCAACAGAAAATCTCTCCATTGGTAGATTCTTATGAAGAATATAAGTCTTTTAAAAAAGAGACTTCATATAACATGGACTGGGTATCACTAGGTCCTGTTTTGAATTCTGCAAGAGTGGAATCTGTACAAGTAGATGAAACAAATCCTGGGACTATGTATGTAGCATTTGGTTCTGGGAATTTGTGGAAAACAGTAGATAATGGTATATCATGGAAACCTATTTTTAATGATATTCCCTCTATAGGAATTGGTGATATTGCAATTGCTCCATCAGATAAAAATATTATCTATGTAGGTACAGGAGAGAGTCTTAAAAAAGGAAGAAATTTTACTATGCCAGGAACTGGGGTTTATAAATCTATTGACGGAGGTGAATCTTGGAGCCATCTTGGTCTAAATGACTCTTGGCACATAGGTGAGCTATCTATTAATCCAAGAAATCCGAATATTGTTTTTGTTAGTGTAATGGGGCATTTCTGGAGTAAGAATAATAATCGTGGAGTTTACAGAACAATTGATGGAGGAAAATCTTGGAAACAGGTTTTATATGTAGATGAAATGACCGGAGCTAATGATATAGTAATATCAAACTCTAATCCAAATGTAATTTATGCATCATTATGGGAAAATTATCCAGGAATAAGTGGTAGAAAAAGTGGAATTTATAAAAGTAAAGACAATGGAGAAACCTGGGAAAAAATCGAAAAAGGGCTCCCTTATGGTGATAAAATGGGTAGGATAGGTTTAGCTGTGTCTCATTCAAATCCAGACAAAGTTTACGCACTAATTGATAACTTATCTAAAGAAAGAAATAATGCGGCAGAAGTCTATTCAAGTGATAATGGTGGAGTCGACTGGTACAAAACTCATGAAAAAGAACTCTTGATTTTTCCAGGTATTGGGTGGTACTTTGCAGACATTTATGTTAATCCTTTAGATGATAATGAGATATATGCTCTCGGAGTTAGGGCTGCTTATAGTAATGATGGCGGAAAAAGTTTTAATAATTTAAATGGTATTGTTAAAAGAATAAACCCTAGTCAGGCCAAAGGATTACATCTTGATCATTGTGAATTGTGGATTAACCCCATTAATCCAAAACATATTGTTTTAGGTAATGATGGAGGTTTATTTGTTAGTTATGATAAAGGTAATAGCTGGCTTCATTATAATAATATACCTACAGGAGAATTTTATGATATTGAACTAACAAATAAATCACCGTACTTAATTTATGGTGGAACTCAAGACGATGCAACCGTTTATGGACCACCAAAAGAATGGAAAAATAATAGTGTAGATAAATGGAAATATTTATGGATAGATGCATGGGACGGAGGAGATGGATGCATAACACAAGTTGACCCATCTGACAATAATACTGTTTATTTTAGTATGCAAAATGGTGCAATTAGAAGAAAAAATCTAATAAATGGTTTGTCAGTCTCTATAAAACCCAAACTACCTAAAAAAATAAAGGATACTCTAAAATATAATTTTATAACACCATATTTTATATCAGAACATAATAGTAATACTCTTTATCATGCAGGCAATTATGTCTTTAAGTCTACTGATAAAGGAAACAAATGGGAACTGATTAGTGATAATTTAACGAAATCAAATAATTCTCAAAAGACACCATCACATTCAGCTGGAGCAATTGCTGAATCGAAGTTATCGAAAGGAGTCCTATATTATGGTACTGATAGAGGAATATTTTGGTGCTCAAAAGATGACGGAGAAAATTGGCAAGAAAACTCCAAAAATTTATCTGATGGTTATATAAGAAGTATATATCCATCTAATTTTGTAGAATCTAGGGTTTACATGGCAATGACCGGAATTAATTATGATGATTTAAACAATTATTTATATGTTTCTGAAAACTATGGTGAAAATTGGAAAAAAATTAGAGGCAACCTACCAAATGAACCTGCAAATGTTATAATTGAAGATTACAAATATGAAAATGTTCTGTATGCTGGACTTTACAGAGGTGTATATATTTCATTGGATAGAGGAAAGTCTTGGGAAATTATTGGAGACGATTTTCCTATGAGCAGTGTTTCCGATATTGAAATTCAAAAGGAAAATAATGACATGATAGTATCTACTCATGGAAGAGGTATATATAAGTTAAATTTAGATCCAATTCATAATTTAATTTCAAAAAATAATATTGAGAATAAAGATATGATTCTTGGTGTTGGTAAGTTCATTTTACCAAAAGTTAATGACACTCATAAAGAACCATTAATGCACTCTTATGAAAAAGTTCCTATCTCTTTCTATTTAAATAAATCTAAAGAATACTCAATAAAAATTAAGGATAACAATAAAGAGATATGGCAAATTAATGGAACTGGGAAAAAAGGTATTAATCAAATTAGATGGGACCTGATTATTGAAAAAAATAACAATCAAAACCCATACCATATACATTATAATAAATTTATATCGGCTGGAAATTATAATCTAGTTCTAGAAACTGAAAATTTAATTTTAGAAGAAAAAATATCAATAAATGAGTACTCAAGTTTTTAAAATATCAGTATTAATACTTTTATTTTCACCAATAATGTTAAGAGGAAATAATGACCTATTAATCACAGGAGATTCTTTGTTTAAAGAAGAAAAATATTTCGATGCAAAAAAATATTATGACAGCATATTCTATCATAAAGATATGTTTAGTTATAGTATGCTAATAAAAATGTCTTTTATTGAGGAAAGTTTAGGAAACTTTGAAAAAAGCATATACTATTTGTCTTTCTATAAAAAAAGAAAAGAAAACATTGAAGTTGACAACTCTTTACAAAATATTATAGATAAAAATAAACTAAAAAATTTTGAAAATTCTGACTTTGACTTTTTTGAAAGTAAATTTTTTATTTATAAATATTATATAATTTATTTACTTCTTGCTTTATCAATTTTAATATTCACTTATAATTTTTTTAGAATATATAAAGAGAAAGAAATCAGCTATATAAAGTCTTTCTTTATAATAAATATCTCCTTGTTGATGGTATTAAATTTTAATAATAATTCAAAAGGAATAATTTCAAAAAATAATACCTTCATTATGTATAATCCTTCATCTGGATCAGATGTTTATAATAAAATCAATAAAGGTGAAAAAGTAGAAATTACAGGTCAGACAGATGTCTGGTATGAAATAAAAATTGATAAAGAAAGAAGATATATAAGGAAAAAAAATTTATTAATGATTAATTAATAATCTTTCAATAGAGATTCTCTCTCATTGACAATTTCTTTATATGCTAGTTTGTCTGATAACTTTGGAAACCAATTTTTTATTAGGTGAGCTAATTTACCTCTGAAAGTAAAAATCAAATCTCTTTTTTTATTTTTGTATCCCTCAAATATCTTTTCAGAAATATATTCTGCACTCATCATTCCCTTTTCATCTCTAGAAGAATTTCCTTCTTTATTTCCGTCATTTTTAAGTGTGTTTTTTCTAAAATTACTTTCAAAATAACCAGGACATGCAACCATAACATGAATATCTTTTTTTATTAATTCAAGTCTTAATGAATCAAAAAAACCTTGCATAGCGTGCTTTGAAGATACATAAGCTGATCTAGTGGGAGTAGCTATGAATCCATTTAAAGAAGAAATTGCAATTATTGACCCCTTAGATTTTAATAAATATGGGATAGAATATTTAACTGAATAAATTGATCCAAAAAAATTAATTTTAAATAGTTTTTCAAACACATCTAAATTAGCATTTTCAAAAACTGATCTATATGAAATTCCTGCATTACATATTAAAACATCGATTCTGCCAAATGATTTTACTGATAAGTCAATCATCTTTTTCACATCTTTTTCAACAGATACATCATGAACAATAAATTCACATTTAGTTCCTATTGAGTTTATATTTGATTTAACTTTCTTTAGTCTATCTATGTTTGTGCCTCCGATGACAATATCAAAGCCTTCTTTAGAAAACTTGTAGGCTAGAGCTTCTCCTGCTCCAGATGAACCACCGGTTATAACTACAACTTTATTTTTCATATTATAAATATAGTTTATTAAAATTATTATAATTTCGTAAAATCAACTTAACTGACTAATGAATAAAGATATTATAAATCAGCTTGGAGAAAATCGAGAAGAGTATTTCAACGCAGCTATACCTCCAATTTTCTCAAATTCTAATTTTTTATTTTCTAAGGTAGAAGATATGCGTTCAGCTATGATTAATAAAAACAATATTCCATTTTATACTAGAGGTCATAATCCTACCACAAGAATATTTGAGAAAAAAATTGCTGCATTAGAAAAAACAGAAAATGCTCTGGCTCTCAGTAGTGGAATGGCTTCAATTTCATCTGCTATACTTTCTCAAATAAAGAGTGGTGAACATATGATTTCAATTAATCAACCCTATACAGGAACTGATATGTTCATGAAAAATATATTGCCAGATTATAACATTGATATCTCATTTATTAATGGAGCAAAAAAGGAAAATTTTGAAAATAAAATCAAAAAAAATACTAAACTTATCTACCTTGAAAGTCCAAATTCATGGACTTATGACATGCAAGATTTAGAAAAAATTTCAAAGATTGCCAAGTCAAATAATATCATTACTATAATAGACAATAGTTACGCCTCTCCTATAAATTGCAATCCTTCTTTATGGGGAATAGATATAATAATTCATTCAGCTACTAAGTATATTGGTGGTCACGCTAATGCGATGGGAGGAGTTATTTGTAGCACAAATAAGATAATTAATCAAATTTATAATTCTGAATTTAAACTAATTGGAAGTGTCTTATCTCCATTCCACTCTTGGCTTTTTATCAATGGGTTAAGAACATTAAAAATTAGGATGAAATATGTAAGTGAGTCTACACCTAAGGTTGTGAATTTCCTCGAAAAAGAATCAAAAATTAAAAAAGTACTTTATCCTCACTCTAAAAATTTTACTCAAAAAGATCTGGTCAAAAAATATTTAAAGAAACCATGTGGTCAATTTACTGTAGTATTAAATACTGAAGATGATGAGAAAATAGAAAGATTTTGCGATAATCTTTCTCATTTTAGAATGGCAGCGTCATGGGGTGGACATGAATCATTAATTTTTCCTGAAATTGCTAGGTATAATAACAAAAGTGAATACTATTCAAAAACTGAGCTTCTACCAAAAAATTATATCAGGTTCTATATTGGATTAGAAGAGACTGATTTAATAATTGATGATATCAAAAACTCTTTAAGTAAAATTTAAAAGACTATTGTCACAGACCCTTTATATTCAGACTTGGTATACTTAATATAATAATAATATACACCTGGCGATCTATTGCTACCATCCCACTCAAAAAACTTATTGTTTGATTTATAAACTTCAACCCCTGTCCTATCTACAAAGACTATTGACTCAAAGTTATCATCACAACCATCTACAGGTAAATTTTGTGAAGGAATTGATAAATCAGTTAATGAGAATACATCATTTATCAAATCTCCATTAGGACTGAAGGCATTTGGAGGATTAAATATATCCCAGTCAACTATAGGTTTTTCTAATAAAAATTTAATTTGCTTAGTATATTCACTATAATATGGACAGCTATTATCTTTTACCCTAAAAGTTAGATTATATCCTTTAGAAGTAAAGTCATTATTCAAAAATTCACATGTTGGATTCCAAGTCAGCTTACTAGTTACCTCACCAACTCCAGAAGATTGAGCAAAAACAAAGTCACCAGGTAATCCTTCAGAAATCAATTCTAATAGAATCAAATCATTATCCTCATCTCTAGCATTAATATCAATCTCGAATGGATTATTTACTGTCATCACATATTCATTTTCATTTGTAATTAATGGAGTATTATTCTCGTCAATATTAATTTTAAGAATTAACTGGATAGTATCCGGGTTTGATTCTTGACAGTAATCAATATCTTCAGTAATAAAATTAATTTTATATTCATTTATATCTTCATAAGGGAAATTTACACACTCAAGATTTACATTAAATTGACCTTCAATGTGTCCCGTTTGAAAGTTACTTGCTGAAAAAGTAGAATTTATATCTTCTAAATTAAATCCTATTCCATTTGCTGACATAATTAGAGTATCATTGTCTTGATCATCAGAGAAAAGATTTAAAGAAAATAAACCTGAGAGATCAGTTTCATATTCAATAATTGAAAAATTAGGTCTTGAATTAACTGAATCAGTTATCTGAATATCTGATGTCAACTTAGGTCCAGAGTTCTGTGGTAATTCTACTCTTAAATCATAATATATTGTATCCTGATTAAATTGTTCACATGTATCTAAATCGTCTAGAACAATACCAATCATAAAACTATCTTTATCAGAATAATCAAAATTTCTACAGTCAGTATCAAAACTTAGAGTAGAAGAAATAGAGCCAGCTCCACTCTCAGATACATCAAATGAGATGCCATAATCCTCAATATTATATTCTGGTTTTTTAGGAACGATAAAATAATCCAAACTTAGAGAATCTAAATCTACATCTTGACCCTCAATTAAAGTTGAGTATTGTGAATTCCAAGATACAGTAACAACATTAGTATCTCCTTGATTTACAAAGTAAGGATCTTTATTAGTTGGAGGTTCTACTATAATTGTAACTCGAACTGTATCCCTTTGAGGTAAAGGGCAAGCGTCATCAGCTGCAATTAAATCAATTAGATAAGGTTCATTCTGAATATATGGACAATCTGAAACACAAACTTGTACTTTTAATGTATCACCTGAAGAGTTGATAGAACCCTCACTAAATGAAAAAATATCAGTCAGATCTGTACTTCCTCCTTTACCAAAATTAACTCCTTCAGCAGTTAGAGTAACATTTGTGCCTAAATCATCAGTAACAAATAAATCAAAACATTTTGGCTGAGATGCAACATAAATTATAGTGTCATCTTCTTTATAAAAGTCAAGCTGTCCGGGAACTTTAACTAAAGCTTCAGGTGGATCAGGCGGATTACAACCATCAACAACTAACATCTGAAAATCTCTCCTAGATTCTCCTATCTTCTTTCCATTCCTATATTCTTCAGCTTTAACTGAAAACACATATAATCCAACTTCTGATGGGGTTACAGTTATAAACCCTTCATTTGAAATTGATAAAGACGGATCGCCAGGAATCATACTAGCCAAGTCATACCCTGGCGCAAAATCTACAATAGGATGTGGCGGAGGTGTAGAAGGAGGTAATGCCACTATTCCAGAATTATTAGGTTGTTTATCATCGAGAGGTGCAGCAAGTGAGTAGGCAATTGAATCTCCATCATCATCAGTACCAGCAAAATCTATGTAGAACAATTGATTTACACATGCGTAATCACTAAGCGGAGGAAATAATTTAGGAGATGAATTTACAAATGGTTTACCTGTTACGTCTACAATAGGTGGAAAATATAAGGTATATGTCATGCCATTCCAGCCAGGGTTAATCAAATTTTTTGTGTCCCAATTTCTACAACACCTTTCCCATACTATTACATATCCATCTGGATCATTAAAATCACCTGGATCTAAAGTTATCTCATGAGAATATTCAACTTTAAGGGTACATAAGAAACCTAAAGCACAATCAGGATTAGTATAAGGAACAAATTCTTGATTAGTAATAAACATTGTTCCATCTCTCATAAACTGACCATCAGATTTTCTGAATATAGAATATGTTATCATATCATCAGGCCCTGGATTCTCTGTTTGTGCACAATCAAAATACTGAATTAATTTTACTTGATAAGTAAAAGAATTCTCATCACCTATATGAATCATCTCTATTTCACCTCCAACAATATGATTTGCAATAACATATTTTATCGGCATTAACGAAATAAATAAAATTAAGAAGCTCCTTAACATAAATTTGTCATAAATATAGTAAGTTTATTGTAGTATGGAGAACAAAAATGATGATTTAGATTATAATAAAATTGGAGAGATAACTTCTGACTTTATTAAAGTTTCAGATCAAGTTAAAATAACATGTAAAAAAATTATAGAAAAAAAATTTTCAAAATTTCCTGTCATAATCATGAGTAAAGTAAATAGTAATTTAGGGACACTTCTAATTGATCAAAATGAAATTTTAAATAATAAATGGAAATATTTTGCAAGCTATGCTGAAGTATTAAATGAAAAAAAAATTATTTCAGATATATCTATTTTTAAAGAAAAATATAAAAATCCTGATGAGTTTTGTTGTTTATTAACAAGAATTGATATTAATTCTAAGATAATATTTATACCATATCCAGAAGATTAATTTAAATTTGTTATATGTCAGATATATTAAGCCCCGATAACTACACTTTCCTATTAAACATATTAATAGAATATGCCCCAAAAATTATTTTAGGTTTTGTTTTCCTTTTTTTTGGATTAAGAATAATAAGAAGGTTGTTAAATATTTTAGATAATTTTTTAAAATCTAAAAATATAGATGAGTCTTTGAGACCATTCTTTAAATCATTACTATCTATTACTCTTCAAGTAGCATTAATTATATCGGTCCTTTCGATGATAGGAGTTGAAATGACTTCTTTTCTAGCTATTCTCGGTGCAGCAGGTCTTGCAATAGGATTAGCTTTAAAAGATACACTTCAGAATTTTGCAGCAGGAGTAATGATATTATTTTTTAAACCTTTTAGGGTTGGTGACTTTATTGAATACGAAGGAACTAAAGGAACTGTAAAAGAAATTCAAATATTTAATTCTGTACTTACTACGGTTGATAATAGAAGGGTAATAATACCAAACGGAATACTTCAAACATCAATTGTAATTAATTACTCTTCTGAAGATATTAGAAGAATTATATGGACCTTTTCAATAGCATATGGAGATGATTTTAATAAAGCAAAAACAATTTTATTAAAATGGATTGATGAAGATGATAGGATATTAAAAGATAAAGAACCTATGGTTGTAATATCAGAATTAGCTGATAGTTCAGTTAATATAATGGTTAGAGCTTGGGTAAAATCTGAAAACTTCTTGGATGTAAAATTTAAGTTTAATGAAAAGGTTTACGAAGAGTTTCCTCAAAATGGATTAAGTATACCATTCCCTCAACTCGATGTGAATATTAAAAAATGAAAAAAATTATATCCTTAATATTACTTATAATAGTGGTTATATCTAGCTGTAGTTCTCAAGATAAAAATGATAATTACTGGAAAGAAAAATTGACTAAAGAACAATATGAAATATTAAGAGAAAAGGGAACTGAAAGAGCTTTTACTGGTAAGTACTGGAATAATAAGCAAGAAGGAGAATACAAATGTGCTGGTTGTGGTCAAAAATTGTTTACATCAGAAAAAAAATATGACTCAGGAACTGGATGGCCTTGTTTTTTTGATGTTGAAGACAAAAAATATGTAAATTTCGTTGATGATAACACCTTAGGAATGCAAAGAATTGAGGTAATATGTTCAAACTGCCAAGGTCATTTAGGACATATCTTTAATGATGGACCTAACCCTACTGGATTAAGATATTGTATTAACTCAGCTTCATTAGAATTTACAAAAAAAAATAAATGAAAGAAATATTCTTTATTGGTGCTGGAGGGATGTTTGGAGCTATTTTAAGATTTTTGATTGTTAAAATTCCTTTTATAAATTCAAGTTTTCCATTTAACACATTTATAGTTAATATGTTAGGTTGTTTTCTGGTCGGAATATTAATTAAATATTCATCAGTCTCTAATAAAGAATTATCTCATCTTATAAATAATTTTCTAATTATTGGATTTTGTGGTGGATTTACTACATTTTCAGCATTTTCAGCAGATTCAATAAACTTATTAAATGAAAGTAAATATTTTCTTTTTTTAAGTTATATGATTTCTAGCTCAGTAGTTGGTATCCTATTTTGTTATATTGGTATAAATATTATTAAATGATGGATTATAGAAATAATAAAATTATTTCAATTTATGATGAGGTTTGTGCCAACCATAAAAGTTTCAAAAACACTTCAGCAAATAAAAGGATTTTAAAACTTAAGAAGCTTAAAAACAATATTTTAGAACATAGAAAAGAAATAAAAAATGCTTTAAATGAAGATTTTGGGAAAAACAGTACAGAAGTTGATCTTACTGAAATATTTCCAGTAATCTCAGAGATTAATCATTGCATTAATAATATAAAAAAATGGATAAAAAGAAAATATGTACAAACTCCTATAACACTTTTTGGATCAAAATCATATATAGAATATGAAGCCAAAGGTGTTGTGCTTATAATTACCCCCTGGAATTTCCCAATAAATCTAACTTTTGTATCATTAATTAGTGCTGTAGCAGCAAATAACTCTGTAATTATTAAACCATCGGAAATAACAAATAAAACCTCACTAATAATAAAAAAAATTATAGAGTCAACTTTTGAACCTGAGAACGTATCTGTTGTTCTTGGTGGGGCAGATATAGCTTCAAATTTATTAAAATTAAAATTTGATCATATACTATTTATTGGATCTCCTACAATTGGAAAGATTGTGATGAACTCAGCTGCTAAAAATCTATCATCAATAACATTAGAATTAGGTGGTAAGTCTCCTACTATAATTGATAAGAATAGTAATTTAAAAAATGCAGCAAAAAAAATTGCATGGTCTAAATTTATAAATAATGGTCAGGTTTGCATTTCTCCAGATTATGTTCTGATTCATGAAAGTGAGAAAGAGAAATTTATTAAATATGTTATCGAAAATATAATTAAGCTTTATACTAAAGAATCAATACAATCTTCTTCATATTGTAGGATTGTAAATAAAAATCATTTTAAAAGAATAAATGAACTTATTGATAATGCCATATTAAATGGTGGAAAAATTTTATATGGGGGTAATACCATTAAAGAAAAAAACTTTATAGAGCCAACTATAATTGATAATATAAGTGAAAATTCTAAAATATATAATGAAGAAATTTTTGGACCAATTTTACCAATATTTACTTATAAGAAAATAAGTGATTCAATATCTTTTATAAATAAAAAAGAAAAACCCTTAGCACTATATATTTTTAGTAATAGCAAAAAAAATATAAATAAAATAGTGAGTGAAACTTCATCAGGGGGTGTTTGCATCAACCATAGCACACTTCACTATTCTAACTATAACCTACCCTTTGGAGGTATAGGAAACAGTGGCTTTGGTAAAAGTCACGGAGTTTATGGGTTTAAGGAGTTCTCAAATCAAAAAAGTGTATTAAAACAATTTTCTTCTTTTAGCCCAACAGATATGTTAATTCCACCTTATAACAAATTTAAACAAAGTCTTATTGATTTAATAATTAAATATTTTTAATATTTTCTCTTAAACTTCTATCTATATCTCTTTTTTTAATATCCTCCCTCTTGTCATATGCCTTTTTACCTTTCCCTAATCCAATTTCAAGCTTTACATAACCCCTGTTATTAATAAATAATTTTATTGGAATTATTGATAATTTTTTTTCATTAACCTTTTTTTTTATTTGCTTTATTTCACTTTTGTTTAAAAGTAATTTTCTATCCCTATTTGGATCGTGATTATTTATATTCCCATATAAATATTCAGAAATACTCATACCCTTTAAATAGATCTCATCATCAACAATTGAACAAAAGGAATTTGAAAAATTAACCTTAGACTCTTTTAATGACTTGATTTCAGTACCTTTTAATGCAATTCCTGCAATATATTTATCGGAAATCTGATAATTAAAATTTGCCTTTTTATTTTTTAATGAAAAATCTTTAAAATTCATATTATTCAATTTTTTGTTTTGAATACGGGACAATTTCAAAATCTGAAAAATTTTTGTCTTTATACATATAATACGCATAATTTGCGATCATTGCAGCATTATCTGTACAATATTCCATTTCTGGAATATGTGTTTTTACATTTAGTGAATCTGACAACTTAAATATTGTTTTTCTTAGATAAGAATTTGCAGCAACCCCCCCACAAATTGAAATATCTTTAACTTTATAATCATTTATAACTTTCATAAGTTTTACCATTAACATACTTACCAACTTAGATTGAATAGAAGCACAAATATCATTTAAATTCTCTTTTATAAAGTCAGGGTTTTTTTTTAATTCTTTATTTATAAAGTATAAAAATGATGTTTTTATACCACTAAAAGAATAGTGATAACCATCTACATTAGTATCAGGAAAAGAATAAGCTTCCTTATTTCCATCAATAGATAACTTATCTATTAATGGTCCTCCTGGATAATCAAGACCTAATATCTTTGCACACTTATCAAAAGCCTCTCCAACTGCATCATCTCTTGTTTCACCAATAATTTTCATCTTATCATAAGATTCAATTAAAATAATTTGGGTGTGACCACCACTAACTAAAAGAGAAATAAAGGGATAATTACTTTTTTTTTTGTTTATGGTATGAGAAAAAGCATGAGCTTTAAGATGATTAACTCCAATAATGGGGACATTTAATGCAAAACCTAAAGATTTAGAAAATGTTGAACCAACAAGTAATGACCCTAATAATCCAGGACCAACAGTAAAAGCAATTGCATCTAATTTTTTTTTATTAATTCCAGCACCTTCTAAAGCTTTTTCCACTATATATATTATATTCTTCTGATGTCCTCTTGAAGCTATTTCAGGCACTACCCCACCAAGTTTAGAATGATCTATTTGAGAAGAAACAATGTTTGATTTTATGATACCATCACAAATAACTGATGCAGATGTATCATCACATGATGTTTCAATAGCTAATATTGTGTTTTTCATTTTTTAAAAATTTAAACAAAAATATATATACTTTTGCGATGTAAGTCGTCTTATCGCTTCATATTTTGAAGAGGAAAGTCCGGACAATATAGAGCATTATACTTCTTAACTAGAAGGTCTCATTTGAGAACAGATAGTGCAACAGAAAAAAAACCGCCAATTTGGTAAGGGTGAAAAGGTAAGGTAAGAGCTTACCGGTCAGATAGTGATATTTGATGCTTTGTAAACCTTATAAATTGAAAGATCAAGCAATTCGAATGTTTTTAACATGTAGTTGCTCGCTACAAATCGAATGGGTAGATCGATTGAACTTAGTAGTAATACTAAGTCTAGATAAATGATAAGAGTCTGATAATATCAGATACAGAATCCGGCTTATAGACTTACTTTTATTTAAGAAGTTTTGATTGGATTTTCTGTCTTAACTAACTGATTATCTATCGAAGAATATGTAGGACAAAGTTTTCTCTCACAAGATGAAAAAAGAATTAATAAGAGTACTAGTAGTTTTTTCACTATTATTTATCTTCTGCAAAGATACAAAACTTTATTCATTTTATAAAAAACATCATATATTCTAATGCCAAATAAACTTTCTACAGAAAAAAGCAATTACCTTCAACAACACTCAGAAAATCCAATAGATTGGTTTCCATGGGGTAAAGAAGCACTAAATAAAGCAAAAAAAGAGAAGAAAATAATCATTCTAAGTATTGGTTATTCAAGTTGTCATTGGTGTCATGTCATGGAAAAAGAAACATTCCAGAATCATACAATTTCAAAATACATGAATGAAAACTTTATTTCAATAAAAGTAGATAGAGAGGAAAGACCTGACATAGATAATTTATATATGGATGCTTTACAATGTATGGGTGTTCAAGGTGGATGGCCTCTAAATATTTTTCTATTACCTAATTTAAAGCCATTTTATGGGGGCACTTACTTTTCTCCAAATCAATGGTATGGTATTATAAATAATATAATAGATGCTTATTCTAAAAATAAAAAAGATTTTAAAAAGTCATCAGAAAATTTCACAAAAGATTTAAAAAAATCTCATAGTGAAAAATATAGCTCTAAGAATGAATTTTCAATTAAAACTCTTGTAAATGAGATTAAAATTAAATTTGATTATGAAGATGGAGGTATAGATAGAGCACAAAAATTTCCTATGCCCTCAATATGGAATTCACTTCTATTTTATTCATATCAAAATAATGACAAGGAGACTTTTAATCATATTAAAAATACTGTAAATAAAATTATAGGAGGAGGGATTTTTGATCAATTAAAAGGTGGCTTTTATAGGTATTCTACAGATAAAAAATGGACAGTACCTCACTTTGAAAAAATGTTATATGATAATGGACAGCTAATAGAGTTAATATCAAATATTTACTCTATCACAAAAAAAGAAAAATATAAAGTCATAATCAAAGACACAATTAATTGGGTCAAAGATGAAATGACAGACGATTCAGGTGGTTTTTATTCTTCAATTGATGCTGATTCGGAAGGGCAAGAGGGAAAATATTATTTATGGGAATATGATGAACTAAAGAAAGTTTTAAATGAAAAAGAATTTAAACTCGCAAAAAATATATTTATAATATCAAAAAAAGGAGATTGGAAAAAGAAAATTATTTTAAAAAGAAAATTTTTTAAAAATGAGAACAATAAAGAAATAAAGAAATTAAAAAAGAAATTATTAAAGATTAGAGAAGCAAGAGTTAAACCTGAAATAGATAGGAAAATAATTCTATCATGGAATTCAATTATGTTAAAAGGAATTTTATCAAGCTATCAGTCTACAGGTGATGAGGAATATCTTTCTTTAGCTATAAAAAATGCTGATTTTATATCAAATAACTTATTAAAAAATAAAAATTTAATAAGAGTATATGGGAATAAAATAAACGCATTTTTAGAAGATTATGCTCATACAATCAGTGCATTTATTAAGTTATTTGAAACAACGCAAAAGTTAAAATATTTAGAGTATGCTAGAAATTTAATGGAAGATTGTATAAAGTTGTTTTATAGTAAAAAAAATAAAATGTTCTATTTCAGCGGAATAAATAATGAAAAGTTACTCACAAAAAAAATTGAAATTTTTGATAATGTCATTCCATCCTCTAACTCTGTGATGTTTTATAACCTTTTAATTTTAGGAAAAATTTATAATGACGAATTATACCTTAACTTATATAATGGTATGGCCAATAAATTGAAGAACTATTTAAATAATTTTGAATTTATGTCTAATTGGATTTTTATCAACGAGATTAATCAAAAAATGATAAATGAAATAGATATAAGAGATGTTTCATACAATCATAAAATAACCAAAGAAATAAATTCATGGTATATTCCTAACAAAATACTAATGTATAATAATAGACTAAATTCAGAAAATATAAAATATGGAAATTCAAAACTAAGTATTTATCTATGTCGTAATAATGTATGTAATGATGCAATTCATTCTGTTAAAAATTTAAAAAATACAATAACATCTAATCCATTTAGTTATTAAACTATGAAATATCACATATTAATTCTTGTATTGTTTGTATTTATTTCTTGTGATAAAGATGAAGGAATATCAAAAATTCCTTCAATATCATATGAAAATATTCAATTTAAAAAAAGCATTAATAATATCGCTCAAGACTCTCTTATTCTAACAATAAACTTTATAGATGGTGATGGAAATCTAGGATTATCTAACGATGAAAATAACTATCCTTACCACCCATATAACGCAATAATAGATCAAGATTTTAATTGGGTGACACTTGGATCAAACACTGTTAACCCTCCACTATATGTTTACGAACCAAATGGAACTTATTATTCTTTCAGTAATGATGATAATAGACCATCATATAATTGTGAAGATTATATAATTGATACTGTTAACTCTACTTCTGTATTAGATACTTTCTTTATTCAAAAAAATGATTTTAATAAAAATATTTTCGTTGAATTCTTAACAAAAGAAAATAATGATTTTAAAGTAATTGACTGGAAAAGAATTTTTGATGAAGAATATGGGTGTGGAATTGATTTTAATTCTAGATTTCCACCATTGAATATTTCTAATTCTTCACAGCTTCTTTCTGGAAAACTAAGATATGGAATGGTTTCGTATGGATTTGAGATGATTCTTAAAAATGATATTTTTAAACTAAGGGTTCATATTATAGATAGAGAACTGAATACAAGTAATATTATTGAGACACCAGAAGTAACATTAGAAGAGATTCTAGTAGAATAATTTAATTTAAACCCGGATAAGCTTTAGGATTTAACTCATTAAATAATGAGTAAATTTTTTCAAATACTGACTCACAATTTGGTTTTGAAAAATAGTCACCATCTGTACTGTATGCTGGCCTATGATCTTTAGAGTGTATCGTAAGAGGTTTTGAATCTAGATAAAAATAAGCATCTTGATTTTCAATAACTGATTGCATCATGTATGCACTTGCTCCACCAGAAACATCCTCATCAGCAAATATTACTTTATTCGTCTTTTTAATTGACTCAACAATTAATTTATTTTTATCAAAAGGAAGTAAGGTCCTCACATCTATAATTTCACATGAAATACCTATATCATTTAGTTGAGAAGCTACTTCAAGGACAATTCTACACATAGACCCATATGTTACTACTGTTATATCCTTTCCTTCTCTAAGAATTTCAGGAACTCCAAACTCAACTGTTACATTTTTTAAATTTTTTGGAAGATTTTCCTTTAATCTATACGCATTCAAAGGTTCTATAACAATGCCAGGTTCATCAGAAAGTAATAGTGTATTATACATACCAGATGCTTCCACAAAATTTCTAGGAACTAGTACATTTATACCTCTTAAACTATTTATTAGAGTTCCCATTGGAGAACCTGAATGCCAAATCCCTTCTAGCCTATGTCCTCTAGTTCTAATTATAACTGGTGCTTTTTGCCCACCTTTAGTTCTGTATTGTAAAGTTGATAAGTCATCAGAAAGAGTTTGTAAAGCCCAATAAACATAATCTAAATACTGAATTTCAACAATTGGCCTCAAACCCCTTAAAGCAGCTCCAATACCTTGCCCTATTATAGATGATTCCCTGATTCCTGTATCTGTTATTCTTAGTTTTCCATATTTCTTTTGTATTCCTGCAAAACCTTGATTTACACCACCAATTATTCCTACATCTTCTCCAACTGCAAAAACTAGCGGATTATTATCAAATGTTATATCAAAAAATTTATTTATTATCTCCCTTCCATCTATTAGTTTATTTTGTTTTGAATAAGTTGGTTTTACCTCTTTTATATTATCAACTGAATATTTTGATTCACTATGTAAATGAGAGCTATAATCAGATTCATATTTGTTTTGTAGTTCATCAATTAGGTTTAACAAGTAAATTTTAGATATATTATTTTCATTTCTTATAATTCTTTGGACAAACTTTAAAGTTTTAAAGATATCTGATTTTAGAGGTTGCAATGTGTTTGATAACTGGTCTCTAAGATTAATTATTTCCTTTTTATTTTTAGGACTATTCTGCGCTATCCTAGTTATAATTACCATTGCATCATTTAAATCATCTTCAATAGATTTTCTGTAATTTTTCCAAGAAGTATCTCTTGAAACTTTTGCTGAATTTAAAGCTTTCTTTTCTAATTCATTTAATTCCTTAGCATCTGAGTAATTATTTTCAATTATCCATTCTCTCATCATCTTTATACAACAAAAATCTTTCTCCCACTGTAGTCTTTCTTTTGATTTATATCTTTCATGAGAACCAGAAGTAGTATGACCTTGAGGTTGGGTTACATCTTTAACATGAATTATAGATGGTACATGTTCATTTCTAGCTAGTCTTTCTGCTTTAGAATAAGCATTTAATAGACCAACATAATCCCATGCTTTTACAGTAAATAATTCAAATCCATTTTCCTTATTGGATGATCTTTGGAAACCAGACAAGGCTTTTGATAAATCATTTCTAGTTGTATGATACTCTGACGGTACTGATATACCATACCCATCATCCCAGATCGACATAATAACAGGTATTTGTAGAACACCGCATGCATTTATTGATTCCCAAAAATGACCCTCGGAAGTACTTGCGTCTCCTATAGTTCCAAATATGACTTCATTTCCATTTATAGAAAAATTTTGCATATCAGACAGGTTCTTATTTTCTCTATATAATTTAGAGGCATAACCTAAACCAACAATCCTTGGCATCTGTCCAGAAACACAGGAGATATCACTAGCAGAGTTTTTCATATCTGTTAATGTTTTCCAATCTCCAGCATCATTGAGCATTCTTGTAGCAAAATGACAATTCATCTGCCTCCCAGCTGAATGAGGATCAAAATCAGTGTCAGTATGAGCATACAATTGAGCAAAAAATTGACTTGAATCTAACTGGTCAATCGCCATCATAAATGTCTGATCTCTATAGTAGCCACTTCTAAAGTCGCCATTATTAAAAAATTTTGCCATAGCAATTTGAGGCAGTTCCTTACCGTCACCAAATACACCAAATTTTGCTCTTCCCATGAAGACTTCCTTTCTGCCTATAATACTAAGGTTTCTACTTTCATTAATTAAAAAGTAATCTTTTAGAATTTCTTCTTTAGATATTTTTAAAGATTTATTTATTGTAAGATTAGAATCAATCATATATAAAATAATGACCACAAATATACAAAAAAAGAGATTAAATAAATTTTATTTATTTTATTAATTTAATATAATGTTATGGTTAATTGCATAATTAAAGAATTATATTTTTTTAATTTATTATAAACAGAATAATATTTTGTTATTTATAAAAATTAAAAAATTAAAATAATAGTAAATTATTGATTTAATATATTTAAAATATCATATTTGTGGCACATGAAAATAGGTATTCCTAAAGAAATTAAAAACAACGAATTTAGAGTTTCAATCACCCCTTTAGGTGTAAGAGAATTAGTATCTAATGGGCATGAAGTTTTTATTGAAAAAAACGCCGGACTAAATTCAAGCTTTACTGATCAAGAGTATATTAATGAAGGAGGGAAAATATTAAATGATAATAAATCTGTTTTCAAAATTTCTGATCTAATATTAAAGGTTAAAGAACCCATAGAAGAAGAATATAGCCTAATAAAAAAAGACCAAATTGTATTTACTTACTTTCACTTTGCTTCTCATGAGCCACTTCTTGATGCTATGATTGAAAGCAAATCAATATGTATAGCATATGAAACTGTTGAAGACAATAAAGGAAATTTACCATTACTAGTTCCAATGTCAGAAGTAGCAGGAAGAATGGCCACCCAAGAAGGTGCAAAATATCTTGAGAAGCCAATGGGAGGTAGAGGAATTTTATTGGGAGGTGTTACGGGAGTTGAACCTGCTAAGGTTCTAATAATTGGTGGTGGCATATCAGGTACTGAAGCAGCAAAAATGGCAATAGGACTAGGTGCTAATGTTACTATTTTAGATACAAATGACAAAAGAATTGAAGAGCTTAAAAAACTTTTTGGAAACAAAGCAAGCTACATAAAATCAAATAAAGATGTAATTGAAAAAGAGTCAATTAGCAGTGATTTAATTATTGGTGCAGTTCTTGTTGCTGGTGCTAAGGCTCCAAAGCTTATTTCTAAAAGTTTATTAAAAAAATTAAAACCAGGCTCTGTATTAGTTGATATAGCAATTGATCAAGGTGGGTGCTTTGAAACCTCAACTCCTACAACTCATGAAAATCCTGTATTTACTATTGATAATGTGCTTCATTATTGTGTTTCTAATATGCCAGGAGCAGTGCCTTACACCTCAACTTATGCCTTAACTAACAGAACATTACCCTATCTTATTGAAATAGCTAATAAAGGCTGGAAGATGGCATCAAAAGAAAATTCAGAAATAAGAACAGGAGTTAATGTGATTTCAGGTAAAGTAGTAAATAAAAATGTTTCAGAAGCATTTAATAGAGAGTATTTTAATATTACCTCTTTGATTTAATTATATTTTGGTATATAATCTAGAAAAGTAAAAGATTCAACATCCCAATTATATTCACAAATTATATGTTCTATCCCATTTGATAACATTAAGTATTTGCTCCTATAGACTTTATTATAAACTGCTACCTGATTTAAATTTGATCTGTTGAGATTTAACTTATAAGATTTACATTCTACAACCATGAAATTATTCATACTTCTATCTAAAACAATAATATCTGCCCTTTTGTCTAATTTATTATATTTTAGTGAAGATTCAGTCTTAATTAATCCCTTTGGGTATTTAAGATCATTAACCAAATGACTAACTAAATTCTGCCTAACCCATTCTTCAGGAGTTAATATTAATTTTTTCTTTCTTAAAAAATCAAAAACATAGGTTTTAGAATTGATTGTCTGAAGCTCTATATTTTGATCGGGAATATTAAGGTTAATCATTTTTTAATTTTTGTAAAAATCAAAAATATAAGTCCAATTATAAAAAAGGACATTAGAGCAAGAATACTAGTTCTCATACTTCCAGTTAATTGCTCAATATAACCATAAGAAAAAGTTCCAATTACAACTGAGATGTTATAAGTAATAGCATAAAAGTTAAAGAAAGAGGCATTATCATTACTGTCGGGAGGAATTAATTTTGAAAATGTAGATCTTGACAAAGACTGAATACCCCCCATTAGAATTCCAACACCTAATGCTAATAAATAAAATTGATTTTCATTTGTAGTGTAATAAGCTGAAAAACATATCAAGACCCAACAAATATTCATCACAACCAAAGAAAATTTATTACCTTTTAATTTTGATATATAAGCAAAAAAGTAAGCACCAAATATAGCTATGATCTGAATTATTAAAATAGTCATAATTAACTTAGACTGTTCTAATTTTAATTCTTTATCACCAAAGTAAGAAGCAATAAGCATAATTGTTTGTACTCCCATACTATAGAAAAAATATGAAAATAGATATAATTTTAAATCTCTAATATTTTTTATATAATTCCATGCTTTGATTAACTCATTGGCTCCAAATAATAAAATCTTTTTTGATAAATTAATTTTATTAGATTTTTCTGGAATAAAGTAGAGAGTTAACTGAGAAAACAATACCCACCAAATACCAACTAGTAAAAAAGTAAATTGAGTAGCATTTTTCGAATCGGTAAAACCAAAATAATCATAATTTTGAATCAACACTAAACATATAATTAGAAGAATCACACTTCCTACATACCCAAAACTATAACCTCTTGCACTTACTTTATCAAAATCTTTTGGCTTAGATATTTCTGGTAAAAAAGCATTATAAAAAACTAAACTTCCCGTAAATCCAATACTAGCTAAAACAGAACATATAATTCCAAATTCGACATTATAACCTTCAAAAAAATACAATGACATACAAGATAAAGACCCCATATACATAAAAAGTCTTAAGAAAAATTTCTTATTTCCAGAATAATCTGCTATCCCTGATAGGATTGGTTGAAAAAATGTCAATAATAAAAAAGAGAATGAAAGAGAGTATGAATAAAGTACGGAGTTAACTATGTTAATCCCAAAAAAGCTTACAATATCTGACCCAGAATCACTTGTAGTCACAGAATTATAAAAAATAGGAAATATTGCAGTAGTTATTACTAATGAGTAGACAGAATTAGCCCAGTCATACATACACCAGGCATTGATTTTTTTATTATTTGAACTTAAACTTTGAATCATAATTTAAATAAGAAATTAGCCTCTTATTTAAATTAAATATCTATCGACTGGACAGAACTATAAAGAATTTTTCTAGCATTAGCATCTCTGAGCTCTTGTTGAACATCAGAAACAATTCCCATCTTTGATTCAACATCAACCTTCAAGGACATGGTTATCTGATCCCTTTCAGCTTCATTCAACTTGTCTTTTTCTTGGTTAACAAATTGTACTATTTCATCAACCTCAACAAAAACATCATTAACCTGAATTTTTGGTTCTTTACCAAATAAATTACTTTGTTTTGGCTCTCCTATATATATATAACTAACTAGAGACTTTCTCTCTAGTTTAGATAATTGAGCAGCCTTAGGTAGCTTCTGTTTAACTAAAATATCAGTCTCCCTTAGTACTGTAGTTACCATAAAGAAAAACAATAACATGAATATTATATCAGGCAAAGCAGCAGTAGGAATATCCTGAGAAGTATTAGATTTTTTTCCAAATTTAGCCATTAATTTACAATTTTATTAGGTTCAGCAATTGAGATAGCACGTGGTATACCCTGTCTAGCAGCCAAGTATTTTTTATCTTGAATTGGATCATCTCTGTCAAGTTGTAAAAACTCAGAAGCAGATAAGCCTATCCTTTCACCATAAACATCGTTATATGCTGCATTTACTTGATCTAGAACTTGAACATATAATTCATATGAAGTACCCCTATCAGCCTTAAAAGAAACTATTGCTGTTTTTGGATCATCTGAAGAATCTACCTTTCTACCATTCAAAGAAATATAAGATTTCATAGAAGCAGGCAAGCTATTGTATATTGCAACACCTTCTTCACCTGGACTACCAAAATTTAAAATAAAACCCTTTACCATCTCTCTTAATTCAAAAACATCTGTTAATGGTTCATCCTCCACCAATAACTTATCTTGAGAATTAGCTAAAATCTTAAATATATTTCTAGCATTTTCAGTAACCTCAGGTGGTGGTTGATTAGGATCAGGTTTAGGAGGTAATAACATAGCAATACCTTTATCATTTGCTATAGTTGTAGTCACCAAAAAAAATATTAACAGAAGAAAAGCTATATCAGCCATTGATCCATTAGGAATTTCCGCAGTAGGTCTGTTTTTTCTAGCCATTTTTTAAAGATTTGGTAACCTCAGAGTAGATAATTCCAGAAAGAGCTAAACCAACTAACATGTAAACAAGTATCAATATTCCACCAATAAATTTAGAAAGAGAAGCATCTACTCCAAATTCACTGTAACTAGAATAAACTTCACTACCAGAAAGTAACCAGGCTATTAAAAATAACACAAGAATAGAGCCTAATCCAATCCCAGTACCTATTAATGATTTAGGGTTTTTTGAAGCTATCCACAATGGAAAACCAATAGCTAAAACTGCTCCCACCATTACCATTCCGTAACCGAAATATAAAATAACATCAACTAGATCTAATAATATCATTATTTAGAAAGTTTGTTTTTAACTAAAATATCAACCAATGATATAGAAGCATCTTCCATAGTATTAACCAAAGAATCTATTTTAGATACAAGGTAATTGTAAAATAATTGTAGAATAACAGCAACAATCAAACCACCAACTGTCGTAAGAAGTGCAATCTTAATACCCCCTGCAACAAGGGAAGGAGATACATCTCCAGCTTCTGCTATAGCATCAAATGCTCCAATCATACCTATTACAGTACCCATGAAACCAAGCATTGGTGCAAGTGAAATAAATAAAGATATCCACACCATACCTTTTTCAAGTTTTCCCATTTCAACTGAACCATATGATATAATTGACTTTTCAACCATATCAATACCCTCAGATGCTCTCATAAGACCCTGAACAAATATAGAAGCTACAGGACCTCTTGTGTTTTTACAAATTTCTTTTGCTGATTCAACACCACCTTTACCAGAAAGTGCATCATCAATATCTGATAATAATTTTTTTGTGTTAGTAGTGGCAAGGTTTAGAGTTATAATTCTTTCAATAGCTACTGCAAGACCTAGAATTAGACATAATAAGACAATCCCCATAAATTGCCATCCTCCTTGGATAAATTGTTCTTTAATAGCATAATGAAAAGATTGTGACTCTTCTACTACCTCTTCAATTTCTACTTCTTCAACAAATTGAACAGTATTCATTATTTCAGTTGCAGAATCAACAATAACTGCTGATGAAGTATCATCTTGCATTTCTTCAATGCCCAATTGATCTTCATCTTGTGAATAAGTAACATTTGACAAAGTCAAGAGACTAAATGTCAATATTAATGTAAATAATTTTTTCATAGTTAACTGTGTTATTTTAATATAGAATTTTTCAAAAATAAAGATTTCGTTCTAATATAAAAATTATAATATAAATTTTTACGATTGAAATTTTTGCACAAACTCATTCTTTAATAAATAGTAGA
>CAYXSW010000018.1:0-34038 GCA_964467915.1 uncultured Marinoscillum sp.
CCAACACTTATAGGAAGCGCTTCTGGAGTTGTGTCAGGTCTTGTAGGTATAACTCCTGCAGCAGGCTATGTAGATGTAAGCGGAGCTATTGTAATTGGGTTATGCTCTGGATTAGTGGGTTATTTTGGCGTTGTTAAACTTAAGAAATGGTTAGGTTATGACGATACTTTAGACGTATTTGGAATCCATGGATTAGTAGGGGCTTTTGGAGCAATTGCAACTGGAATTTTTGCAAATCCTATGGTTAATGAAGGAAACGCTGGATTATTATATGGTAATCCTGGTCAGGTATGGATTCAAATACAATCAGTAATGTATGTATCATTATATTCAGCTGTTGCTACCTTTATTATATACAAGGTTATCTCTCTTATCTTTGGTAATGGTAGAATATCTGAGGAAGTAGAAAAAGACGGAATGGATATGGCTTACCATGGAGAAAGAGGATTTGATATTAGTGATTAGTCTTACTCAGTAGATATGCTTATCTGGATCCCAATCTTTCAGGTAAGCATTTCCTGATTCTAAAGCACCTTCTTCAATTGGTGTCCCCATCGAGTCGTTCCATCTATTTAAAAACCCAAATAGTGATATAACTCCTAATATTTCAACTATTTCACCATCATCCCAATACTTTCTCAATTCACTAGAAATTTTATCATCTACTTGGTTAGGGATAGAAGATGCCGCTATTGCAAATTCAAAAGCAATTTTTTCTTTTTCAGTAAAAGCTGAACTATTTCTGAAATCCCAAATTTCATTTAATTGATCCGTATTTGATCCGTACCTTTCTGCTGCTCTAATTGTATGTGCGCGACAGTAATTACAGCCAGTTATTGTACTTGTTAAATACCCTATAAGTCTTTTAAGTTTGCTAGATACTTTCCCCTTATTTTCCATCACTGCCTTATTAAGATTTATGAAGGCATAAGCTATTGGTGGTCTCATGAACATAGTCTTGATACTATTTGGACAGAAACCAAGAGTTTCATTATAAAATTTAATAAGCTTATTTAACTCTTTATCATTTGATTTTAGGGGTTTTACAAGTGGATTGTTCATAATATTTATATTTATTAATCGTTTAATAGTTAAATTTGAAATAAAAACTATGATAAAAAAATCAATATCAATATTTTTTCTCCTTTTCTTAATTACGAATATTTCCTTTTCTCAAAAAATTGAATTGGAACTTGGTATAAAAGCAGGTCCAAATTTTGCAACTCAAAAATTAAGTACTATTACTGGTGTTGAATCTGTAACCGGTTATCATGTAGGAGGTTTTTTATATTTTAAATTGCCTATCTTATTTGGAATTCAAGTAGAGGGTCAGTACTCAACACAAGGAAGTGAGTTCCAAGTAAATCAGATAATTAACAAAAACAATCTTAGTTATTTAAATATTCCTATTCTTATAAGAAATGATTTTGGACCATTTAATTTTCACTTTGGGCCTCAGTTTGGATTACTAACGGATGCTAAATTATCTGTAGATGGTATTAAAAATGATTTCAAAAACCAACTTCTTGATAGAGACTTTAGTTTTGTTGCAGGATTAGGTGTCAGGTTGCCAGCAAATTTAGGATTGACATTAAGATATGTTAAAGGCCTAAAAAATATTTCTGATCCTAATATTATAAATTCAGAAACAAAAAACACGATGTTTCAAATTTCTATAAAATACTCTATTATCAATTTGGGTAAGAAGAAGAAAGATAAATGAGTGACATAAAGTTTAGAAAAATAATAAGAGAAGATCTTGAAGATGTTTTTCTTTTGTTGAATCTGTTAAAAGAGAAAGATATTAACACTATAAACTCTGAAACTGCATGGGAAAATTTCAAATCAAATTCTAGCTCAAATTCAATTGTTGGTATTTATAATGATAAAGTTATAGCCTACGGTAGCATTGTTATTGAAAATAAAATAAGGGGAGACGTTGCCGGGCATATTGAGGATATAGTAGTAGATACAAGTATGAGGGGTAAAATGGTTGGGGTGAAACTAATTAATAAACTAGTCAATATAGGAAGTAAAAAAGGATGCTATAGAATAACGTTATTTTGTGAGAAAAAACTTATAAAATTTTATGAGAGAACTGGATTTAAGGTGAATAATGTTATGATGAAAAAATTTTTGTAAATAGATAAATCACTCCACTGTTACCGACTTAGCAAGATTTCTTGGCTTATCGACATCACACCCTCTTAAAACTGCACAGTGATATGCAATTAACTGAAGTGGTATCTGATTTATAATTGGCGAGAAGTCTTTTGACGTATTTGGAACTTCAATAAAATAATCAAAGTGTTTTTTCATGTGATAATTTTTTGGGTCTACAATTCCTATCACTATTGCCTTCCTTGCTTTTATTTCCATCACATTACTTAACGTCTTTTCATATTCATCACTCTTAGTACAAATCACAACAACAGGCATATTATTATCTATCAGTGCAATCGGACCGTGTTTAAGTTCAGCTGCTGGGTATCCCTCCGCATGAATATAAGAGATCTCTTTAAGTTTTAGCGCACCCTCTAATGCTACAGGGAAATTATTACCTCTACTCATAAACAGACAGTGGTTTTTTTTGTATATTTTTTTAGCGACTTTCTCAATTGAAGAAAATTTATTAAGTATTTCATCAACCTTTTTTGGAACTTCTTTAAGTTGACAAATCATTTTATAATATTTTGATTCGGAGATAGTTCTTTTTAAAAAGCCAGCCTTAATCCCCATCATAAATAACACTAAAAGTTGAGAAGTAAATGCTTTGGTGCTTGCTACTCCTATCTCTGGTCCCGCATGAAGATAACACCCCTCATCAGTCTCTCTGGCAATTGATGAACCCACTGCATTAACTATCCCAAGAACTACTGCTCCCTTTTTTCTTGCTATTTTAGTTGCTTCGAGTGTGTCAGCAGTTTCTCCTGATTGTGAAATAACAAACACTACATCATCTTTATAAATTATAGGGTCCCTGTACCTGAATTCCGAAGCGTATTCTACCTCAACAGGTATTTTTAAATATTTCTCTAGAAAGTATTCAGCCGTTAGTGCTGCATGCCAAGATGTTCCACATCCAACAATTATAATTCTTTTAGCTACAAGTAAATTATTTACATTTTTTCTGATACCACCTAATGTTATGTCATTATCTTTTATCCTACCTAGCATTGTTTGAGTCAGAGAGTTTGGCTGCTCCATAATTTCTTTTAGCATATAGGAATCATATTTTCCTAACTCAACTTTTTGAAGTTCCACATCAACTTCTTCAAAAGTTTTATTTTTTGATTTTAAATTAAAATCAAAAATCTTAAATGAATTTCCAGATATTTTAAGAAATGTGTCATTCTCAAGATAAATTACCTTATTTGTATATTTGATAATAGGTGATGCATCTGATGCTATAATAAAACTATTTTTATTTTTTCCAATTGCTAGGGGACTTCCTTTCCTTGCAGCGTATAGAACATCAGGGTCATTGTTTACCATAAGAACAATACCAAAAGCTCCATTAACTTTACTTAAGGCATAAGAAAATCCTCTAGAAAAATCCTTTGCTTTTGACACACAAGACTCAATAAAATTCACAAAAACTTCTGTGTCGGTATCAGTTAGAAATTTATATCCTTCTTCTTCAAGAAGACTTTTTAACTCTTTATAATTTTCAATAATTCCGTTATGAACTATAGTATACTTTTTATAATAAGAAATAATTGGATGTGAATTGATATCGCTAGGCTCTCCATGAGTTGCCCACCTTGTATGTCCTATTGAAATACTTGACTTAATTTTTGAATTTTTAAAAAGCTTTTCAGAATTATTTACTTTTCCTTTCTTTTTAAAAATTTCAACGTTTCCATTATTATTAACTGCAATTCCTGAACTATCGTAGCCTCTGTATTCTAATAATTTTAGTCCCTCATAAACAGCTTTTCCTGCTTCTAGTTCAGTTCCTTTAAATGCTACAATACCGCACATGTCGCAATGGTAGTTTAAATCTTAATCAATGTCCACATAAATTAATAGAAATATTTTTCAAATTATTTTTTAAAGTCATTATCTCGATAGTTGATTTCTTTCTTGTCTAGAAAATATCTGAAGAATTTTAATCTTTTCTTAAATTCCTCAAGGTTTCTATTCTTTCTTTTAGACCATACTATTTCTGATAAGGCTGTCATCCTTGGCACAGACATATACTCAACCATTCTTGGTGTTTTTATATATTCAGTCCACACATTTGCTTGAGCTCCAAGAATTTTTGCAGCTTCATTTAAATCTAATCCTTTGGGGATAGGTTCATATGAATATACCTTGTCTAGAGTTATGAGTCCACCTATAGCTAGAGGTTCTCCCGTTTTGGCCTGGTAATAATCAAAATATAGGTGAGATGTTGGTGTCATTATTGCCTCATTACCTGATTGGGCAGCAATGACTCCCCCCTCTTCTCCTCTCCAAGACATCACCGTAGCATTTTCTATTAGACCACCCTCTATAATCTCATCCCATCCGATTAGTTTTTTGCCATATTTTTTTAAGATATTTTCAACTCTACTTACAAAGTAAGTCTGAAGGCTGTCTTCCTCCTCTATCTCTAACTCTTCCATAAGACTTTGAACCTCACCCGACTCTTCCCATTGTTTTTTTCTAGCCTCATCCCCACCAATATGGATATAATTAGATGGAAATAATGCAGCGACTTCTTTAAATAAATTATCTAAGAAATTAAATGTGTTCTCTGTAGGTTTTAATATTTCATCTTGTACTCCCCAGGTTGTTTTAACTTTAACCTCTTCCTCGGAAGTCCCTAACTCAGGGTAGGAGGCTATTAGGGAAGCAGTATGTCCGGGCATATCTATTTCCGGGATAATTTCAATAAACTTCTCATTAGCATATTCGACTATTTCTTTGATTTCATCTTGAGTGTAAAATCCCCTATGCACAATGTTATCATATCTTGGGTTTTTACCAGCAAATCTTGCATGACCAATTATTGTTTTCTCTCTTAACGATCCAACTTCTGTGAGCTTAGGATAATTTTTTATCTCAATCCTCCAACCCTGATCATCTGTAAGATGCCAGTGGAATTTATTCATTTTATGCATCGCAATAATGTCAATAAATTTTTTTATAAAATCTTTTGGCATAAAATGTCTAGATACATCCAACATCATCCCTCTGTACTTAAATCTAGGGAAATCTTCAACTATCATAGGTGCTATATTATAAACGTCTAGTGATTTAGTTTCTACCTCTTCGATTCCCTGATAATATCCTGTTTCGTTTACGTTTTTATATCCTGTTGTGGTAATGTTTGCAGCATTAAAACTTTGTTTGGTAGAATTGTCTTTAAAAGTTGTGACTAAAACTTCCGTGTCAAATTCATTAAAATTATCTTCTTCTCTTTTCCTTTTTGTAAAATGTATTATTTGTTTAAGGGTCTCTAATCCATAAAAAAGTCCTTTTCTACTATTTGCTTGAACTATCAAATTTTCTTTTGGAAGAATTGAGACTTTATATCCTTCCTCTCCTGTGTCTATAGATCCTTCTTCTACAATAAGGTAAATATTTGATTTCTTGTTGACTTTTGATTTTAATTCAAAACCCGTCTCATTTTTTACAAAAGAGATAAAGCTCTTAACAAATGGTTCTTCTGTGTCTAAACCATTTATCTCTAAAGAAGTTTTTTTTGACAATCTGAAACCGACTTGTTTACTTTCTGGGAAAGAGACACTCTGTGGTTCTGGTAAAATATAATTTCTTTGTGCTTTAAGGTTAAAACAAAATAATACTAGTGTTATTATGAATGTGTATTTTATCATATTTTAATTTTAATTTATTGGGGTAATTTCTATTCAAATTTTATAAATAAAAGGTAGTGATCAAAAAAAAAACTAATTTTGTGAAAAAAAAACTAATTAAAGTAAAAAATAAATAAAAATAGGTATGAAGAATCTAATACAAATAATACTTGTAACTTCTTTATTTTCATGTACTCCTGAGGCAAAAGAAGAATTAAATCTTGTAAAGAATGAGGTTATTTTTCAAAGAAATGTAGAGAACTTCATGAATTTTACGAGAGAGTTTAGAAATGAAAATATTGATGGTGTAATGAATATGTTTGCTGATTCAGCTCTATGGAGTCCTCCAGAGTATAATTCTTACACTTGGAAATCCAAAGATGAGTTAAGAGAGGGGCTGCGCAATTACATGAATTCCTTTGATGATTTAACTTTTTCGCCAGGTATTAATCTTCCTGCAGGGAATATCGTTGATGGATTTTGGGGAGGGTCTAGGTATAGATCTGATGGAAATGAAAACACCTCATCTCTATCAAGCGCAAATCCTAATAATCTTAGGGTATATGGAACATGGAGCTCAGTACATACAGAGACTGGAAAAAAAACTTATAGCAAGTGGTACGCTATTGTTAATTTTAATGAGGATGGTAAAATTGTTAGACTTAATGACTGGTTCAATGTTGATGGGTTACAAGTACAGATAAACGAGTAAAGAAATTTTTAATTTTTAATTTTATATGATGAAATATTTAGTAAACTATATTTTGATATTTATTTTAGTTTCTGGGTGCGTTAACAACACAGCTACTGTTGAAACTAATTCTGAGTTTGATGCTGGGATGGCAATGTTTGAAAAAAATAAGGCTATTGCAGATAAAACTTTTAACCTTTTCATTGCAAAAGATTTAGAGGGTATGATGGACATGCATACAGAAGATCTTATTTGGTCTCCTGCAAATACTACTGATTCTCTTTCTAAAGAGGCTTTTAGAGAGGGTATGATTGGATGGATGTCTGAGTTTGATGAATTTAAATTCGAAAACAGACAATATTACCCTGGTGTTGGTGATGACTTTGTTCCTGATGGTTCTGTGAGAACTTATGGTACATGGTTAGGTACGCATAAATCTGGAAAACAAACTATAACAAAGTATTATTCTGTATTGCAGTTTAATGAAGAGGGAAAAATAACAGCTGATTTAGAGTGGTTTGACCTTGGAGGGGTATTTGATCAGCTTGAAGATTAATTTTTTTATTTTCAATTATTAAAAAAGAAGACAGAATTTATTTCTGTCTTTTTTTTTAATGAAATTTATCTTTTAAAATTTAAATGAATCCAAAAGAAGTAATTGTATTATCTCCAGGTAGAATTAATTTAATTGGAGAGCACATAGATTATAATGGTGGCCATGTATTACCTGCGGCTACAGATTTATATATTAGGTTACAATTTTATAATAATAAAAATAATTTTTCTGAGATAGAATCAAAGACAATCAATAAGTCGATAAAATTAGACGTCAATAATCTTAAAAAGAGTGATATAAAATGGGAAAATTATATTATAGGATCACTAATTTTTTTATTAAAAAGAAGGAATGCTAATCTAAAAAACTTTAAGTGTATAATAGATGGTGATCTTCCGATTGGTGCAGGAATAAGTTCTTCTTCTTCTCTTATATGTGGCTTTATAAAAGGTATTGGTATTCTTAATAAATTGGATTTTAATGATGAAGAAATTTTATCAATATCTAGAGAGGTAGAATACGATTTTATTGGTGTTAAGGGAGGGATAATGGATCAGTTTTCAATAATTCACAGCAAAGAAAATAAATTAATTTTTCTCAACTGTAAATCAAAAACCTTTGAGCATATCAATCTAGATCTTGGTAAATATAAAATTCTTCTTCTTGATACTAATATAAAGCATGACCTTCTAGACAGTTCCTATAATGATAGAGTCAGAGAATGTTCAAAGGCGTTAGAAATAGCTAATAATGAAAATTCTAATTTTAACTTCCTAACAGAAGTTAATCTCGATGATTTAAAAAAACTCAAAGGAAAGATGCGTGAAGATATTTATAATAGAGCTCTTTTTGTATTAGAGGAAAATGAAAGGACTTTGTTGGCTAAAGAAAAGCTAAAGGATTCAGATATAATTGGTTTTGCAAATTTGATGTACTCATCTCATGACGGATTAAAAAATTTATATGAAGTTAGTTGTGAAGAGTTAGACTTTTTAGTAGATCAAACTATTAATAACAATAATATATTAGGTGCTCGGATGATGGGCGGAGGGTTTGGAGGGTGCACTATTAACATAATTCATTCAGAGGAGATAGAAAGTTTTGTTAGAACTATTTCTGAAAAGTATTTAAATAAATTTTCAAAAAATTTGACTCCCATAATAACTAACCTTGGAAAAGGTTTAAATTATGAAATAATAAGATGAAAGAGATATTAGTAACTGGAGGCCTAGGTTATATTGGTTCGCATACGGTGGTGCAGTTAATGCAGAAAAATCATCATGTCACTATAATAGACAATCTTTCAAATTCTGAAATTTTTATATTAGAAAATATTGAAAAGATTACAGGGGAAAAACCCGATTTTTTTAATGTTGATTTAAATGATTATAATAAGACTAATTCTTGTTTTACTAAAAAAAAATATGATGGAGTTATACACTTTGCAGCATTTAAATCCGTATCAGAGTCTGTAAAATACCCAGAAAAATATTATAGCAATAATCTTAATTCACTACTTAATGTGCTAAGATGTATGAAAGAAAATGATGTTAAGCACATTGTATTTTCTTCTTCTTGTACAGTTTATGGTCAGCCAGATGATCTCCCAGTATCAGAGAAATTTCCTTTCAAAGAGGCGGAGTCTCCTTATGCAAGAACAAAACAAATTTCAGAAAATATCATTAAGGATTTTGTTAACTCTACCTCTTTTTTATCTGGAATTTCTTTGAGATATTTTAACCCTGTTGGAGCACATCATTCAGGTCTAATTGGAGAACTGCCATTAGGGATACCAGACAATTTAGTCCCTTACATCACCCAAACTGCTGCTGGAATTAGAGACGAGCTCAAAATTTTTGGAGATGATTATGACACTCATGACGGTACTGCTATCAGAGATTATATTCATGTTGAAGACTTAGCAGAAGCTCATATTGTAGCTCTTCAGAGAATGTGTGAAAATAAAATAGAGAAAGACTATGAATTCTATAATGTTGGCACTGGCGTAGGGTATTCAGTTCTTGATGTTGTCAAATCATTTGAAAATACCAATAAAATAAAATTAAATTACTCTATTACAGAAAGAAGAAGTGGTGATATAGAAAAAATATTTTCTGATTGCACAAGTTCTAACAAGAAGTTAGGGTGGAGATCAAAGAAGGGACTTGATGAAATGATGAGATCCGCATGGAAATGGGAAAAAAATATTTCTAAGTTTTTAAAGGGTTAGGTTATTATTTTTGATAAAATTTTTATTAAAAACAAACCCAATCTTTTTATAAAAATACCTTTAATTTCTAAATTATTTATTGCAATTTTGGGGCAGTTAACTAATTAAAAATGTTGTCGACAATCGAACTGTTATTTTTAACTCCACTTTTTGTAGTTAGTTTTTGTAAGTAATCGTTCTATTTGTCTATAATTTTAATTAACTATTTTAAGTTAAATTTTTAAACTAAACTATAAAGCGTAATATGAAAAAGCTTTTACTATTAGTCCTGGTATTTTTATCGGGTATGAGCTATGCTGTAGCTCAGAATGCTGTAACTGGAACAGTTACAGATGAAAATGGTGAGGGTGTCCCAGGTGCCAATGTTATTATTAAAGGCACTTCTAGAGGAACAATTACTGACATGGATGGTGCATATACTTTAGATGCCGCATCATCAGATGTACTTGTTTTTACTTATGTAGGATACTCGACTGTTGAAATTCCTGTAGGCTCTCAGAATAGCATAAATGTTTCACTTAGTGAAGACATTGCTGCTCTTGATGAGATTGTAGTTACCGGTTACGGTACACAGGAAAGGAAGGAGATAACCAGTGCGGTTACCAGTCTTAACGAGGAAGACTTCAATCAAGGATTAGTTAGTAATCCAATGGGTCTACTTGAAGGTAAGGTTGCTGGATTATCTATAACTAAGCCAGGAAGTGATCCCAATGGAGGATTTACACTAAGGCTTAGAGGTATTTCAACTGTAGGTGCTAATGCATCTCCTCTTGTTGTTATTGATGGTGTTATTGGTGGTAACCTAGATTTGGTTGATCCTAATGATATTGAGTCAATTGATGTTATCAAAGACGGTGCTGCTGCAGCGATCTATGGTACAAGAGGGTCAAGTGGTGTAATCTTAGTTACTACTAAGAAAGGTACTGCTGGAACGACTAGAGTTGATTATAATGTATCTACTTCTGTAGATCAGATGGCTAGATCTATAAAAGTTATGACTGCGGATGAGTATAGAGCTCTTCCAGGTGCAGTTGACTTTGGAGCTACTACTGACTGGATGGATCTTGTGACTAGAGATGGTGTATCTCAAGTTCATAATCTTGCAGTTTCAGGTGGTAGTGCTAACACTACATATAGAGTGGCAATGAACTACAGAGAGCAACAAGGTATTTTAAAAGGTACTGGTTATAATAATGTAAATACAAACTTAAACCTTACGCAGAAGTCAATGGATGGTAAGGCTGTATTTGATGTTAATATTTCTTACTCAAATAAAGATGCTAGTTATGGATTTGGTAATGAAGGATTTAGATATGCTTTAATGTCTAACCCTACCATGCCTATATACGATCCTAACTCTATTTATGGAGGTTATCATGAGAGAACTATTTTCGATTATTATAATCCTGTATCAATTGTAGAGCAAAATATAAACGAAGGAAATGATAATTTATTCCTTGGTTCACTTAAAGGAACTTTTGATTTAGGTGCTATTGTAGAAGGATTAAATGCTTCTGTATCATACACAAGACAAATCACTGACACAGAAAGAGGACAGTACTATAAGAAGACCGCTAGATTTAGAGGTTCTGATAGAAATGGTTTAGCTGTCACTGACAATGCACAATATACTTTCGATTTACTTGAGGGTACTCTTGGGTATAATGGTCAGACTGGTGATTTGGGTGTTAATGCTCTAGTAGGATATTCCTACCAAGAATTTTTTAATGAAGGTTATCACGCTGAAGGTGGAGATTTCTTAACTGACGCGTTCTCTTATAATAACTTAGGTGCTGCTGCTGACTTTAATAATGGTCTAGGTAGTGTCTGGAGTTGGGCTAATTCTAGCAAGTTAATTGCTGGTTTAGCTAGAGTTAATTTAAACTATGATGATACTTACTTCCTAAACGCAAGTTTAAGGTACGAGGGTTCTTCAAGGTTTGGAGCTAATAATAAGTGGGCTGCATTCTACGGTGTAGGTGCTGGTGTTAGTATACATAATCTTATAGATGTAGAATCAATTGATAACTTAAAATTAAGACTAAGTTATGGTCAGACAGGTAACGAACCTGGAAGTTCTTATCTCTCTTTACAGAGATTCGGTCCTGCAGGAAACTTCTACTATAACGGTGCTTATACTTCAAGTTACGGTCCTACGAGTAATGCAAACCCTGATTTAGCTTGGGAGATTGCAACACACTTGAACGTAGGAGTTGACTTTGCTGTTCTTAACTCAAAACTATATGGTGCTGTCGAGTACTTTACAAGAGAGACCAAAGATCAGTTATTGAGTGTTAATGTCCCTGTACCACCAAATCTTGTTGGTCAGACATTACTTAATATTGGAACAACAAAGAATACGGGTATAGAAGCTAATGTTAACTATAATGTTATAGATAACGGTAATATCAACTGGACAACTGGTGTTGTATTTGGTACTAACACAAGTGAACTTGTTAGCTGGACTAAAGATGAACTTTCATTTGGTGGAGGTGTCCTTTACAGAGCTTCAATGGGTTCTCCTGGACAAAGTGATGTGTCACTTGTCAGAGTTGTTGAAGGTGAAACTTTAGGTCAGATATGGGGACCAAGATTTGAAGGGATTGCTTCAAATGGTACTTTCCAATTTGCTGACTTAGACGGTGACGGATCTTACTGTGACTGTGATGATGATAGAGAGGTTATAGGAAATGGACTTCCTGACTTCACTCTTGGTTGGAATAACGCTATTACAATTGGAGATTTAGATATCTCTATGTTCTGGAATGGTGAGTTCGGTCATGATCTATTTAACTCTTACAGAGGATTCTATGAAAATGCTGGACCTACAGTTGTAGGTAACTGGAATGTTGTAAACACTAGTTACTTTAACTCAGATCTTAAAGCTGCTGCGGCAAATAGCTCGCACGTAGAAGACGGAACATACTTTGAATTAAACAACATCACTGTTGGATATAATTTAAAAGATGTTACCAAGTTTATGAGAAACTTAAGAGTTTATGTTTCTGCTCAGAGACCAATTATGTTTACTAGTTATGAGGGTGTTGATCCAGTTTCTAGATGGACTGATCGTGGTGATCCTTTATCTCAAGGAATTGAGAGAAGAGAGACTTACTTTAGAGCTAGAACGTTCACTGTTGGTGTTAATATAACTTTATAATTATATATATTATGAAAAATTTATTTATAAAAATGAAAAAGTTAATGTTGTTAGTTGCGGGAATGATTTTTATTGTCCCTGCATGTACAAACCTTGACGAGGAATTATATAGCGATCTCGCTGCAGAGAACTTCTTCACTACTGCTGAAGAAAATATTGCTGCACTAGGACAGGCGTATTCTTCTATGACTCACTGGGGTAATCACTTCAATATATGGACTGCTAATGAGCTGTCTTCTGATGAGCTTGTTATCCCTACAAGAGGTGGTGACTGGTATGATGGTGGAATTTTATTACAATTACACGAGCATCAGTTTGCAACTGATAATGGTATTATTGGTAATGCGTGGAATGTTTCTTATGGTGCTATTAATACTGTTAACAGACTTATATATCAGTTTAGTTCTATAGAAGGCGCTGATGCTTACGAAGCTGAGCTTAGAGCGATCAGAGCATTCTATTACTTCCATCTTCTTGATATGTTTGGAAATGTTCCTTTATCAACCGATTTTACTGATACTGAGACAAAGCCAAACTCTACAAGATCAGAAGTTTTTGCTTTTGTTAAATCAGAGTTAGATGCAGTCATCCCACTACTAAGTGAGAAGAAAGACGGATCTACCTATGGTAGAATGAATAAGTGGGCTGCTTTAGCTTTAAGAATGAAGTTACATTTAAATGCTGAGGCTTGGACAGGAAGTGCTTCTTGGGCTGGTGCTAAAGCTGATGCTGATGCGATAATTAACTCTGGACTTTATTCTCTAGAAGCTAATTATTCTGATAATTTCAAGGAAGAAAATGCTGGTTCATCGGAGAACATATTTGTTGTCCCTTATGATGAAGTATTTGCTGGTGGCTTTAACTGGGTGGCTATGACATTACATTACGCTAGTCAGAATACTTTTAATTTAACTTTCCAACCATGGAATGGTTATGCTACAGTAGAAGAGTTTTATAATTCTTATATTGATCCTAACACAAACCCTGGTCCTCAAGGAACAGTTGTTAAAGGTAAGGGAGCTGGAACTGGTACTTTGGACAGTAGACTATCTAACTTCTTAGTAGGTGATCAGGGAACTGATGACTCTGCTGGTGGAGAACCTGGTGATGATGACGGTACTGGTCTTTATTTTACTCCATATATCAATATGATTTGGCCTGATGCTTGTCGTCAGTGTGGAGCTAGAATTAACAAGTACGGACACGTTCAAGGTGGAAGACCGGATATGAATCATGATTTTGTCCTATTGAGATATGCTGATGTTTTACTTAGTAAAGCTGAAGCTCATTTATGGACAGGTGATGCTTCTGGTGCTCTTGGAATTGTTAACCAAATTAGAGTTAGAGCTGGTGTTACTCCGTTTAACAGTCTAGATGCTGACAAAATGCTTGCTGAAAGAGGCAGGGAGATGTATGTAGAGAATGACAGGAGAAGAGCTCTTATCAGATTTGGTAAGTTTAACGCCGCATGGTGGGAAAAAGATGCCTCAGATGCTAAGTATAAACTATTCCCAATTCCGCAGGATCAAATTAACGCTAACTCAAAGTTAACTCAGAATCCTGGCTACTAATAGCTAATAGTTATATTTAGTTAAAAAGTATAACTTAAGATTAAAGCAAGCGATTTTATCGCTTGCTTTTTTTTTATCTTTGTCTGTATAATTTATGAGTAAAATTAAATATTTAGTATTCTTATTTAGTATTCTTATTTCTTGTGGGAAGAGAGAAGAAGAGACATTATTTGAATTAAAAAAAAGTTCTTATACTAATGTGTATTTTACAAATACACTTAATTACACCGAAGAACTAAACCCATATACATACAGAAACTTTTATAATGGAGGAGGTGTTGGCATTGGTGACTTTAATAATGACTCATTACCTGATATTTTTTTTACAGGTAATCTTGTTTCTAATAAACTATATATTAATAAAGGAAATTTTGTTTTCGATGATTTAACTAATAATTCTGGATTAAATTCTGCTGGTATATGGAGTACAGGCGTAAGTGTTGTAGATATTAATCATGATGGTTTTCTTGATATCTATATATGTAAATCAGGACCTCCAGGAGGTGATAGGAGAAACAATGAATTGTTTATTAACAATGGTGATTTAACTTTTACGGAAATGTCTAAAGAATTTGGATTAGATAATGAAGGCTTATCAACTCATGCAGCATTCTTTGATTATGATAATGATGGGGATTTAGATTGCTATCTATTAAATAATACTATAAAATCAATAGGCGTAGGCCTTGATATGGTTAAAGGATTGAGGGACATCACAAGTGATCAAGGAAATAAGTTATTAAGAAATGATAATGGTTATTTTGTAGATGTATCATCTGCTGCCGGAATTTATACAAGTGATATTGGTTTTGGTTTAGGTGTTACAGTCGGAGATATTAACTTAGATGGATGGTCTGACTTATTTATATCTAATGATTTTTTTGAAAAGGATTATCTATATATAAATAATAAAGATGGTTCATTTACTGAATCTCTTGAAGAGTACGTAAATGAAACATCTATGGGGTCTATGGGTGCTGATATGGCAGATATTAATAATGATGGTTATTCTGAAATTTTTGTCACTGAAATGTTACCAGAAAGACATGACAGAAGAGTGTCTAAGGCGGTATTTGAAAATTGGGATAAATATCAATTTTCTATAGAACAGGGATATTTCCATCAGTTTAATAGAAATGTTTTACAGTTAAATAATAAAGATGGATCTTTTTCTGAAATTTCAAGAATTACAGGAGTAGATGCTACAGATTGGAGTTGGGGCGCTCTAATTTTTGACATGGACAATGACGGTAATAAAGATATTTTTGTTGCCAATGGAATATATAAAGATTTACTAGACCAAGACTATGTTAATTTTTTAGCTAATCCTTCAATTATTTCAAATATGATTCAGTCTGAAAAGGAGCCTGTAAAAAAACTTATTGATATGATCCCAAGTGAACCACTGTCTAATTTTGCATTTCAAAATTTAGGATCATTAAAATTTAAAGATCAAACAAAAGAATTTGGTCTAGATAATTTAACATATTCAAATGGTTCAGCATATACTGATTTGGATAATGATGGTGACCTGGACTTGGTAGTAAATAATGTAAATATGATATCTAATATATATGAGAATAAATCGAAAAATAACTGGGTGTCTTTTTCATTTGATTCAAGTTCAAAAAATAAATATGGAATTGGAAATAAAGTATTTGTTTACACAAATAAAAAACAACAATACCAAGAATTATCTCCTATGAGAGGGTTTCAATCTTCAGTAGATTATAGAATGTATTTTGGTTTGGGCAATATTTCTGTAATAGATTCTGTTAAAATTATATGGAATGATAACGAAGTTTCTGTTCTAAAAAACATAAGACTTAACTCTCATCATACCCTTAACGAAGATGAAATTGATAAGAATATTATTACTCATCGAATATCTTCTAAAAAAACTCTTTTAAAGCCTTCTAATTCTCAGATTAATTATTCTCACAGTGAAAATAACTTTGTTGATTTTGATAGGGAAAGGCTTTTATTTAAAATGTCTTCTAATGAAGGCCCTTGTACTTGTGTTGCAGATTTTAATCAAGATGGTAACGAAGATTTATTTGTAGGGTCTGCTAAAGGACAAGTTTCTAGTATTTTTTTTCAGGGTCTAAATGGGTCATTTATTAGGTATGATAACCCTTTTGAAGAAGACATAATATCAGAAGACATTGACTGTCTTGTCGATGACTTTAATGGTGACGGAAAGTTAGATTTAATTGTCGCAAGTGGAGGAAGTGAATACTCTAATTTTTCACCTGAGTTAAGAGACAGGTTATACCTTAACCTAGGAGATAAAAATTTTAAAAAATTTCCTAGTTCATTATCTGCTATTTCTTCTTTTGAAAGTACTTCAACTATTTCAAGTTATGATTTTGATGGTGATGGAGACAAAGATTTATTTTTAGGGACAAGGTTAAATCCGGGTTCTTACGGAACTAAGACAAGAAGTTATCTGCTCGAAAATAATGGAGAAGGTGTTTTTAAAGACATTTCAAAAAAATATCTAGGTGACTCAAGGTTTATGGAGATGGTAACTGACAGTGAGTTTGTAGATATAGACAACGATAATATCAATGAATTAGTAGTAGTAGGAGAGTGGATGCCTGTAAAAATTTTTAAATTTTTAAATAATAAATTAGTAGATATCACTGATTCATTAGGCCTGTCAAAAACAAATGGATTATACAATAAGATGCACATTGTAGATCTAGATGGTGATGGTTACAAAGATTTAGTGTTAGGAAATTATGGGTTAAATTCAATGTTTAGAGCTAGTTTAGAACAACCTCTAAGCTTATACGTTAATGATTTTGATAATAATGGTAAGACAGAACAAATACTGGCAATGCACTACGATGATAAAGTATATCCAATTGTCCAATTAAAAGATTTATGGATGCAACTTCCTTCACTAAAGAAGAAATATTTAAAGTTTGAAAATTATAAAAATGTTACCATAGACAAGCTATTTGAACCATCTATTATTAGAAATTCAGAGATAAAGAATGTTTATAATCTATCATCAGTTTCTTTATATAATAAAGGAGGAAAAGAATTTGAGATGAAAGAATTACCTTTTATGGCACAACTATCACCTACATATTCAATAATAACAGATGATATAAATAATGATGGTTTTACTGATTTAATACTTGGAGGTAATTTGTCAAGGGTTAAACCTGAATTTGGACCAAATAGTTCAAGTTATTCTACCTTATTATTAGGCACTAAACATAACAAATTTAAATATGTAAACTCAAAACTCTCAGGGCTATTTATTACTGGTGAAATAAGAGATTTAAATAAAATAATAATAAATAACAAAGACAGTTATATTTTTGCAGTTAATAATTCAAAATTAAAAATTTTAGAAAGTGAATAGGTTTGGAATTTTTATATATTTAAGTGTTCTTATGATAGGGTGTCAGACAAATCCTTATCTGAGTTTAGAAAGGCAAGAACTGTCATCAGGGGTAAGATACGACTCTCTCTTTTTAGGTGTTAAATTTGGGATGACCTCTAAAGAATTTTATGCACATTGTTGGGATTTAAATAAAAAAAAAATAGTATCTCAGGGACCATCTAATAACTCTGTTAGATACTTAATTCCAACTGAATCTGTTGGCCAAAATATTGAGATGTTGTTTTATCCTGTATTTAATAAGGATACCGTATATGAGGTTAATACAACATTTTCATATACTGGTTGGGCACCATGGAATAAAGAAACTTCTGCAGAATATTTGATGAAAGAAATTGAAGGTCTTTTGTCAGGCTGGTATTTCACAAAATTTTATAAGATTCAAAGTCAAAAAAATAAGAACAAATTGTTTGCTACTGTAAATGGTAATCGAAGGATAGCAATAACAAAGGTTAGCGAGAGAGAAGTTCGGGCTAGATTTACGGATCTTTTAATTGAAAAAAAGTTAAAAGATGAATAAGTTTTTTTTTCATTTTCTTTTAATTACCATAATCATATCATGTTCTGAAAAAGAAATAAAATTATTTGAGGAGGTTTCTTCATATGAATCTGGAATAGATTTTGAAAACAAGCTTTTTTTTAAGGAAGACTTTAACATTTTTACTTACAGAAATTATTATAATGGAGGAGGTGTAGGGTTAGGCGATATAAATAATGATGGTCTTTTAGATATTTATTTTACATCAAATCTTAATCAAAATAAACTTTATTTAAATAAAGGAAACTTTCGTTTTGAAGATATTACAGCAACTGCTAAAGTTGGAGGCAGTAAATCTTGGAGCACTGGTGTGAGTATTGTCGATATTAATTCTGATGGTTTATTGGACATATACGTGTCTAACTCTGGAGATATTAAAGGTGATAATAAACAAAATGAGCTTTTTATTAATAATGGTGATTTAACTTTTACTGAGATGGCAAAGGATTATGGTTTAGATGACAGAGGTTATTCTACTCACGCAGCATTTTTTGATTTTGATAAAGACGGTGATCTGGATTGCTATTTATTAAATAATTCATATAAAGGTGGCTTTAGGATAACAAGTATAGGAAAAGACCAAAGACCAGTCCGTGATGAAGTAGGGGGGGATAAATTATTTTTAAATGATAACGGCAAATTCAAAGATATTAGTGAGAAAGCTGGGATTTATGGAAGTGTAATAGGATTTGGATTAGGAGTCACGGTCGGTGACGCAAATAATGATGGTTGGATGGACATATACGTGTCTAATGACTTTTTTGAAAGGGATTATTTATACCTTAATAACAGAGATGGGACTTTTTCTGAGAGTCTTGAAGATATGATTAAAAGTATTAGTGCAGCATCAATGGGAGCAGATATGGCAGACATAAATAATGATGGATTTTCAGAAATTTTTGTTACAGATATGTTGCCAGAATCTGATGAGAGAATTAAAACAGTTACTACTTTTGATAGTTGGGATAGACATCAATTTATTAAATCAAGTGGTTACTGGAATCAGTACACAAGAAATACACTTCAGTTAAATAATGGAAATTCTACATTTAGCGAAATTGGTAGATTGGCTGGTGTTGAGGCTACAGATTGGAGTTGGGGAGCACTGATGTTTGATTTTCAGAATGATGGTAATAAGGATATTTTTGTTGCAAATGGAATATACCAAGATTTAACTGATCAAGATTTTTTACAATATGTTACTCAGGAAGAAGTAATTAATCAGATTGCTTCTCCAGGAAGTGTAGACTTTCAGAAGTTGATTGATTTGATACCAAGTGTTCCTATTTCTAATTATGCTTTTGAGAACCGTGGAGATCTTGACTTCATCAATCAAACTGAAGCGCTTGGTCTAAGTAAACCTAGTTTCTCTAATGGTTCAGCTTATGGAGACCTTGACAATGACGGTGATTATGATTTGGTAGTAAATAATGTAAACATGAAAGCATTTGTTTACAGAAATAATACAGATATTTTATATCCTCAAAACAGTTATGTAAAACTAAAATTAGTAGGAGATCAAAGTAATATTGACGCAATTGGTTCATCAGTAACTCTATATTCGGATAGGTCTAAATTTTATTTAGAACAAATGCCAATCCGCGGTTTTCAGTCAACGGTTGATAATAATTTAATTTTTGGTATTGGTGATAATGTTAACGTTGATTCTTTAGTAATAAGATGGCATGATGGATCTTACTCTAAAAAATATAATATTTTAATAAATACTCTTTCCTCTATTAGTATAAAGGATGAAAGTTCACTTTCTTCAATAAATTCTGAGAATGATAAAAAAGTTTTTAATGATCTATCTAATCAGTATATAAGTCATATTCATAAAGAAAATAATTTTGTAGATTTTGATCGTGACAGATTGCTTTTTCATATGACCTCTTCAGAAGGCTCGTGCATATGCGAAGGAGATATAAATAATGATGGCTTTAATGATCTTTATATAGGTGGTGCAAAAGGTTATCCCGGGACTTTATATCTATATGATAATTTAAAATTTATTAAATATGATGTGCCATTATTAGCTCAAGATAAAGAATCTGAAGATACAGATTGTATTTTTTTCGATGCGAATTCTGACGGTTTCCTTGACCTATATGTGACTAGTGGAGGAAATGAATTTTCAATGTATTCAACTGAACTAAGAGATCGTCTATATTTTAATAAAAAAAATAATTTCTATAAATCAGATCAAATTTTCCCCGCTGGGTTATTTGAAAGCTCTTCTGTTGTGAAAAATATTGATATTGATCAAGATGGGGACCAAGATTTATTTGTAGGAACAAGACTTGTACCTCAGAAATATGGCCTTCCCTCAAATGGATATATACTTGAAAATGATGGAGAAGGTAATTTTATTAATGTAACAGATTCTATTGCGCCTGATCTAAACAAAATAGGAATGATTACAGATGCTAGTTTTATTGATTATGAAAATGATGGGGATAGTGATTTATTAGTAGTTGGTCATTGGATGCCAATTATATTATTAGAGAATGATAATGGATTTTTTAAAATTAAAAAAATTGATCAGTTGAATAATACTAATGGGTGGTGGAATACTATAAAAGTTCAAGATATAAATGATGATGGATTTAATGATTTTATTGTTGGAAATCATGGTAATAATTCAAGATTTAGAGCAAGTATATCTAAACCTATTTCGATGTATGTCAATGATTTTGATGATAATAACAGTATAGAACAAGTTATTTTTCAGTATAATGGTGATAGCTCCTATACAGTAGCATTAAGACATGACTTAGTTATGCAAATGCCAACTTTAAAAAAGAAATATCTTAAGTACAACAGTTATAAAAACCAAACTGCAAATGATATTTTCCCATTCTCTAAAATTAAATCAAGTCAAATTAATTATGTTTATAATCTTAAGACCTCATTATTTATTAATAATAAAGGGAATTTTAAATCTGTAGAACTTCCTATACAATCTCAGTTCTCAACAGTTCACGCAATAGAAATTGAGGATGTTAATCAAGATGGTATCAAAGATATAATTTTAGGAGGTAACTTATATGATGTGAAGCCTGAAGTAGGAAGATATGATGCTAATTATGGTCAAGTGTTTTTAGGGGAGAATGGGTTGCAATTTAATGCAATATCTTCATTAAAGTCAGGGTTGTTATTTAAGGGGCAGGTAAGAGATTTTTCAAAAATTAATAATATTGATGATAAAAACTTACTATTAGTTTTGAATAATAATGATACTCTTCAAACTTACTCTTATTAAATGAATATTCGATTTTCATTATTATTAATACTATCTACTTTATTTTCTTCCTGTGATAAGAATGAAAAGTTATTTTATAAATTTTCTCCAAACGAGTCAAATATCTATTTTAAAAACCAACTCGTTGAAAATGAAAAGTTTAACCTAATTGAGTATTTATATTTTTATAATGGAGGAGGTGTAGCTACAGGTGATGTTAATAATGACGGATTAGTTGATATTTATTTTGTCTCAAATCAGGGTAAAAACAGGTTATATTTAAATAAAGGAAATTTCAAATTTGAAGATATTTCTAAAAGTTCAGGAGTAGAGTCCTTTGGTGAATGGAAGACAGGTGTTAGCATGGTAGATGTAAATGGTGATGGGTATCTTGATATTTATCAAACTAGATTAGGAGGGTATAAAAATATTAGAGGTAAAAATGAGTTATTTATAAATAATGGAAATCTAACATTTACAGAAAGTGCTAAAGAATATGGTCTTGATTTTCAGGGATTTTCTACACATTCTGCGTTTTTTGATTATGATTCTGACGGAGACCTCGATGTTTATTTACTAAATCATTCTGTTCATACTGAAAGAAGTTATGGTAATTCAAAACTTAGATATGAAAGAAATGAAAAGTCTGGAGATAAACTGTACAGAAATGAGATAAGTAATGGAAAAAATATTTTTACTGATGTCTCTGAGGAGTCTGGAATACTAGGAAGTAATATAGGTTATGGTCTAGGAATCTCAATTAGTGATGTTAATCGTGATGGATGTGATGATATATATATATCAAATGACTTTAGAGAAAATGATTATTTATACATTAATAATTGTGATGGAACTTTTACAGAGAATTTAGAAAAAAATATAAATTATACATCTAGATTTTCAATGGGAAATGACATATCAGATATCAATAATGATTTATATCCTGACATATTTGTTCTTGATATGCTTCCAAAAGATGAAAAAATACTAAAAAGTTCTGCTGGAGATGACTCATATGAAATATATAAATTGAAACTTGGATTTGGATTCAACAAACAATTTGCCAGAAATACTTTACAGCTAAATAATGGAAATAATTCATTTTCAGAAGTTTCTCAATTATTAGGTATTCATGCTACTGACTGGAGCTGGTCAACTTTAATGGAGGATTTTGATATTGATGGCAATGTAGATGTTTATATATCAAATGGTATTGTTAAAAGACCAAATGATATGGATTATATAAATTTTTTATCTAATGAAAAAATCAAAAGTGGTCTTGTTCAAAATCCAGAATTAAATAACAAGGAATTATTGAATGAGATGCCTGACGGAAAAGTTTCTAATTATGCTTTCAAAAACTTATCGAACTTACAATTTGAAGACGTCTCAAAAGATTGGGGGCTTGATTATGAAGGGTATTCCAATGGAGCTACATATGATGATTTTGATAACGATGGGGATCAAGACTTAGTAATAAATAATATAAATGACTACTCATTTATTTATAAAAATAATTCTAGAGATAATAATCTAGGTAATTATTTGAATATAGAGTTCCATGGAAAAAAATTTAACCTTAATGGTATTGGAGCTAAGGTTACATTATGGTTCGATGATAAGATAATTTATAAGGAAAACTTTTTGAATAGGGGGTTTATGTCTAGTAAATCTTCCGGTTTAAATTTTGGGTTAGGTAAATCTTCGATGATAGACTCTTTAGAAGTGATATGGTCTTCAAAAAAATCACAAAAATTATATTCAATAGATGTGAATAAAACCATTTCTCTGTTTGAAGATAATGCTCTTGAATTATTTGAAAATAAGAAAGAAAATTCTATTATATTTTATGATTTATCAAATAAAAATTTGATTGAATATAAGCATAAAGAAAATATTTTTAATGACTTCAATAGAGAAGCCTTAATCCCTTACATGATCTCTAAAGAAGGTCCTGCAATAGCCGTAGGGGATATAAATAATGATGAGATATTAGATGTTTATATTGGATCTCCTTCTTTTCAAGAGTCAAAACTTTTCTTTGGTAATAAAACAGGGAATTATCAGTTAAGCGAACAAATAAGTATAGAGAAAGATTCTCTTTCTGAAGATGTAGATGCCCTATTTTTTGATGCAGATAATGATGGGGATTTAGATTTATATGTGATTAGTGCTGGTAATGAATTTTCAGTTAACTCTAATAGTGTCAAGGACAGGATGTATTTTAATCATGCTGGAGTTTTTAAAAAGAAAGAAAAATTAGTTCAGATTAATCAACATAATTCTGTTGTAAAAAATTATGATTATGATAATGATGGTGACGAAGATCTTTTCGTAGGAGGAAGGGTTATCCCTGGTAAGTATGGGATCTCACCAAAAAGTTATTTGTTAAATAATGACGGTAAAGGGAATTTTAAAATAGATAAAATTTTTAGCGATTTGGGAATGGTAACAGACGCAAAATGGGATGATATCAGTGGTGATGGTATTAAGGATTTAATTATATGTGGAGATTGGAATAGTATAAATGTTTTTAATAACAAAAATGGAGAACTTAGTATTGATTCTGCATTTATTGGCAGGTCATTAAATGGTTGGTGGTTCTCAATTGAAACAGCTGATTTAAATAATGATGGTAAGATGGATATTGTTGCTGGTAATCTAGGAAACAATTCTAAATTAAGACCATCTAATAAAGCTGAAGTTTCAATGTATATTGATGATTTTGATAACAACTCTAGATTGGAACATATTATTACGTATCAAAAAAAATATAAAGAATATCCTATTGCTAATAAAGATGAATTAACAAAACAACTTAATTATTTAAATAGAGATTTTTTTTATTATAAAGATTTTGCTGGATTAGATATTAGAGAAATATTCTCTGAAAAATCTTTATCAAGTAGTCAAAAGTTATCAGTAAATAATTTTAATTCTATAGTTTTATTAAATAATGGAAGTACATTTAAAATAATAGAATTACCTTTATTAGCTCAGGTATCACCCATTAGAGATATACAGATATTAGACTATAACGATGACGGAAATATAGATTTGCTATTATTTGGGAATAACTCTAATGTTTCACCTTTTTTTGGTTCATTTGATTCAAATTTTGGTGTGCTTTTAAAAGGAGAAGGTGATGGTAATTTTCAATATATCAACCAGTTTAGATCTGGTTTGAAGATAAGAGGGGATGTAGTAAAAGTTTTGCCATTAGATAAAAATAAATCTAAATTTGTTCTTGGAATAAATGATGATAATATCTCGATAATAAGTTTAGTAAATGAAAAGTAAAACCTTTTTTTTAATATTTATTTTTCAGTTATTTACTTCGTGTTCATCTTATGAAAAATACAGGAATAATATAGACTTTTATAATAATCCGGATTTATTTCATAGATCCATGCAGAAACTTACTGATATAGTTGTATATGATATCTTTTCTCCACCCGTAGCATCTAGAATTTATGTTTATCCAAGTATAGCTGCTTATGAAGTATTAATTAACGATTATCCTAATTATAAAAGCTTATCAGGTCAAATCAATGGATTAAATGCTATTCCTAAACCTGATTTTAATAAAGAATATTCATTTCCAATTGCTAGTATTTATGCTTTTATCACAGTTGGAAAAGATCTTATTTTTTCAGAAAATAAAATAATTTCTTTTGAAGAAGAATTATTCAATGAATTTCAAGAAGAAGGGGTCCCAACAGATATTTTAGAGAGGTCAATAGACTATGGCTCAGAAGTTGCGAATCACATAAAGAAATGGTATGAGAAAGATAATTATAAGCAGACTAGATCTTTCCCTAAGTATACAATTCAAAGAGATAACAAAAAATCTTGGAAACCAACTCCACCAGATTATATGGAGGGAATTGAACCGCATTGGAATAAAATAAGAACACTAGTTGTTGATTCTTCTGATCAATTTATGATTCAACCTCCTCCCAAATTTAGCTTAGATGAAAACTCTAAGTTTTTTAGAGATTTGATAGAAGTTTATGAAATAGGAAATAATCTAACGGGTGAAGAGAAAGAGATAGCAAGTTTTTGGGATTGTAATCCATATGTTTCTCATCATAAAGGACACGCAATGTTTGCAACAAAAAAAATTACACCAGGAGGACATTGGATTGGCATAACAAAGATTGTTTCTAAAAAGGCTGAACTGAACCTTATGGAAACTATTTATACTTATACAATGGTTTCAATTGGATTATTTGATGCTTTTATAATTTGTTGGGATGAGAAATGGAGAAGTATATTGATTAGGCCTGAAACAGTTATAAACGAATACGTAGATGAAGACTGGATACCATTTCTACAGACTCCACCTTTTCCAGAATATACTTCAGGACATTCTGTTATCTCAAGATCAGCTGCTCATATACTAACTCATATTTTGGGTGATAATTTTGAATTTCTTGATACTACAGAAGAAGCTTATGGTTTACCTTCTAGAAACTTTAGATCATTTTTTCATGCATCAGAAGAAGCAGCAATTAGTAGAATATATGGGGGGATACATTATATGCCTGCAATTACGTATGGTGTAGTGCAGGGAGAGAAGGTTGGTGATTATGTAATTCAAAATCTTAATTTAACAAATAACCTAATTTCAAGAAAATAAAGTTGAAGTATATTGTCGCATTAGATCAGGGAACTACAAGCTCAAGAGCCATTTTAATAGATTCTGAAGGTAATTTGATTAGTATAAAACAAAAAGAATTTAATCAAATTTTTCCTAAACAAGGGTGGGTAGAGCATGATCCAATAGAAATTTTGAAAACTCAGTTAGAGGTCTTCAATCAGTTATTGTCTGAAAATAATGTTAGCGCAGAAGATATAATCAGTTTAGGAATAACTAATCAAAGAGAAACTGTTTTGTTATGGGATAGACAAACAGGTAAGCCATTATATAATGCTATAGTGTGGCAAGATAAAAGAACATCTGACATATGTCAAAAAATGAAAGAAGATGGTCTAGAAACCTATGTTAAAGAGAATACCGGTTTAGTAATTGATGCTTATTTCTCTGGGACCAAGATTAAATGGATAATGGATAATGTAGAAGGTGTGAAATCAAAAATAAATCAAAATAAAGTTCTTTGTGGCACAATTGATTCGTGGCTTATTTATAATTTAACCTCTTTTAAAAGTCATGTCACAGATCAGACAAATGCCTCGAGAACAATGATATATAATATAAAAAACTTGACATGGGATGAAAAAATTCTCAATTATTTGGGAATACCAAATACTATACTTCCCAAAGTTCAAATGTCATCTTCAAATTTTGGATCATTTAACTATAAGGGTGTAAGTATTCCTATCAATGGAGTTGCGGGAGATCAACAATCTGCTTTATTTGGTCAAGCTTGCTTTGAAGATGGGATGGTAAAAAACACCTATGGCACTGGTTGCTTTCTTTTAATGAATACAGGAAACAATCTTAAATTGTCTCAAAACGGATTAATAACAACAATTGCATGTTCAACTGATGAAAAAGTAACTTATGCCCTAGAAGGGAGTGTTTTTATTGCTGGTGCTGCAATTCAATGGTTAAGAGATTCATTAGGTTTAATAAAAAATGCTAATGAGACTGAAGACATTGCTAAATCTCTTGATGATCTTAAAGACATTTATGTTGTCCCTGCATTTGCTGGCCTGGGTGCTCCATATTGGGATATGTATTCTCGAGGTGCAATTTTTGGATTAACTAGAGATACAGGAAAAGACCATATTATTAAAGCTACTTTAGAGTCTTTAGCTTATCAAACAAGAGATATTATTGATGTGATGCAGAAAGATGCAAACATCAAGTTGTCTTCTTTAAAAGTTGATGGTGGAGCATGTATGAACAATTACTTGATGCAATTTCAATCCGACATTCTTGATAGTGTTGTGATAAGACCTGATGTTATTGAGACTACAGCAATGGGTGCAGGGTATTTAGCTGGTATTTACAGCGGTATTTGGGATGAGGAAAAAATAAAATCTTTACAAAAAATAAATAAAACTTTTTCACCTCAAATAGATGAAAATAAAAGGGCCAAGATTTATAATGGTTGGAATAAGGCCGTTAAAAGAACTTTCAATTGGCTAGAAAAATAAATTTTTTTGATTCTAGAAATAGAGATGAATATAGAAGTGTTATTTCTAATAAGATATTTGATGTTTTAGTTATAGGAGGTGGGATAACAGGTGCTGGAATAAGTCTTGATGCAACTTCAAGAGGTCTTAGTACTTGTCTTATAGAAATGAACGATTTCGCTTCAGGAACTAGTAGTAAATCAACAAAACTAATTCATGGGGGATTAAGATATCTTGAACACTTTAAATTTAAACTTGTTCATGAAACAGGTAATGAGAGAGCAATCTTAAGTAACATTGCTCCACATCTTGTAAAATCTGAAAAGATGCTGCTTCCCATAATTAAAAATGGAAAACTAAATAAGTTTTTCACTAAAATAGCATTAATGATATATGATTATTTAGCAAATGTTAAAAGAACTGATAAAAATAAAATGTTATCAAGAGATGACACCTTTTTAAAGGAGCCTTTACTCAAAAAAAATAATGTTTTAGGTGGGGCCTATTATTCTGAATACCGAACTGAGGATAATAGACTAACAATTGAAATTATAAAAAAATCATATGAATTAGGATCATCACCAATAAATTATATGAAAGCAATTGATTTTATTTATAAAAAAAGAGAGGTTGTAGGCGTAAAGTGTAAAGATCAACTTGATGGTAGTATTTTAGAGCTATATGCTAAAAACATAGTTAATGCTTCTGGGTCGTGGACCGATGAGGTATTATATGACAAAGAAAAAAAATTAGTATTATCTAAGGGCATTCATATAGTGGTTTCAAAAGAAAAATTTAACCTGTCTCAGTCAATTTACTTTGAAGCAATTGATGAAAGAATGATTTTTGCTATACCTAGAGAGAACAAGGTTTATATTGGGACAACAGACACAGAGTTTAATAAAGAAAAAGATAAATTAATAGTGTTAAAGAAGGAAGTTAATTATTTGCTTAATTCTTTAAATGAAACTTTTTCAGTTTGTTTAAAATTGGAAGATGTAGAGTCAAGTTGGGTAGGTCTTAGGCCATTAATTAAAGATGGTAATAAAAAGGTTTCAGAGGTTTCAAGAGAAGATGAGGTTTTTATTTCTAAAGAAGGAATTATAACTATAGCAGGAGGAAAATTGACCGGATATAGAAAGATGGGGGAGAGAGTGATTGATTTAATATTTAAGAAAAATAACATTCCAAAAAGAAAATCTTTGACAAAAAACTTAAAGTTGTTTAGTGCTAGATATAATAAACTTAAAACTCAAATAATAGACTTAGGGTTTACCCAAGATCAATTCAATAAATATTATAATAATTATGGAGATGAGTGTTTAGAAATTTTCTCTTTTATAAAAGAAAAATCTAAAGAAAATGATAATCTCTTAATCTCTGAATATAGATTTTGTATTAAAAACGAAATGTGTCATAATCTACTAGACTTTTTTTCTCAAAGAAATTCTATGGTTTATTATAATGTGGATAAAATATTTTCATTTATTAAAAAAAATAAAAAAGAGATGAAAAAAACAGCAGATATCTCTGAAAAAATATGGAAAAAGCAGTTAAATGAATTAAAAAAATATATTAATCAAATAACTACCTTTAATTAATCAGTCCTTTAACACTATTGATCGAATAGTCAATGCTTATTTCATCTTTAATTCCATATGCTTTTACTTCAATATTTCCTTTAAATTGAAGGGTTACATCTTCATTTCCTAATATTATGGCTAAACCTTTTTTATTTATAAATTTTTCCAAGTTTTTGATATCTACTTCACCTATTACATTTAAAGTGGATTCAGCTAAGTTTAATAGTTCTCTTGGTCTCTCCTCATTTATTTTAACGATTAAAATTTCTTCTGCATAAATTTCTACGTCAATATTAGATATAGTTATCTTTACCTTGTTTGGGTTTTTTAAAACTATATCAGCAGAAATATTCAACTCATTATTTTTGGAGTTTTTAATTAGGACATTATTTATCTTAACAAATTCAACAGGTTCTATTGGCTTGCAGCAATACAAACCCAAAAAAATTATAACAAAAAATCTTTTCATACTCAAATCTAAAATTTATAGATTTACAAACAACAATTTATAATATATTATATGAATGAGTTTTTATCTGAAGCGATTGGTACTTTTGTTTTAATACTTTTTGGATGTGGCGTAAATGCAGGTACTTCCTTAAACAAAAGCTATTCTAATAAGGAAAGTAATAGTTGGATTGTAGGCACATTGGGTTGGGGTTTAGCTGTTACACTTGGAGTGTATGCTAGTAGTAAGTTTAGTGGTGCTCATATTAACCCAGCAGTTACATTAGGATTATATTCTTCCAACGAGATTGAATTAAATAAATTATTTATTTATATATCTGGACAGTGTCTTGGTGCATTCATAGCTTGTATTTTGATTTATCTTCATTACTTGCCTCATTGGGGAGAAACGGAAGATAAAGCTGTTAAATTAGGAGTTTTTGCTACTTCTCCCTCTATTTCATCTAAGTGGTCTAACTTGTTTAGTGAAATTTTAGGAACCTTTATATTGCTTTTCGGATTAAAATTTATTGGCATAAATGAGTTTGCTCAAGGATTAAATCCAATCATAGTAGGAGCTCTTGTGTGTGCTATTGGAATTTCTCTTGGCGGAACAACAGGTTATGCCATTAACCCTGTTAGAGATTTCATTCCTAGACTTGCTCACTTTATGTTACCGATCAAAGGAAAAGGAGGCTCAAATTTTAAATATTCTTGGGTGCCAGTTTTTGGTCCTATAGTAGGTGGCATATTAGGTGTAACAACCTATCAATTTTTATTTGAAGGCTTAACTAATACATATTTTTTAGTTACATTATTTATATTTTTATCTGTATCATTTCTCTCTTTTCTTGAAAACAAAAATTAATTTTTTTTCTATTTTATTATTCCTTTTTTCATGTGATGAATTTAAAAATTTTGATGTTCAAGGTCACAGAGGTTTTAGGGGTATGTATCCAGAAAACTCTATTTTGGGTTTTAAAGAATCATTAGATATTGGTGTAAATACTTTAGAGATGGATGTTGTTATTTCTAAAGACAAAAAAGTTATTGTCTCTCATGAGCCTTGGATTTCTAAATATATATGTTTGGATCTTAATAATAAAAAAATAATTGAAGATAAATCCTCATTTAATATTTATGAAATGGATTATAATCAGATAATTAAATATGATTGTGGGAGTTTATTTAATTCTAAATTTCCTAAACAAGAAAAAATATCATCTAGTAAACCTCTTCTTAATCATTGTCTTAATGAGATAGAGACATATATCAAAGTCAAGGATTATGAAGAAGTCAATTATAATATTGAAATCAAATCTTCAACTGAAAATGAAGGAGTTTTTCATCCTAATTATAAAGAATTTTCAAATTTAGTATTATCTGTTATCAGTCAATTTATTTCTGAAGAAAGGTTTACTATTCAAAGTTTTGATTTTAGAGTGCTTAGATACATTAATAAAAACTACCCAAATGTTAATTTATCTCTGCTAGTATCTGAAAATTATAATCCTAAATTAAACTTAAAAGATCTAGGGTTTTATCCTTATTCTTTTAGCCCTAATTATAAGTTTTTAAAACATGATGATATTATGTATTTACAGAATAAAAAAATTAAAGTAATCCCTTGGACTGTAAACTCAAATGATGATATTGCAAAAGTTTTAAGTCTAGGAGTAGATGGAATGATATCTGACTACCCAGACAGGGTCATAGAGATAGTTAAATATGATAAAAAAATATGATGTTTTTGGAATAGGAAATGCATTAGTTGATAGTGTATGTTTAGTTACAGATAAGTTTCTTGAAGATAATAAAATTGAGAAAGGACTTATGACTCTAGTAGATGATCAAAAACAAATGTCAATTATAGATAAAATTAAAGGTTCAGAGCCATTTATTCAGTCAGGGGGTTCTGTTACTAACTCTATCTACACATTATCTCAATTAGGAGGATCAGGTTACCTATCTTTCCTAATTTCTGATGACGAATATGGCAAGTTATTTTTAGAAGATATTCGAAAAAGTGGTATTAATACTGGAGATGTAAATTTTTATATTAAACCTGGGATGACTGGTTCTTGTCTAGTTTTAACGACACCTGATGCAGAGAGGACCATGAATACTTGTCTTGCTGTCTCCTCTGAATACTCCTCTGATAATATAAATTTTGAAGATTTAGCTTTATCAAAATATTTATATATAGAAGGATATCTTGTTACTTCGGAAATAGCTATGGAGGCAATAGAAAAGTCAATCTTATTTTCTAGAAAAAATGATGTAAAGATTGCCCTTACTTTTTCTGACCTGAGCATGGTTAAATATTTTCGAAATAATTTTGATAAAATTTTACAAGAAAAGATTGATTTAATCTTTTGTAATAAAGATGAAGCCGAAACTTTTACTGGTGAAAAAAATTTTAAGAAATGTTGTGATAAAATGTTAAGTTATTCTGACTTAGTTGTCATTACAATGGGCTCTGAGGGCTCTGTGATTTTGTCTAAATCACATGATTTAATAAAAATACAACCTTTTAAAGCTAATGCAGTTGATACAGTTGGAGCAGGTGATACCTTTGCCGGCGGTTTTTTATATGGGATTAATAATGAATTAGATTATGAAGAATCTGGAAAATTAGCTTCAGCTCTATCATCAAAAGTTGTTACTAAGTTAGGACCAAGACTAGAAAAAAATATCATAGATAATATTAAACACTCGATGAGATAATATATTAAAAGTATTTATCTTTACAATCATTAAATAAACACTTGTCATTATGAAAAGAACTTTTCAACCATCAAAAAGAAAGAGATCCAATAAACATGGATTTAGAAAAAGAATGGAATCCGCTAATGGGAGAGATATAATTGCTAGAAGAAGAGCTAAGGGAAGAAAGAAGCTCACTGTTTCTGATGAGAAAAAACATAAGAAATAATTTATCAGCTAAGTTTTACTCATGAATTCATCGTCCAAAATCGGACAAAATACATTTACCAAAGAAGAAAGGATTACAAATAAAAAAGTAATTGAAGAACTTTTCAACTCAGGAATAAGAGTCAGTTTATACCCATTTGATATAAGATATAAATTTGAAGATAAAAATCTTATTAATAAAGTATTAGTATCAGTATCTAAAGCTAAAATAAAGTCTTCTGTAAAAAGAAATCTTCTTAAAAGAAGAATTAAAGAATCTTATAGATTAAATAAAAATAAACTTCTTTTAGATCCAAAATGTAATATTGCTGTTGTTTATTCATCTGATAAAATATTATCATATAATGAAATAAATAAATCTTTAATTGAAGCATTCAACAAAATCAGTATTGAAAATGAGTAAAATTTTATGCGTAGATACTACTTCTGAATTTTGTTCCGTTTCTTTATTTGATGGCTATGAATTAATAAAGAGTGCTTCCTCAAAAATAGAAAGGTCACACTCAAAGTTAATTATTAGTTTAGTAGATGATATATTAAAAGCTAGTAAAATAGACATAGCTAATATTGATGCTTTTTCTATATCAAGGGGTCCGGGTTCGTATACGGGTTTAAGAATTGGTCTTTCTTGCTTAAAGGGTTTCTGTTATGCTTTAAATAAACCCTTGATTTCTATTAATACTTTAAAAATTTTAGCTAAGTCATCTATTGAAAAAATAGATAATAAAGATTCATATATCTGCCCAATGATTGATGCGAGAAGAATGGAGGTTTTCACTAAAGTATTTAATTATTCTTTAGAGGAGATTCAAAAAGATAATGCAATGATATTGAATGAAAATTCATTTGATTCTTATAGTAATAGAACTATATATTTTGTTGGAAGTGGATCAAAAAAATTTGAAGTTATTTCTGAAAATAGTAATTTTAAATTTTTCTCAGATATAATTCCAAATTCAATTTATATGGGTGAACTTTCATATAATAAATTTATTGATAATGATTTTGAAGAATTAGCCTCATTTGAACCCAATTACATAAAAGATTTTTATCTTATTAAATAAAAGAAGAAGTGGATAAGATCATAAATAGAGTAAAAAAAAGTCCTTTAATAACTATTGACATTAAAGATTACTATCAAGAAGGGAAAAGAGATAAAATTAATTTATCTTCTTTTTTAGAGGATGACATATTAATTGAAAAGAAATTTCGAGAAAATTTAAAAAATTATAACTGGAACCAATTTAAAAATTCTTTTGTTTATGTTGTATTAGACGAAGATATAATTGTTCCTTCTTGGGCATTCATTTTAATATCACATTACTTATCAAATAGCTGTAAGAATTATGTATTTGGAGATAGAAAAAATTTAGAGGAAAAATTATACCTTGAAAAAATAAATAATGTAGATTTCCAATCCTTTAAGGGGAAAAAAGTAATAATTAAAGGTTGCTCTGAAATTCCTTATTTTGAGTATGTTTATTTTGAATTAACTAAAAAATTATCTCAAGTAGTTTTTAGTTTAATGTATGGCGAACCATGTAGCACTGTGCCTATTTTTAAAAATAAAATTTCAAAATAATATTCTTATATAATTTTTCTTAATAAAATAGGCTTTCTAGCTATTTTAAATGCTTATTTTGACTATTAGTAAATTCTTTATAAATATTTTTTTATTTCTTGGTGATTATATAAATAATTTCTAATTTTGCGAGCGCTTCAAAAGAAGCCATTTTTTATTTAGGGATTTATCCCTCTTT
>CAYXSW010000019.1:0-30967 GCA_964467915.1 uncultured Marinoscillum sp.
TTGTTCCAGCAATTCTTAGCTCATCTTTAGCTAATTCCTCGATAGACTGGTAACCATCTCTATTTAATACCAAAGCTAAATCGCCTTCCTTAGTTAAATTAATCGTAGGTTGGGGATCAGCTTCAATTAATGATCTGATTACATCAGGAGGTGTTTGATAGTCTTGGGATAATAGTGGAAAATAAATTAAGGTTAAGAATAGTAATTTTTTCATATTCTAATGTACAAATATTTAAATTAAAATCTATACCCTATCATAATGCCACCTCTGTAAGGAATCCACTGCGCACTAAAATTAACATTTGAATCTGTATCATATCTTGATCCTGTCTGTTTCTCAAAACCTTCGTATGTAGCTTTAGAATAGCCTCCTCCTATAAAAGCATCAACAAGCCACCTATCTTTAAACTGCCACTGGTATCCAAAAGTAAAACCAGCAAAAAATATATAACCATACTGATATTTATTTTGGGATGCATAACTTTTATTTTTTGATAATTTAAACATTCCATAACCAAAATGAGTTCCTACATAAAACCCATCATTTATTTCTTTTGTAAAATATCTAACTTCAGGAAAAATTTGATTAAATACATATGGTCTAGATGAAAACTTGTCAATTGTAATAGAATTCCAAAATGACATCGTTGCGTCAAGTTGAAAAGTAAATTTCTTAGATATAGGAACTTCTATTCCAATTCCTGGTACACCAACTATAGATGTAGCACCATTAACTTTTATGTAAGTTTGAGAGTAAACATTATTGCTAAAAAAGAATAATAATAATAATAATAATAATAATAATCTTGTCTTCATCAGTTAAAGAAATACCACTTAACTCCTAAATCTAATACTTTTTTCTGAGCAGGATAGTAAGGTGTAACAAAATATCCATCAAATTTATCAAATTGACTAAAATGAGTCATTTTAAGAAAAACTCTAAAATTCTTTACTTGCATAGCAAAGAATAAGTTTAACCTTAAATTTCTTTCTAAAAGAAAATTATTTTGGACATAAAATGTCTGTAATGAAGTTTCGTAAGCATTTCCATAATATTCTGATCTTAGATAAGCGTTGACTCCAAACTGAACTGGAATAGAATTATCAAACCATTGTCCAGTATAATATAATCTTGAATATAGATGGTGTTTTGGAATACTTAATATTTCAGTTGAAGATTTTGAAATGGTATTGTATGAGTACCTACTATCTAGGTTTATAGTTTTATTAAATAGGTTAAAATTAAAATTAACTCCAAATTGATTATTAAATAAAACCTCTTTATGTTGACTTGGCAGTCTCTCGTCTGTAAAGTAAATATAGTCCTTAACTGAAGTTAGTCTTATGAATGGGGAGAAGAACATTTGTTTTGAGTTAACCTTTACAGCAGCTTCTAATGAGTTAATAAATGAGGAATTAAAGTCATTATCCCACTGAAAGTGATTACCTGAATATGAAGATTGGAATATTGTAGGGACATGCAATCCACTGTAGTAACTCATATCTAAAACTTTTGATTCTATTTTTCCTAGAAGACTGTAGTCACCAGTGGTCTTTAACTTAAAGTCTGCAAGAATATTAAATTGACTTTTAGAGAAGTTAATTATCCCTCCTAGATAGAACTCGTTAAACATATTAGAATTTAAGTTATCAGTATACCTATAACTGTATTTTTTATAATTAGCATAAAAATTATAATTAATGTCGCCTAAAAGACCTCTAATACCTGCTCTGTTATTTACTGAATTTATCTTAATAGAGTCTGAGGTATTAATATTATTAAGGAAAAAATTATTATAATAATCACTATTTTCAACATAATTTTCATCTAAGTAGTCAACTTGTTGCGTGTTATATTTGAAGTCATTATATATTTCAAGGCCCTCAACTAATTTATAATTTACAAAAATGTTTATTCTTTTTCTTCTCTCAAGGTTCTCAACATCCTTTAGTCTTGTGCCAAAATCATTATAAATAAAGAACTCTAGCGGAAGTGAATCATATACAATGTCAACACCTCCATTACCTAAAATTTGATGTCTAAAAGAGACAAAATCAGAGTATAAGGTTAATTTTTTATCTTCAGATTTATGATACACAAATAACTTGAAGAGTGATGACTTTATATTTTTATCACCCTTAGTTTTTGATGCAGATATTTGTTTGTCTGCTGAAATTCTATGAATATCAAAACCTATATTCCAATTTTTATTAATATTTCTTGAAAAAACAAAATCAACCATAGACCTCCCATTTCCACCAAAAAAAAGGGATAAATCAATATACGGAGATCTCGTATCGTAAAACTTTGACTCTGAAGAAACTAAGTAATAATAATCAAGAGAATTAATTCCGGAGGTAACTGAAAAAGTTGATGGATGATAATTAAAGATATCATTTATTGGCGTACCAATATTTCCCAGACTCTGGTAAGTAAAATAATTTTTTTCATCTAATGAGACTTTCTCAATATTTGTTAAAGAGGAGTCTAGAGTAATGAACATTGTATCTCCTGATAAAAAATCATCTTTAGACATATATCTTGATGTATTCATACCATAAATAGTCTTAGTTGAGTCATCGAGAATAGTTCTCGACTTATCTCCTTTATTTTCACTTCCTCTATTCTCTGTGCTTTGTTCGCGCCTCTGTTGTGACATCACCTCAAGGCTCATAAAGATTAAAATGATGGAAAAGTATGTTCTCATACCTCAGATATATTCAGATAATTTATTTTTAAATGGAAAATTTATTTGAATTGGAACATAATATACGTTATAAGGTGTTAATATATCTGAAAATTCACATATTTTAACAGCATCTTTCTCTGTCATAATAAGTGAAATGTTATCACTAAGAATATCCTTTATGGAACGGACTTCATTCTCAGTATACTCATGATGGTCATCAAACTTAATTAGTTTAATAACATCATATTCTGATTTAATATAATCAAAAAACTTACCAGGGTACGCGATTGAAGAAATAACGACTACCCTATTATTTAATTTGGAACCAAAAATCTTAACAGGGTCCAAATACTTTATGTTAGAAAATAGTATAGGAATTTTCTTATTTAAATATTTTAATGACTTGTTTATGAAGGCACTTCTTTCTTCAGCATTCATATCATCTGGACAATTAGAAAAAATAAGAATATCAGCTCTATTAGAACTTTTTCTAGATTCTCTGAGCATTCCCATTGGGAAGACATAATCATTAAAAAAAGGTCTATTATAAGAAGATATAAGAATATCTGTGTTTTTTTCAAATGAATGATTTTGATATGCATCATCCATTATCACATAATCAATATCATTGTCATCACAGTACTTCAGGGCAACATTTCTGTCCTCTGAGACCATTACCTTTGAATTATTTTTAAATTTATTATAGTATTGAGTTGGCTCATCTCCAATAGATCTAAAATCATCATTTTCAGATGCAATGACAAATCCCTTAGTTCTTCTCCTATATCCCCTACTAACAATAGAGAAAAAAATATTCTTTTCAATCAAATACCTTGATATATATTCAACTGTAGGAGTTTTTCCTGCACCTCCCATAATCAAATTCCCAACAGAAATAATTTTAGTTTTATATATTTTACGTTTAAGTATTCCAGATTCATATAAAAAATTTCTTAGACTTGTAAAAAATCTAATTATCTGAGATATAGGAAAAAATAAAATATTTTTGAAAAATTCCATTGAATATGAAATTAAGTAAAATTATTGAATCTTTAGAGAAATGGGCTCCTCCAATTTATCAGGAACATTATGATAATTCTGGCCTCATGGTAGGAAATCAAGATTCTATAATTACTGGGTGTCTTATTTCTCTAGATTGCACAGAGAAGGTAGTAGAAGAAGCTATTAAGAAAAAATGCAATCTTATAGTATCTCACCACCCTATAATTTTTGGTGGGATAAATTCTGTAGACACGTCTCATTGGACTGGTAGAGTAATAACTAAAGCTATCCAAAACAGCATAAATATATACTCAATTCATACCAACTTAGATAATATAAGAGATGGAGTAAATAATAAAATATCTCAGATCTTAAAATTAAAAAATCTAAAATTTTTAAAACCTAAAGACGGATTCTCTAAAAAGCTGGAATTGTATATACCCGAAAAAGATAAGGATAAGTTTTTGGATAAAGTATATAGAATAGGAGCAGGTCATATAGGTAAATACAAGGAGTGTTCATTTCAAAATAAAGGAATAGGTACATTTATTCCCCAAGAAGAATCCAATCCGTCTCTAGGTTCAATTAATAAAAAAGAAGAAGTTGATGAGATAAAAATAGAATTGTTTTTCGATTTTAAAGTGATGGGAGAAGTTATTGATGTTATCAATAAATTCCACCCATATGATGAACCCAATTATTTTATAACTGACTCTCAAATAAAATCAAAAAATGTTGGTTCGGGAATGCTTGGTGATAGACAAATTAAATTTGATGGCCTATTAAGTGAACTAAAAGAAAAATTTGGATGTAAGTCAATAAAACACACCAAAGTATTAAATGAAAAAATTAATAAAATTGCAGTTTGTGGTGGTTCTGGAAGCTTTCTTATAAATGATGCTATAAAAAAAGGAGCAGACGTATTTATTACTTCTGATTTTAAATACCATGATTTTTTTGAAGCTAATAATAGTATAATATTGGTAGATATTGGACACTACGAAAGTGAACAGTTTACAAAAGACTTGATATTTGAATTTTTAAACAAAAATTTAATTAATATTGCACTTCATTTAACAAATGAGAATACAAATCCAATAAAATATTATTAAGTAAATGGAACATAGTATAGAAAAAAAATTAGCGAATCTACTTAAGTTACAAGAAATTGACTCCAAAATATTTGAAATCAAAAAAGTGAGAGGAGCTCTGCCTGAAGAGGTACAGGACCTGGAAGACGAACTGATAGGTTATAATACTAGATTAGATAATTTCAAAAACGATATCGAAAATAAAAATAAGGATATTGATGATTTAAAAAACAAAGTATCTGAAGCTAAAAAACTAGTAAAAAAGTATAAAGATCAGCAGATGAATGTTAGAAATAACAGAGAATATGATGCCATTTCAAAAGAAATTGAACTTCAAGAACTAGACTCTAAATTATTTGTGAAAAGATCTGGTGAGAACGAGGTTAAAATCGAAGAAATAAATGAAGATGTAAAAGCTACTAAAAAAGTTATTAAAGAAAGAACCCAAATATTAAAGTCAAAAAAGGCAGATCTAGAAGTATTGTCAGACGAAAGTAAAGAAGAAGAAAAGAAACTAGATTCTTTAAAGGCTAAGGCTTCAAAAAAAATTGAATCAAGTTTATTACTTTCTTACGAAAAACTTGTGAATAAACAAAGAAACGGTCTTGCAGTAGTAAAAGTTTCAAGGAGTGCATGTGGTGGGTGTTTTAATATCGTTCCTCCTCAAAGGCAAGCTGAAATAAAAGAGAAAAAGAAAATCATTCTTTGTGAGTACTGCGGAAGGATTCTTGCCGACGTCATTGCAGAGAAAATTATAGAAAAAGCTAAGAAGAGAACTAAGAGAAAAACTACCGCCAAAGCAAAGAAATAAATATTATTTCAAGTGATTTCTTAAGTTTTCACTAACTACTTTAAATTCACCTTTTTTATAATCAATTATGTAAACACCTGTGTTGGAGTGTACATACTTGTCCATTTTAGTAAGGTCACCGTCTATTATTTTTGATAATAAAATTCTAAGAGCACGCCCGTGAATACATAATAAAACTGTTTTATGACCTCCTTTTAGAACATAATTAAAACCCTTCTCTAATCTCTCTGACATCTCATTTGGAGATTCACCATTTTTAAACTTATTATCAAGATCCCCTGATAGCCATGTTTTGATAAGTTCTGCATATTCTTTTAAATCATCGCACTTACCTTGGTTTACACCCCAACTTATCTCATTAAATTCATTAAGTTTCTTACAAGGAACTCCTGACTCAATAAATCTCCTAACTGTCTGATATGTTCTCTTCAAGTTAGATACATAAACCATATCAAAAGGAATAGACTTATAATATTCAAAGAAAAGAGAAGATTGACTATCACCATATTCATTTATATCACTGTCTACTTCTGACCCTTGAATGATACCCTTCTTGTTGTATTCTGTCTGCGCATGACGCATTACATACAACCTCATTAGACGAAAAATAAATTAAGTGATATAATATAAAATACAGCAAATAGAGTCTGAAGTATTATAGTATTTATGTTAGATTTTACAAGGTTTCTACTTTCGTAATTCTTATATAAATTAATAAAAATAAATAGACCGAACACGTATAAAACAGAGTTACCAATTAAGAATACATTTTTATCAAAATTCTGATGAGTGTTAAGTAAATCAGTTAGGTACACAGAAGAGTAAAACCCTAAAGACAGGAATATCAAATAAGGCCATCTAGCAAGTTTCTTACCAAGAGTTACAACAAGATGATTTTTTCCTGTTAACGCGTCACTACTTGAATCAGGAAATTGATTAATATATAAAATATTAGTAGTTAAAAATCCAAAAGGAACACCGAGAGAAAGAAGCATATAAAAGTCACTAGAGAACAAGCTTATAGTTTCTGAAGAAATAGCAAAACCTGTCCCAAGTGTTAAAAGAGGACCAAAAGCAAGAAATACTGCAAGTTCTCCGAGACCCCTTCTAGATACTAACCTAAGCGGTCTTGCAGTATAAAAATATCCTAAAAATAAGCCAAGCAGGCCCACAAAAAGTGCACCCTTAATATTTTCTGTAGATCCGGTAACCGAATACATGTTATAGAATAAAAGTGAAGCTAATGCTAAAGAAGTAAAAACTAATCTTTTAGCAACAGATTTAGTTTTATTTAGTGTGATAATACCCAATTCAATAGCTCTACTTCCCCCTGTGATTGCTGCACCTCCAGGTTGAAAATATTCATTATTTCCCTCGTCTGTGCCATCACTAACATCAAAATAATCATTAAATACATTAGAAGCTAAATGTAAGAGTAAAACTCCTAAAACTGCTAAAACTAAGCTCGTGACATTAAATAGTCCATCACCAATACCTGCATAGTAAGATGCTATAGCTAACACAGGTAATATTGAGGCACTAGTAAAAGGAACCCTTGTTATGGCAACACCTTTAATTATCTTAGTTAAAAAGTTTATTGGAACGTCTACATTTTCATCAATAACTTCAGTAACTCCACAGTATCCTGTCTGAGCCTTACTTTTACCATCAGCAAATGTCGGTCTTATACTTATTTTAGCATTTATTTTAGATCCATCTTTCTTTAAGAAGTATGTCTTGCCAACATACTCACCTAATTTATCTGCTGTGGCAAGCCAATTACCAACATGTTGGATAACAACATCACCTGGAGAAAATATTGAAACTCTTTTCTTTCCAATAATTTCCTCTTTTTTATAACCAAAAATCTTTACTGCATCATCGTTCATCGTAAGAACTCTACCCTCCATATCACAGGTAATAACACTTTTCATAATAAAATTTTAAATTAATTTAATGTTTACAATTTTATATACTGAATAATTGAAATTTAGTTCCAATATTTTAGCAATTTATCTCTTTTTTTTATTGTTTCCATCTAAAATCTTAATCATTCCATCTAATGTCAAAGTAGGAACAATATCATGAAAAAAGCCCTTTAAAGGTTTTGCAAATTTAGATAGCCCACCTGTAGCGACAACTTTTGTATCACCACTTAATTCAGTTTTAATTTTATCTATCATCTCTCTTATTAGACCTACATATCCAAACATAATACCACTTTGAATAGAATGAACAGTATTTTTTCCAATCACAGTATCTGGCAAAACAATGTCTATTGACGGTAATTTAGCTGTATTTTTATAGAGTGAATTTATTGCTGTCTGAAGTCCCGGGACAATATTAACTCCCAAAACCTGATTAGACTTTGATACTACAGTAAATGTTAAAGCAGTCCCAAAATCAACAATAATAACATTATCATTGTACATACTTGATGCCTCAACCGCATTACATACAAGGTCTGATCCAATCTCTTTAATATCATCAATTTTAATCTTCAAAAGTTTTACGTTTGCAGGTTTTACTATGAAGATATCTTCACATAAAATATCATTACAAGACAATCTTACTACGTCAGTCAATGTGGGCACAACGCTACTTATAACTACTTTTTCTACATTTGAGGGGTTAAAATCATTAAGTGATATAATTTTCTGAAGTTTATTCTTAAAAGTCCAATATGTAATATTTTTTCTAGAGCTAAGTCTATAAATTTTTTCCCAAACACCATCTATATATAGTCCGATGACAATATTTGAATTACCTATATCAACGGCTACCTTAATCTTTTTCATCAAATAAATTTAGTTGATCAGTATCCAGATCAAGTTCCAATGATTCACCCACATCAAAATTCTCTTGCTTCATCTCTTCTCTACCTTTAATATAAGGCAAAACCTTTTCCTTTTTTTGTTCTAATGAAAGATCTTCATTTCTTTCTAATAGTGAAAAAGTACCTGACCTTATCTTATCAAAATTTATTTTATTGCCAATAGATTTCCATCCTTTTACGTCAATGAAATCATCTAACTTAATTTCTGTTGGTTTAAGTTTCTTATTTATGAAGTACTTAAATGAGATTACCTCCCCAGATTTAAATGATGCATACTCTAACTTAGACCCTTTTTCCTGAGATATAAATAAAAACTTCTTATTCATAGTGTTAGTTTCTATGTTAAATCTTTTAACATAATAATTTTTCAATTTTCCATCAAAGTATGCTGCAGACATAACTCCTTCGTCTTTATACTTATCAAGAAATAAAATATTATTCCAGTCATATCTATTTGTTAACTCAAAAGACGTAAGTTCATAATTACCATCTTTATATACTGCTATAATCATATCATCTCCATTAAATTTTCCCAGGTACTCTCCTCTTTGCTCAGTATTCAATCTTCCAATCGAATTATCATAATATATTTTTATTCCAGATAAAGTAGATAAACCAACACTTTTCTCTTTCACAGCCCTTACCCTGTACTTAGATAATATATTTCCTCTTGCAGCCTTACCTTTTATTTCAATTTCAGAGTAATCATAATCAAAGACCTTTTTTCTGGCTTTTTGAGATGCATGAATATGCACTGTGACTACTTCGGACTCACCATTAGGACGAGATGCAATATAGAGAAGCTTTGATCCTTTATCTCCCTTGCCTAAGTTATAAATCTTCTCCTTAGTTGCTGAGGTAACCTGAAACCTTTTCACGTAGGAGAAACCTTTCTTTATGTCCAGATAAGAAGCATTAAACACCATCCTCTTATCACTTTTCTTCCATATCTGTGTCAAAACAATATTTTTACCTACAAAGACTTTATCTTGAATTTTAACAATTTTGTAGGAACCGTCAGCACAGAAAGTAATTATGTCATCAATATCTGAACAGTTACAGACAAATTCTTCTTTCTTTATTCCGTAACCTATGAAACCTTCCTTCCTATTAACATAAAGTTTGACATTATTTGCAGCAACTGACTTAATCTTTATTGTATCAAATTTAACAATGTCAGTCTTCCTCTCTCTCCCCTTCCCATACTTATTTAAAATATTGTAATAGTATTCAATGGTAAAATCAACAATGTTTTTAAGGTTCTTATTAGTCTTTGTAAGCTCCTCATTTAATTTAACTATGGAATCATTAAGCTTATCTTTATCAAATTTGGATATCCTCTTAATTTTTATTTCAGTAAGTCTCACAATATCATCTTTATCTATCTCCCTATAAAAGTCTTTTTTATATGGGCCTAGCCCTTTATCTATCGTGTCAATCACTTCATTCCAGGTCTCACATTCTTCAATTTTTTGGTATATCTTATTTTCAATAAAAATTCTCTCTAGATTTGAAAAAAGAATCTTTTCTTTTAGTTCATCTCTCTTTATCTCAAGTTCTTTCTTTAACAAATTCTTAGTAGACTCTGATGAATACTTTAAAATTTCTTTTACACCAAGAAATTGAGGTTTCTCCTTGACAATAACACATGCATTGGGAGATATTGAAACCTCACAATCAGTAAATGCATAAAGCGCATCAATTGTTATGCTGGGAGATTGATTTTTATGTAGATGAACTAAAACCTCAACTTTTTCTGCTGTGTTATCTACCACCTTCCTTATCTTAATTTTACCCTTGTCATTGGCCTTTATAATAGAATCAATAAGACTAGTAGTAGTTGTGTTATAAGGAATATCATCAATTATAAGAGTAGACTTATCTAATTCTCTTACTTTTGATCTCACTCGAATCTTTCCCCCTCTCCTACCATCATTATAATCTGTTATGTCTACCATTCCTCCATTTGGAAAGTCAGGATACAGTTTAAATGATTTTTCTTTAAGGTATGAAATTGATGACTTTATAAGTTCACAGAAATTATGCGGCATTATCTTAGTAGATAAACCTACGGCTATACCCTCGACACCCTGCGCGAGTAGCAGAGGAAACTTTACTGGTAAGTTAGTCGGCTCTTTCTTTCTCCCATCATATGATAGCTTCCAAACAGTAGTTTTCTCATTAAAAAGAGTCTCAATACCAAATTTCGAAACTCTTGCCTCAATATATCTAGAGGCTGCCGCCTTGTCACCTGTCCTAACATCCCCCCAATTACCCTGAGTATCAATAAGTAGATCCTTCTGACCAAGATTCACAAGAGCATCCTCTATTGAGGCGTCACCATGTGGGTGGAATTGCATGCTACTCCCAATTATATTTGCACACTTATTATACCTGCCATCTTCTATATTATTCATCGAATGAAGTATTCTCCTCTGCACAGGTTTTAGGCCATCGTCAATAGAAGGGATAGCCCTCTCTAGTATCACATATGATGCGTAGTCTAAGAACCAATCTTCGTACAGGTCAGATACTGGATTCTCATTTGCTATTGCCCCCTCCAAATCTTTATTTATTTTATCCTCACTCATTCTTTGACATCAATTAAATCTTTCTCTACTCTTAATTTTTCTATTATAAATTCTTGTCTCTGCTGTGTGTTTTTCCCCATATAAAAAGATAAGAGCTCATTTATCTTCGATTTTCTGTTAAGAATTATAGGCTCAAGCCTCATCTCATCACCTATAAAATTCTTAAATTCAGAAGGTGATATCTCTCCAAGTCCTTTAAATCTCGTGATCTCAGGGTTTTTACCTGTTTCTTCAACAGCCTTATTCCTTTCCTCGTCATCATAGCAATAGAAAGTTTTTTTCTTATTTCTTACCCTAAACAGAGGTGTCTCAAGTATGTACACATGACCCATTTTTACAAGATCTGGAAAAAACTGTAAAAAGTAGGTGAGTAAAAGTAGCCTTATGTGCATGCCGTCAACATCAGCATCAGTTGCTATAATTATCTTATTGTAACGTAACCCATCTAAACTATCCTCAATATTAAGTGCGTGCTGGAGCAAATTAAACTCTTCGTTTTCATAGACTATTTTTTTAGTATAACCAAAACAGTTGAATGGTTTACCCCTAAGGCTAAATACTGCCTGTGTCTGGACATTCCTTGACTTAGTAATTGATCCGCTAGCTGAATCTCCCTCTGTTATAAATATCATAGAGTTTCCTTTAAGCTCATCGTCACCCCTCTTGTCATTGAGATGAATTCTACAGTCCCTTAACTTCTTATTATGAACTTTAGCTTTCTTAGCTCTTTCGTTAGCTAGTTTTTTAATTCCAGCTATCTCTTTCCTCTCCCTCTCAGACTGAAGTATTCTCTTCTGAAGTGCCTGCGCAGTCTCTGGGTTCTTGTGTAGGTAGTTGTCTAACTCTTTCTTTACAAAGTCATTAACAAACGACCTCACTGTCTGTCCTTTTGGACTGATATTAAGAGAACCTAGCTTTGTCTTAGTCTGTGACTCAAACACAGGCTCTTGTACTCTCACAGCAACCGCACCAGCAACACTAGCCCTGATATCTGTTGCGTCGTAGTCTTTCTTATAAAACTCTCTCACAGCCTTTACTATGCCCTCCTTGAACGCAGCAAGATGAGTTCCTCCGTGTGTTGTGTACTGACCATTAACAAAGGAGTAGTACTCTTCACCATAATTATTTGTGTGAGTGAGAGAACACTCAATATCTTGACCACTAAAATGGATTATTGGGTATCTTATAGATTCAACATCAGTCTTATTTTCTAGCAGGTCAAGAAGACCATTCTCAGAGTGGTACTTCTTCCCATTGTAGTTAAGCGTAAGACCAGAATTAAGGTATGCGTAATTCCATATCTGATCTTCTAGGTATTCAGGTATGTAATTATAATTTTTAAATATAGAGTTATCTGGCTCAAACCTTATAAATGTACCATTCCTCTCCTCGGTATTCTGGATATCTTTTTCGGATGTAGTATTTCCTTTTTCAAACTGTGCGTGTTTTGTCTCTCCTTCCCTGAAAGACTCTATATGAAACTTAGTAGATAAAGCATTTACTGCTTTTAGACCAACTCCGTTAAGTCCTACTGACTTCTGGAATGCCTCTGAATCATATTTACCTCCAGTATTAATTTTTGACACACAGTCTATAACTTTACCTAGTGGAATTCCCCTGCCATAATCCCTAACCTCTACCATATGATCTTTCACCTTAATCTTAATTACTTTCCCGTGACCCATCAGGTGTTCATCTATCGAATTATCTATAACCTCTTTAATAAGTACGTAAATACCATCATCTTTAGCTGATCCATCACCTAATTTCCCAATATACATACCTGGACGAGTACGTATATGTTCCTTCCAATCTAATGACTTTATACTATCCTCAGTATACGTGTTTTTCTTATTTTCCATTAAGGAATTAAATATAAGAATGAATTACAATAAATACAGTGTTTAACTAAAAAATATCGAAAGCTTTTAGCCTTATAGAGTAAATTGGGACATTATTTCTCACATTATCCCCAATAAAGTTATTTATGAATATTTCTATAGATGTCTTATCATAAAAATTTAGCGCAACTCCAGCAAAAACTTCCACGAGATCACGTGATCCACCCATGACTGAAATATTACCAGAGAGAGGAACTTTGGCTCCAAAAGAGTAGAAGTTAGGTTCATCATCAATAATTACGTAGTTACCACTGAGAGAGAGAATACTTTCTCCAATAGGAACATCGTATGATACTGTGGCAATGGTAGCATTTCCAAAAGGATCAAATTTACCATCTTGGTAGCTAAATTTTTCTTCATTTGTCAGTGCAATTTTTGAAGAAATTCCTATCAAAAAATTTCTAGTGTAAACTGTTATTCCAGGAGTTAACCCAAACAAAGACTGTTTAAACCCATTATTAGACCAGTTCTGATATAGTGGATCAGAAGTATCCCACGCGAGTAGGTTAAACTTATCTTGAGAGAAAGATGCCTTCATAGCAAACATCACATTCATTTCCCTATTTAACTGTTGCCTATAACCGAAAGTTAGGCCAGCTGACAGTCTTCTGAAAATATCGTTTGAATAGTTTAAGAAGTCGACACTAGTCTGGAAGTGATTGTTTGTAATTCTCTGAGAGCTTCTTCTCCCACTATTGTTTGAAAAGTATCCAGGGGCAGGGCAATATATCATGTTATCTGTCATCCTAAAACTAGCTGAGGCATAGCTTAGCGCAGAGCTAAACCTTGAACCTCTGAGTGATCTCGTGTCAAGAATTGTAAGTGAATTTCTCCCATCAATTCCAGAAAGAGCTGGATTTACTAAAATGTTATTATCTGAGGCTCTAAGTATCTCAACATATTCCTGTGAGTAGGATGTTAATGCGGTAAAAAAAGAAATAAATAATATTAAATTTTTTTTCATTATCTATCTAAAAATATTACTCCGACAATAGTTCTGGCCCTAATATCTCCATACTCAATCGGCGTTATCTCATAAAAATATAACCCTTTCTTTGCGTCTCCTGTAGTGTTTTTATCAATACCATCCCAAATAATGTCACTGTTTACAACACCGTCGAAGACAATTCTCTGGTACCTGTCCATTATCCTAACCTCAAATGTAACGTTTCCGGGTATTATATTCTTATATTTTACTGTAAAAAAGTCATTAAACCTATCAGAATTTGGAGTAAAATAAGATGGTAGATCGTACTCAGGATATTGAATATTTTCAATGTTAATTAGAACTTTAGCGAAGTTAGATATACATCCTAGAGAGTCTTGTACAGCGTAAGTAATACTATCTCTCTTACTAGGAGACCCAATATAATCATACGTTATCGTACCGTCATTATTCACAACTAAATCACCGTATAATGGAGGATCTAATATAAAAATACTTGAGGAATCAAGTGGATTATCTATGTCAAAATCATTTGCAATTAGGTCTTTAGTAATTATATCATTAGTTAATGCATCAACAGAAATTGTGTCATCAGATGCTATAGGGCAATCATTTATTGAGTTAATCCTGATAGTTACAGTAGCCTTGTCAGAACAGCTTGTTGACGGATCAGGATCTGTAATTTCGTACTCAAATGTAACAACCTCTGGTCCAGGTGGACTTATCTGTGTCGGAGGTGTGTAGGTAAATGATCCGTCTGACCTTAGCTCCAGCGTTCCGACAGATGGAGCAATAGTCACAGCGTAATTATTATCTGTAATAACCAAGTCATTATCCGTATCATTTCTTGCAACAGTCGAGTCTAAAACCTGTCCTTCATTAATAAAAAACGAATCATCCACAGCGTCTGGACAGTCATTAACTTGATCTATACATATCGTAACTATAGCGGTGTCCAAACTATAGAAATCACCATCAAATGCTATATAGGTAAAGAAATCATTTTCGTCTTCTCCCCCGTCATGTGTGTAAGTAAAAGTCCCATCATCATTAAAAAGAAGTGTTCCGTGAGAGACTCCCTGAATTAATTGAGCGGTTAGCACAGTATCTTTTGGGTCTGGGTCAACATCATTTCCTAGTATACCGTCTAGGTACGTAGTAATATTTAAGGTCTCACCTTCTTTCAGACATGGTATAAAACTATCGTCAGTCACTACAGGTGGCTTGTCATCAACTGAATCAACTGCCAAAGTCACAGTATACACAGCACCTGTGCACTCTCCATCTGAGAGTCTGTAAGAGAACAGATCCTCGAAATTTTCACTATCGTCATGGGTATATATAAATGATCCGTCAGAATTTAGAGTAAAACTACCTGTGTGGTATAATGGCGGTGTGACTAGTGATACAGTTAGTGGATCACAAGAGTTGTCATCATTATCATTAAATATGACACCTAGATTAGCCGCTATATCTATCGTCTGGCCCTCAGATATCTTATAAAAATCATTTTCACCGACAGGACACACATTATTTACGGTAATAAAAACAGTGTCTATAGACTCAGTAAGAGAATCTTTAACCTTGAAAAGGAAGTAATCTTCGTTTGGGACATCAGAGCAGTCGTGCTTATAAATAAATGATCCATCAGCATTTATCTGCCCAGAAGGAAGTAGAGTTCCCCTAAATGGATCTTGAAAAATTTCAACTGAAAGTTCAAGTCCAAGGTTACTTGATGAAACAGGAAGAATACTTTCTATTGAGTCAACCACAAGTTCCTTTCCTTCATCTACAGCAAAACTTAGTGAGCTAGTAGTAGGAGATGGACTATTTATGCTAATAAAAACTGTGTCAGTCTCAACTGCATTATCTTGCCCATCTGAGAGTTGGTACACAAAGTAGTCTTGATTAGGTATAAATGTACCATCATGGATGTATATAAATGTTCCGTTCGAGTCTAGACTAAATGTACCTATGTGCATACTTGGCGGCTGAACAAGAGTTACTCTTAACGTATCACAAGCAAAAGAGTCAACATCATTTATAAGTAAGCCATTTAACTCGTCAACATTTAATGTGGCACCATGATCTACAGAATACATATCTGGCTCTCCGAAAGGGGCCTCATTCTGTATAAATATCAACACACTATCTTGAAGTTCCGATGTCAGAAGACCATCATTAACTTTATATTGGAACACATCTAATGTTGCGTCATTACATCCGTGGATATATGTAAAGGCTCCCCTGTTTCCAATTGAAAATATACCTTCGTTATAAAAAGGAGGAATAGTAAGTACAGCTCTTAATTCACTATTTATATTATCTGTATCTAAATCGTTTTTCACTATGAGTGTTGAATCGGTGTTAAGGACAACAAGCGTATCTCCCTCATTCACATAAAAAGTATCCTGGACAACTACTGGTTTATCATTAACAGGCGTAATGCTTATCACAACGTCTGCAGTATCAAAACAGACACCGTCTGTCATAACATATGTAAATAAATCAGAATAAAACTCGTCTCCAGCATGCTGGTAAGTGTAATCACCATTAGTCTCAAAAGTGAGAGAGCCGTGATTAGGTAAATTAATAACACTAAATATCTGTAGAAGATCTCCATCTAAATCTATATCATTACTCAAAACATTTCCGTTGGTTATGCCGCCCTCATCAAGAATATTTCCGTCATCAGAAGCTGTAGGGCAATTATTTGTAGCGTGTCCAATCAAATTACCATTAACTGAAAAGACAATTAAAAAAAGAAGTGTGAATACTTTTCTTAGCATGTAATGTAATTTGATATTAAACGCAAATTTAATCAATATATTTTCCAAATCTTAATTCTAAAGTCTAATCTCTTTTAATAAAAACAAATCCTTTAAGTGGTTTAGTGTTATTACCTAAATCGAAAATATAATAGTATGTACCCTCTGGAAGTCTCCCATCACCAAAATAAATCTGAGTCTGGTTGGTTCCATCCCAGTCATTTTTATAATTTCTCGATTCAAAAATCTTTGTGTTCCAAACATTATAAATTCTAATCTTATGATTAGGGTATTGCTCCAAACCCCTTATTACCCACGTGTCATTAATACGGTCATTGTTAGGTGAAAATCCATTTGGAATATGCAAGTCCTTATGATAAACCTCTACTTCAAAAGGTGAAGTTAATATATCATCCTCACATAGATAAGAAGGGGATGATATAATAAGCCTATAGCTCAAGAAAATGTTATCTAACTGGTTTTGATCAAAATTCACACCTGAAATCTGTAACTGATTAGTGTTTGATCCTGAGTAAGATGTCAATCCAACTACAGTGTCAGATACATTTTCCCAGAACAGACTGTACTCATCTTGTACCTGCCACTGGTAAACAAATCGATTAGTTAAGTTAACATCTACAAATAGACTGAACGTATCACCTTCTCTGATAAGAGAATACTGCTCAGGAGAACTTAAAATTTCAATAGTAAAACCCTCCTCAAGGAAATCATAAGTTCCATTTGCATCATTATCTACAGGTAATTCATATCCTGAATCAGAATCTACTCTACCTAAAGAGTCAACCACAACAGGACTATCTCCGAGCATTCCGTCATTATCTTTATCTTGGAATCCAGCTTCCCTTACGTCAAAGCAATCGTCATCATCAGAGTCAAAGTCTCTGTTATTATTCTTTCCGTCGGAGTCAACATCATTGCACACGTATGCATATATCTTGTTGTCAGAGACAAAAGATGATGGACCATCATGATTGGTGTTTTTCACTTCTAAGTTGAACCCATCTTTACATGAAAAACTAAAGCTTTTATCTAAAACCCAGCCATCAACTGTATTGTCCATGTAAGGTATCACATCTACCATCTGACCAGAAATAGTTTCAGAATATAGTTTAATAGATCCATCCCTTATTACTAGCTCTATTTTTGTGTTATTATCCCAAGGAATCCACTTATTACCAAAGATTCCTCCATTAAACTCTCTGGTGAGGTAAGGGTCAGCTTTTCCTTCACCTACATCCCAATGGTACTGGTTAAATGAAAGGATTGTCTTACCGTCAACTCTTACTTGTATTCCGTCATCAAAGTTAATGTCTGATACGTAGTAGCAGCTCTCGTATTTGTCTCCAGGAGACACGAACATGGACACGTTAATGTTATTACCAAATATATCTCCAGGTCCTCCAGAACCAGTATTTCCAGTGTACTGAGCTACAATTGGGTACCCGGATGTGATGAGAGTATCAACATCGCCACTTATGAGTATACTTGATGTGTTTTCACATTCTAAAGAGTCATAAATACCGTCGTTATCGTCATCTAGATCAGAAAAATCACCAACAAAGTCCACGTCAAAGTCTTTAGCAATTTTAATTCTAAAAGGATCTGAGATAACCTCTCCTCCACAGATGTAAGAAGGAGTTGAGACAATAACTCTAAATATTCTATGGTCATAGCTTATGTCTGCGTTCATAATCTCAAGGACATTAGACGTGTTAGAAAGCCCTTCCCAGGTCATCCCCCCGTTATCACTCACTTGCCACATGAATAGTACCTTTGTGTCAGAGTCTTTAACCTCAACTGTCACACTAACTGATGAGTCACTCCTCTCGACAACGTACACGTCTGACGGCTCAACAATAATATTTACTGGAGACCCGAAAACAAGATAGTCCGGAACGAAGTTGCTGTCTCTGTCTACAGGGTCAGTGTATCCATTTCCATCTCCCCCACTTATCACTCTACCATTATCATCAACAAGTACTGGACTACCTCCTAACATCCCATCTCCATCTGAATCTGAAAATCCAGCCTCTATCACATCATCACATCCGTCGTTATCAGAGTCGTTATCAAAAGAGTTAATTATCCCGTCTCCATCAGAGTCACCATTACCTTCCACATAATCATATATTCCGTCATTATCATCATCGACATCATCAGAATCTGGTATCCCATCTACATCATTGTCAGGTAAGACTGTAAGTTCTAGAGATTCACTAGTTATATCATCCCCACATCTAAATGATGGTGTAGATAGTATCACCCTGTAGAGATTTTTAGATAAGGTAAGAGGGGCACCTAAAATCTTTAATGTGTCATCATTAACGCCAGAGTACGGGATGGTATCTTCTATAAATTTCCATGTTGACCCACCATCATCAGAGTACTGCCATGAGTAAGAAGCCTGACTTATTGATGAGGTTGAGACTGCAAAGTACGTGTCACTTTGCTCTGTAATAATCTGAGAATCTGAGATAGAATCTAAGGTTATTTCACCACCAAAATCAAGGAAATCATACGTCCCAGAATTGTCATTATCTTCAGGGGCTTTGTAGCTACAAAATCCGTAATTTCCTGAGATTATAATATCGTCAATTACTCCGTAAATATATCCTCCCAAGTCCTGAGAACCACCTATGTGAAGATCCGAGTTATTAATACCAATAGCAGTAGAGTCTACAAGAGAACGTACGGTGTCACCATTAACAAAGTGTGTGTACACGTCACCATCTCTCTGTATCACGAGGTGATACCAATCAAATAAATTAAGTAGGGTCCCTTCTGAAGAAATATTTGCAGTGGTGTCTCCTACATCAAAAATAAGCTCAGATGTATCATTTTCGTAGACATAATTATAACTCCAGTAATACTCAGGAGAATGTTTTTGCATAAATGTTTTAGTCTCTCCGTAGTTAATAAATTTGTATGGTTTTACCCAGAGTGATATTGAGAATCTCTCATAAATACCGAGGTTAAGTAGGGAGTCATGACTTACTGATATAAAGTCGTCTACCCCATCAAATAAATAAGCTGAATTAGGGATACCAAACCTATCAGTGTCAAGAGAAGAGCCGTTCACAATACCATGGAAACTATTTCCTGAGGTATCTTCTGAGTTACCACTAAAGTCGTATTTAGCTATATATCTATCAACAACTAGTCCCAGCCCATCAACCTTTACCGGGGAGCTTCCTAGTAAGCCGTCATTGTCAGGGTCAACACAGCCTGATTCTAAAACGTCAAAGCACCCGTCACCGTCTGAGTCGAGATCAAAAGAATTTATAATTCCGTCACCATCAGCATCTCCATCACCTTCGTAAATGTCAAGGATACCATCATTATCGTCGTCAAGATCGTCTTCATCGGCAACACCATCCTTGTCGTTATCAGGCAGTACCGTTAAGGCCACACTAGAGAATACATCTTCATCACACACGAATGCTGGAGTAGAAATTTTTACCTTGAACTGGTACTCATTAAATTCAAGTGGTGCATTGGTAAGAGTAAGAACTGATGAACTTGTCCCTGTGTAAATAGCATTATCATCTATATCTTCCCATGTAACTCCCTCGTCTACTGATACCATCCACTGAAATATCACAGTGCCATCCGCAGTATATTTTATCTCGTACCTGGCATCTCTTGTCTCAATAATAGAAACACTTGCAGGGTCAGAGGTAATAGTCACAAGAGAACCCATCTCAAGGAAGTCATACAACGTATTAGAGTCTCTGTCAAGAGGGGTAACATACCCATCCAACCTAGGAATAACTGTACCTAAAGAGTCCACATCAACTGGAGATGTGCCAAGAATACCGTCTCCATCTCCATCAGTAAAGCCAGCCTCAGTGACATCTAGACATCCATCTCCGTCAGAATCAAGGTCAAAAGCATTAGGTATACCGTCAGAATCTACGTCTCCATCTCCCTCGTCAGTGTCAAATATACCATCATTGTCATCATCTAAATCGTCGATATCAGGAACTTTATCCTTGTCATTATCTGGAAGAACTTTCAGCACAGCACTATTACAATAAACAGGCTCTGAGCAGATAAGTTGGTTTGATACCGCTACCCTGTACTGATTCATATCCATCTCAATCACAACACTATCTATCTTTAAAGTGTCAGAATTTATACCTGAGTATACATTTGTATCTGCTAAATTAATCCATCCCTCTCCAAGGTTAAGTTGCCACTGGTATGTTAAAGGACCATCATAGTCGATTTCAACAAAAAATAATGTAGGTGTCTGAACCGCAATTCGTACATCTTCAGGATCTAAAGAAACTGTAGGGCTCACCGCCACTTCCATGTAATCTTTAGTTCCGTTTAAATCTAAGTCTAAGGGGTCAGTGTAGCCGTCTTCTACAGGTTCTCCACTTCCAGATGCTGAGCAGGTTCCAGTTATTATAACGCTCTGGTTATTTATCGATCCGCCTGTCGCAGCAGTAAAGCCATAGTAGACATTAGGATTACCACCAAATACTTCATTGACAATATCTTTAGTGTACTCAATAATAATATTTCCATCCCAGCTCACAGTAAGCGTATTAGTAGACTTTACCCAGCTAAAAATAGCTTCATGATAGATTCCATCCTCAATTTCTCCTAAGTCTACAGCTAATTCGTCACCTGAAACTACCCCGTTGGTGTGAACCGCAGCATGATCACTTGAGAAAGGGTCATCATTCTCTTGGTTAAACCACGTGTCAAACTCTACGGCGACAGAAGGGTTTATTCCTTCATATCCTATCCCACCTCCACTTGAGCCTTGATCTGAAGATAAAGGCTGCAACACGAAAGCAATACCATCTGCTCCGGAATCAGTAATATCTCCAAGATTTAATTTTGATTTGACCTCGAAATCTTTTGAGAGGTCTACTGTCTCCAGGGACCACACGGCCCCAGATTGATCACCTAACTCTTCAGTAAGAAGGTAAGAACTATCTGCTTCAATAAACTGTGCTGATCCTACAATATTGTAGTCAGTGACATTTAATGGAGAACATTCCTGTACCCCATCACAAGCTATAACTACACCAAGAGAGTCAACAACAACAGGAGAAACACATAATATTCCGTCATCATCAGCGTCACTAAAACCAGCCTCAATCACATCAAAACAACCATCTCCGTCAGTGTCAAGGTCAAAACTATTTATGAGTCCGTCCCCGTCAATGTCAGTAGTATCCTCCTCAGAATCTAAAATTCCATCATTATCGTCATCTAAGTCTTTTCCGTCAGGTACGCAGTCTCCGTCGTTGTCTGGAAGCATTTTTATTGCAGCAGCGTTTGTGGTATCTCCAACACCACACACAAAACCTTTTGTCTCCACAATCGCCCTGTACATATTTCCGAAAAAAGAGCTGTCAAAGTCAATTAATTCAAGTTTTTTATCAATAATTCCCTCATAATTTTCTACGTCAAATATCCTCTTCCAGGTCGTACCTGAGTCATAACTTACCTGCCAGCGGTACGAGACGTTGACACCGTCTCCCTCTGCCTCAAAGTATAAGTCAATATTTTCTGTGTCTGGACAAGGTTGTAATATTATATCTTCAGGGTGTTTGACTATAGTCATTTGGAATCCATTCTCTCTGAAATCAGGTGCTCCACTTCCATCTAAGTCAGCAGGTAGTGTGTACCCGTCTACTACATCTGTGCCGTCATCATTTTTAATAACCATACCTTTGACATCAACATATACTCCTATTGTTGTTCCATATCCTAAAATTCCGTTATTGTCTTGGTCTGTGTACCCTGCTTCTTGTGTATCAAAACACCCGTCATTATCAGAATCCAGATCATACCTATTAAGTAAACCGTCTCCGTCAGTGTCTTCATCTCCCTCCCAGGCATCTAATATTCCGTCATTATCGTCGTCAAGATCATCTGCATCTGTCACACCATCCTCATCAAAATCTGAATAAGAATAAAAATATCCTGCAAGACCTTGCACTGAGTTATATCCGTAGTACTGACCATAGACAGGACCGTCAGATTCTATGGTAAGTCTTTTGTCGGGACCAAGGGGAAGTATTGTTGCAAGATCTGCGTTATCGAAAAGGTACCATGACAGATCATCCCTACCCTCTATGGTCTCTGTGAAGGGGGCATATGAGCTGGCTTGAGTTCCATTTAATTTCAAGTCTGCACCTGTTGAGGATAGTATCCTTAGTTCCATCTCAAATTTTGTGCTAGCAACATCTTCAATGTTATATATTCCGTCAATCTTATTTGATGCCAAAGGATTAATTCCACTAACAAGCATCATGGCCTGTTTTGCAGCATTTCCATCCTGTCCAGCCATATTCTGGTACCCGTAAACCCTCTTGTTTGAGAGGGCGTAAATCTGGTCGTCAGAAGTTACATTATCACCTCCAAAGTACAACAGCTTGTACTCACCGGCATCTATTGTGTGATCTGCAGGAGTTGAAGCAGTATCTGCAGCACTAGTGTGGAGCCATATCTTGGTATTGTCTTCGTGAGCGACAACGATCGCGTACTCGTTCGTATTACTCTGCTCACCATTGATATTAATCTCCCCTCCAGCCCTAAGGAAAACGTACTCATTTGACACATTTTCAATCGGTTTTATCTGGTCAAAACCTATGTCCCTTCCATTCCCCTGCCAAGAGTTACTTCCTCCCCAGAATCCTACGTTAACAACAATATTTTTATCAGACTCAAGAAGAGCACCTACTAAAGCATCATAATTTTCGATTGGTGAACCAGGAATGTTATCAAGGGCAAATGCGTGTGTCTGGTACTGGTTTAGGAAGAATGTATAGTCTCCATTGCTATCTAAAACGTAGTCTTGACTGTTACCAAGGACATTTTTCCAATCTGATTCCACCCCGCCAAGTCCTGACAATTTGACTTCAGTCACACCTTCTTCTAGTGATAAAACAGTGAAAAACAATCTCCTGTGTATCGACTGAATATTTGATATCCCATGGCCTAACCTGAAAGTTTTACCTGAAGCCGACTCTCCCTTAAGAAATGACGAGTTTGCCTGCTGACGGTCATAGAAATTAAGTGATGACCCGTCGTCCCATCTCCAACCTCCCGAAGGCTCAGAATATAATGGATCAGAGGGATCTTGGAATAGACCTATCCAAGGACCATATTCCTGATCTTCAAAAGGAAGTTCTTCAAACCATTCGACGATTTGATCTTGTTCCTCTTGAGTATTTATACTTACTAAGTACCCGCCTAGTCCTATTGCTATATCTCTTGACTCTGTCCAAGTAAATTCATTAAATTCACTTTCTATATTTGACATAAAGTAGCTGTGACCATCAAAAAAACCAAGAAATATGTAGTCATTATCTAAAGTATCTAAGTTATAATCGAACTCAACTATAAAAGGAAGTTTATTATTATTAGATAGATCATTCCATAGTCCATTCCACCAGATATGTGCATAATTTTCCTCACCATTGGCATTAGAACAGCAGTCATTAGGTTCATCATAATCTCCTTTAGTATTCCAACTTGTATACTGTGTAAGCACATTAGGATCAAAATTTCCTGCCTGAAACCTTGTCTCTACAAAGATTGGGATAGGTTTTGAGAGGCCGATATCACTAAAACCTTCTACCATCATACCCTTATCAGAGAGGTTGCTTCCTAGGTCTTCAGTTAAAATTATAAGTGGAGTCTTCTCATCGTTCCCAACCCTATAGGATATGGACCTGCCCTTAATTAGAGTCAACACATCGTGTTCTGTAGACCCAAACTTCGAAATTTTAATATAGATATCATCGTCGTCATGAGGAGAAGTGATGTATATATACTGTTCTTTAGCGAATAGAGTATTCTTCTGGTTCGAGTGCACGGGACCAACATAATGCACTATAGACTGGGATTTCATTTGAAGACAAAGAAAAAGTAGAGGTATAAGTAGTCTCATCAGTATATAAATATACTAATGATGTTTTAAAACATGATAAATGCGTGCCTATAATTAATGATTATTTAGTCCCTTGTATTTGCTCCGCCAAGGTCTACGATAATAAACTCAGTTCTCCTATTGAGCTGGTGTTCTTCCTCTGATAATGTATTACACCCGTTTGGACTTGGAACATTTGGTTCACTCTCACCATAGCCTTTACCGTATATCCTGTCTTTATTATCTATCCTCTCCTGTATGTAAGCAGCTGAAGATTTTGCTCTTCTGTCTGAAAGCCATTCATTGTAATCGTCATTACCTCTACAGTCTGTGTGAGATCCAAGTTCTATAACCATACCAGGATAATCAGCCATAACCTTCACAATTTTATCAAGTTCGACAGCAGCATCAGGTCTGATATTTGCCTTATCAAAATCAAAATAGATTGGATTAATCTCAATAAGATCAGCAAGATCTGCTCCTACTGCGAGCCTACTTAGTACAACAAAGCTTGTGTCAGACTGCACACCATCCGAAGCTAGGTAATATAATGTGTCAGAAGAGTAAGGAATTTCATCGTCAGGGATGTAGTTTATTCCTCCATCATCAGTAAACTCTATCTCTCCGTAAAGAGGATCACCGATAATAATAGCTTCCAACTCGTCTCCACCAGGGTCTGAGTCGTTAGCAAGTAGTGTGTCGGTATTTACCCTAACAGGTTCACCAGGAGTAAATATTATAATGTCTTGTTGTGCAAGTGGGACAGTTGGGTCTATTATCTTAATCTTCACATTAACAGGATCACTCTCAAGTGCACCGTTGGATACTATGTACGTAAAAGAGTCAAGAACAGCTGTCCTGTCTGTGTTAACATAGGAAAATGTTCCATTATCTTTAAAGTCAAGACTTCCCATAGAAGGGAGATCTTCAAGTATTGTCGATCTAGATACAAGTCCCTGTAAGATGTCGTATGAGGTACCTATAACCTCGCCATCATTTACAAGTACTCCCATGTCACCAAGAACTAAGGTGTCTCCTCTGGCTATTGTGTAGTAGTCATCTATACCGTAAGGGGGCTGCATATCAATTTTAAATGAGTAGATATCGTCTTCTCCCTTACCACCTTTTCTGTTTGATGATATATATCCAAACTTGAATTTTGAGTCTATATAAAAGCAGAAATCATCGTAAGAGGAGTTGAAAGGTGCCCCAACATTTATAACCTCTTGCTCTTGTGTACCCAATTTTATGGTCATGAATACATCAAGACCTCCAATACCAGGGTGTGAGTTAGATGCAAAAAAGAGCACATCTTCCCTAAAACTAAAAGGAAATACTTCGTTTCCTTCTGTGTTAATACCAGGGCCAAGGTTTATTGGCTTTGAAAATCTACCATTCCTGTCAATGTTTACGTAGTAGATGTCAAAACCACCAAGCCCTTCAGGCATGTTAGAAGAAAAATAGAGTCTGGTACCGTCCTTGCTTAGTGAAGGGTGCATGACAGAGTACTCGTCATTATTAAATGGTAAATTTCTTACCCTAGAGAGAGTTCCGTTATTATTATAATTTGCAGAGTATATATTCAGGTGCAGTGCAGCATCTCTACCTGATTTATTTCCTGACCTTGTAAAATACACCTGCTTACCGTCCTCTGAAACAATTGCAGGTCCGTCCTGAAACGCGGTATTCATCTCTGGTCCTCCGATAAGTGTTGCGTTAGTCGAGTAGATACTATCCTCAATAAAGTCGGAGTTGAATAAGTTGAAAGTTGGCCTCTCTGGCCTGATGTATTTCCCCCTACTGATCTTACCAGTGTTCTGAATTCCAGATGAGGTAAACATCATGTTTATATCTTCTCCGTCTTCACCAGAACGTATTGCGTAAGCACCAAAGTCTGACATTTCAGTATTTGTAGCTAAATTTTTAAGGTCGTATTCACTGACAGTATTTAAAAGTTTCTGGTAGTATTCGTCGTCTGTCTCAAAAAGTGACACACGCACCTCTCTTGCCTTCTGTCGAGCATATTTCTTTCTACTCTTGTTAGCCTCGTTATAGAGACCCTTAATATCTTGGAGTTGTGATAAGTTAAGATAGTCATCTGGTTTGATGTCGTCACCTGCGTTAATAATAGTCTCAAAAATCACAAGAGCTTTATCTAAAGAGTCTATCTCCCTGTAAGAAAGTCCTAGCTTCCTCTGAGTTTCTACATCGGGATTAGACACTTTCTCGTATTTCTCTACCGCCTTACTATAACTTTCGTTACTGAAATGGAAGTTACCCCAGTTTAAGTTCTTCGTGTTATCATCTCCCTTAGTTAATTCGAAAAGAGGAAATCTACTCTTCTTATCTTCCACCTCCTGAGATGAAGAGACAAATGGAAGGAAAAACAGTAAAGTGACAAGTAATCTAAACATATCTAAAAGTATCTAGGTGATTTGATAATATCTTTTTTCTTAAACATAAAGTCATACCTTAGCATGATCTCGTGACTTCCTCCGTTATACTTAAAAGTAGTATTTCCTACTGAGTAGTCATATGAGTAGCCTATCGCAATATTCTCATTTAAATTAATTCCTGCCATCAGACCGAGTCCGCCACCAACTTTAGCTGTTGGTATGATTCTACCCATAGCAGTCCTTGCCATACCTCCAACCCAGAAAAAGTCTCTGAACACAGCATATGCGCTTATGTCCATAGTAATCGGTGCGTTCTTTGTCATCTTAAAGTATACACTTGGTCTCAGCTTAATATCTCTACTAATCTCAAATAGAGCACCTCCAATTGCAAATAAATGTCTCTGAGACTGGTCAAATTCTTTCTCTATTAAATTTGGTACCGATAGACCAGCGTACCACTTTGTGGTGTTATAGTAGACACCAGCTCCTACATTAGGAAGAAATTTTTTCCTCACGTCTCTACTAAATGATGGGTCAATCTGGTCAGGATCTCCTGCGTCAAGGTCTAACATCGAGAAGTCTGTGCTGAAAGCATTACCACCGCCTTTTAATCCAAAAGAGAGTTTGTGACCACTCTGAGTTACCTGGAGATGATAAGCTAGGTCTATAGCAAAATTTGTAGATTTTATAGGGCCAATTTTATCATTTAGAATACTAAAACCAAATCCCAACTTGTCATCAAAAAGAGGAGAATTTATTGATAATGTCTGCGTCCTAGGTGCACCGTCAAAGTTTATCCACTGAGATCTGAGGACAGAGAGTACACTTAACACCTCTCTTGATCCGACATACCCTGGATTTATTGCCTGTGTGTTGAACATGTAATGACTAAACATAGCATCCTGCTGTGCCCTAGCTGTGAAACTAGAACTTAAGACAACTAAAAATAATATTACTTTTCTCATCATTACTTTCCCAAATTTATTCATTTCCTCTTCTAATATAAACAAAACCTTTTCTGTATCTGTTATCTTCATCTACTAGGTTGCCGTCAATGTCTGTGTCGCCAAGGTCGATAACATAGAAGTAAACAGTCTCTGGCAATAATTTACCATTAGTATTTCCAAAGTTAGCAATTCCTTCAAAATATTTCTGAGGGTCATCATTTTCATAGCCTTCCATCTCGAACACCTTAAGTTCCCATCTGTTGTATATCTGTACTATACTATTAGGATAGTAGTCAATACCTGTGATTACCCAGACGTCGTTTGTCCCGTCATTATTTGGAGAGAATCCTTGTGGTATGTGTAGATCTCTAAACTTCACGTCAAGTACAGCAGGCTCAGACAACACAAAGGCACACTTGTATCCAGTTGCTGTAACTTTCACCCTGTACAGCGTGTTATCGAACTCGTCAAATGTGACATTCGTTATAGTTATTGAGTCTGTGTCTACACCACTGAACTGGAGTCCATTTGCTAGGTCTGTCCACGTTGTGTCTTGCTCGTCATCAGAGACAACACCCATCTGCCACTGGTACTCGGCAGGAAGGTCTCCATCTACTGTCACATCAACTGAGTAAGAAACATTATCACCCTGGAATACTGTTCCTGCATATTGTGGATGAGAGTTAATGTTTACAACTAAGATAAGAGCATCATAGCAGTCTAATATACCGTTATTATCTGAATCTACCGGTTCTACGTAACCTTCGTCTTCGTCTGTCACAACAAGACCGTTGGTATCAATCACTGGGGTACCTTCACCCAAGATACCGTCTCCGTCTAGGTCAGTGAATCCAGCTTCCACTACGTCATTACATCCGTCGTCGTCACTGTCTAAGTCTAAGTAGTTAGGAATTCCATCGTCTAAGTCTTCTGTGACGTCACTGTTAGGTTGTCCAGTATCCTCAGAACTATCTGCCATGCCGTCGTTGTCTGCGTCTACATATCCTGCGTCGTCAGAGTCGATCATACCGTCGTCATTAGTATCTAGGTCAGTGTACTCGTTTGTACCGTCTTCGTCGAAGTCTGCGTCGATTCCGTCTCCACCCTCTACTACATCAAAAATACCGTCATTGTCAGAGTCTAGGTCTTGGTAGTCATTTGCCCCGTCACCGTCAGAGTCTATGACAGGAGTGTCCTCAGTCTGATCAGCCATACCATCTCCATCAGCATCAACATATGTGAAGATGACGTCATTATCTAGTGTGTCAATCATTCCGTCTCCGTTCGTGTCAAACACACCGTCTCCACCCTCAATAACATCCTGTATACCATCGTTATCAGAGTCAATATCTACAAAGTCAGGGTTTCCGTCGTTATCAGTATTTGTTACTGGAGTAGACTCAGAGTCGTCATCCATACCGTCGTCATCAGCGTCAGAATACCCAGTATCAGAATCGTTAATGACACCGTCATCATTAGTGTCTAGAGAGCTATCACCACCCTCTTCCACGTCGTATATTCCGTCGTTGTCAGAGTCAATATCTAAGTGGTTAGGCAGGCTGTCTCCGTCAGTATCTAGCACGTCTGTAGGTTCAGAGTCATCGTCCATTCCGTCTCCGTCTGTGTCTGAGTAACCGCTATCGTTAGAATCAATAGCACCGTCAGCATTCGTGTCAAGGTTACCGTCTCCAGACTCAGTGACATCGTGTATGCCGTCGTTATCAGAGTCAATATCTATGTAGTCAGGGTTAGCGTCTCCGTCAGAGTCAGTGACGTCAGTAAGTAGTGCAGGGTCAAACATTCCGTCACCGTCAAGGTCGATGTAGTTATTATCATTAGTATCAAGGACACCATCATTATTTGTATCTAACACACCGTCTCCACCCTCTACAACATCGAATATTCCGTCGTTGTCAGAGTCAATATCTTGGTAATCAGGAACCTGGTCATTGTCACTGTTAGTAACAGGAGTAGCCTCGGAGTCGTCGTCCATTCCGTCTCCGTCTGTGTCTGTGTATCCAGTATCTCCAGAGTTGATAACTCCGTCACCGTTAGTGTCCAGGTCACCGTCTCCTCCCTCTACAACATCCTGAATCCCGTCATTATCAGAGTCAATATCAATATAATCAGGAAGGGTATCAGAGTCTGTCTCAGTGGCAGGTGTAGACTCACTATCGTCATCCATTCCGTCACCATCAGAGTCAGAGTAATCTGTGTCGTTAGAGTCAATTTCACCATCATTATTAGTGTCTAGGTCTCCGTCACCACCCTCTTCAACATCATAAATACCGTCATCATCAGAGTCTATATCAAGGTAGTTTGGAATTCCGTCTAAGTCACTATCGAGCTCAGATGTCAACTCCGCATTATCGTTCATTCCGTCACCGTCAAGATCAAAGTAGGTATTATCCTGAGAACATATACAACCGATGACACCGTCTCCGTCTACGTCAAGGTCACCGTCTCCTCCCTCTACGACATCAAATATGCCGTCGTTGTCAGAGTCAATATCTTGGTAATCAGGGACCAGATCAAAGTCACTATTTGTGACTAGAGTAGATTCTGAGTCATCGTCCATTCCGTCATTATCTGAATCTACATAACCCGTGTCGTTAGTATCAATCACCCCGTCGTTATTGGTGTCTAGGTCTCCGTCTCCACCCTCATCCACGTCGAATATACCGTCGTTATCAGAGTCTAGGTCTAGGTAGTCAGGTATACCGTCTCCGAACTCGTCTCCGTCAGTGTGTACTACAGGAGTTGACTCAGAGTCGTCGTCCATACCGTCACCGTCTACATCAGAGTATCCTGTGTCGTTGGTGTCAATAACTCCGTCATTATTAGTATCTAAACCTCCGTCTCCACCCTCGTCAACGTCAAATATACCGTCGTTATCAGAGTCTATGTCAAGATAATTAGGTTTGCCGTCACCGTCAGTATCAGGCACACTAGTAGGCTCAGAACTATCGTCCATACCGTCACCATCCGCGTCAGAATAACCCGTGTCGTTAGTATCAATTACACCGTCATTATTAGTGTCTAAGTCTCCGTCTCCACCTTCTTCCACGTC
>CAYXSW010000020.1:0-27581 GCA_964467915.1 uncultured Marinoscillum sp.
CAAGAATTTAAAATTTTGCCTGATCCAAGACTTACAGATATATCACAAGATGATTATAAAGAACAAGAAAAACTTCTTTTGGAGATAAGAGATTTTATGAGTGAAGTAAGATTATTTGAGAGTGAGGTTGAATCTAAACTTGAGAAAAGAAAAAATAATAAAAACCTTAATTTAGTCTCAAAAGAGCTAAATACTGAGGAGGGTACTTACATGAGGCCAATGCTGATAGATCAGATAAGATATTTGCAGTCAATGCTGAGTAGGGCAGATCAGAAACCTGGAAAAGATTCTTATTTAAGGTTAAATGAGTTGAGAAGTCAATTTAAACTTTTGAAAGAAAAGTTAGGTTGAGAAGTCAATTCCTAATTGAGATTTAAATTTTCTCTTTTCATAATTTATTAGAGATTCTGACTCTTCTAATGATATAAACGTAAATTTTAATTTACTTTCTGGTTTTATCTGTGAAACTTTTGAAATATCAACTCTTGCAATATTACCTATAATAGGGTAACCACCTGTAGACTGAGAGTCACTCATAAGAATTATGGGATCCCCAGCAGGGGGTAATTGTATTGTTCCCTTTGATACTACAGTGCTTTCTATAGATTTTTTATCTGATACTTTTAATTTATTTCCATTTAGACGTATCCCCATTCTATCACTTCCTGAACTGACATTGAACTCATTGTCTAACTTTTTTAAAGAATTTTTACTTATTATATTATAATTGACTCCTTTAATAACTCTGATATTAGAAACCTCTTGATATTTTCTTTGAAATGAGTCAGGTATTTTTTTTTCAATAATTTCTTCTGATTTCTTAAAATTAATAGTATCATTTTTTGATATTTTTTTACCATTTATGCCTCCTATATTAATCTTCTCATATGTGGAATAACTATTGAATGATTTTTTGAGCTTCATCTTAGCAGAAAATGACAAATAGACTCTCCCTCCATTTAGACAAACGCCTATATCTAAAATATCACCAGTTTTAACTTTTATTGATCTATTTAGTTGAATTCTTTTGTCATTTATTTTGGCATCAAAATTAGCACCACATATACCTATAGTTGTATTAAAATTAAATTTAATTCTAGGTCCAAAATAATTGATTTCAAGTGTTTCTGATGAATAGCTATTGTCTACAAGCCAGTTTGATAAAATATGTGAGTATTCATCCATAGGGCCACTATTTGGGATTCCATATTTCTTATATCCAATTCTTTTCATGTCTTGAATGGATGTGTAAAGACCTGGTCTTAAAAATTTAATTCTATTCATAAATTAGAAATTCTATTAAACTCATTAATATCTATCTCATAAAAATTAATAGTATCACCTTGTTGAATTTTAATTGGAGGGTCAGAGTTTTTATCAAAAAGTTCGTAAGGAGTCCTTCCAATTATATTCCATCCTCCAGGACTCTCTATATTATATATTCCTGTTTGATTATTTGCAATTCCAATGGAACCTTTTGGTATTATCTTTCTTGGAGTTTTTTTTCTTGGTAGACTTATCAAATTATTTAGGCCACCCAGATAGAGAAAACCTGGCAAAAAACCTATCATATCTACCATATAGCTAGATTTATTATGAATTCTAATAAACTCCTTTGTGTCCATATCAAGTTTCTTAGACACGTTGTTAATGTCATTAGCCAAGTCAGTATGGTAACAAATGGGAATTTCCCATATTCTATTTTTCTTGTTACTTATTCTTTTAGGATTTCTAGCTATTGAGGAGATAATTTTAGATTTTAACTTATTATAAGTAGCAATGTATGGGTTGTAAATTAAACCTATATGATCCTTTAATATTATAGTATCTTCTATCTCTGGCATGTTGCTAGATTTGATTTTATCAGCTATTGAACTTAGATCCTCCAGTGTTATTGGATTAATACTATTGATTATAATTATTGAGTCTCCGGATGGGGTGATATTTAATGAGTCTATCATATTAATCCCCTAGAATTTAAGCTTTTGTGTAGAGTTTTTGCAAATAATAATGCATTTGGCTGGTCTCCGTGGATACAAATAGTATCTAAATCAATATTTTCTAATTTACCAGTGATAGTCTTAACTTTTCCTTTCTCAATCATGTTATTTATATGTTCTAAGGAAAGTTCTGGGTCTGTGATCATAGCATCACCTAGTTTTCTGTCTACTAGGGATAAGTCATCATTATAATTTCTGTCAGAGAATACTTCAGAGAGATACTTTATGCCATGATTTTCTGATAATTCCTTCCATTTGTTCATAGATGGACCATATAAAATTAAATTAGAATCTACTTTTTTAATTGATTTAACAATTGTTTCAGCGATATTTAAATCTTTACTAGCCATATTATACAGGGCCCCGTGAGGTTTTACATGATTTAATTTGGCTCCTGATGACTCCGTCATTCCCTTTACTGCATGTATTTGATATAATAGAATTGATTCTAACTCTTTACTTTTAAAATTATATTTTCTCCTTCCAAATCCTTCAATATCATGAAAAGAAGGGTGTGCACCAATTTTTACATTATTTTGAATAGCTAATAAGATTGTTTTTGAAATAGTTTCAGAATCGCCGCCATGAAAACCACATGCAATATTACATGATGTTATGTATGGTAATATCTTTTCATCATCTCCAATTATTTTGTCATAATAGGACTCACCCATATCACAATTTAAATCAATGAATTTTCTCATATTAAAATTAAGCTTCTATAACTAATTACAATTGAAATTAGTACTATTAAAATACCAAGTAAATTATAAAATTTAGAGTTAACATAATTACCCATAATATTTCTTTTATTTACTGACCAAATTAAAAAGATTGCTATAAAAGGTAGAAATAAACCATTTACGAATTGTGCTAGTTTAATAACTAGTATAGGGTTATAATTTGTTGAAGAAAAAACAACTCCTATTATTATAATTATATAAGCTACTCTTTTGAATATTTTGTCACTCCACTCAGCTTTGTACTTAAAGATTCCTGAGAGAGCATATGAAGTTGCAATAGGTGCTGTTATTGAAGATGTTATTCCAGCACAGAACAGACCAATAGATATAAAATATTTTGAGAATGATCCTAAAGTAGGAGATAAGTGATTTCCTAGATCAACAGCATTTTTTATCTCATTTTGGTTTATTGATATATGTGAAGAAGCTGCAGTGATTATTATTGATAATGATATTATCCCTCCAATGACAATAGATAAGACTGTGTCAAATACAGATGTTTTATAGTCTTTCTCTGTTACCCATCTTTTTTTTGCAACATATGAATGTAAAAATAAATTATATGGAACCACGGTAGTTCCTATGAGGCCAATAACGTAGATAAAATTACTCTCCGTTACATCAGGTTTTAATCCACTAAGTAAATCTTCGATGCTAGGAGTTGATGTTATAGCTACTAGAACAAATGTAATACTCATAATGAATACTAGAAAGACTAAAACTTTTTCAAATACTTTATATGATCCGTTTCCAATGATTATAGCTAAAAATGAGCCAATAACTATAGGTATAATATTAACTTTATAATTAAGTAATGAAATCTCAATAGAACCTATAAATGTTTCTAATCCCATCACAGTCCCGCTAATATTTCCTGATTCATATGCTGCGTTACCTACAAATAGTGATAAAAAAATTATACCAATTATAATTCTTCTAATCAATGTGTTGTCAATATCTATTAGTATTTCACTTAATCCTTTTCTTGAAATTATCCCTAGTCTAGAGCTTATTTCTTGTAGATAACAAGTAGCTAATATTGAAAAAACAATACACCAAATTAGAGAATAACCATAATTAATACCTGCTAAAGTGCATATTGTAACTGTACCAGGACCTATAAAAGCAGAGGTTATAATAATACCAGGACCTAAATTTTTTAATTTATTAATCACTGTTTATTTGGTGAGATTATCTGCAGCTTCAAAGTCTAAATACCATGATATTTTACCACCAGAATTAGGTTTTATATGACTTGCTGGATATTTTTCATAGCCACCCCTTTTATTAATAATTTCATCAACAACATTTTTTTTTCCAGAACCTGAAACATGAAATATAATTTCTTTTGAATTATTTATAATTTTTTCAGAGAGACTTATTCTCTTCTGTCCAGAAGTCGGGTGTGTAGCTACTACACAATCAGACTCATTTTTAAACTTATTGAGTTCGTATGGAAAAATTGAGGCTGTGTGACCATCATCTCCTAAGCCAAGGATTACAAGGTCAAATGATGGTATGTTATTAGTCAAATCTAAGTTATTTCTAAGAGTATTAGAATAATTTATAACTTCTTCAGAAGGTTGATTTTCACCTTTTATTCTGTATATGTTTTCACTCTTTATGTTTTTTGAATTAAACAAAAAAGATTGTGCCATTTTATAATTGCTATCATCTGATTCAGGGGGGACACATCTCTCATCCACCCAGTAGAATTTCATTTCATTTTCTAAATTGTTGAGTTTTTTTGATAATACTTTAAATAATTTAAGGGGAGTGCTTCCTCCAGATAATGCTATGTTTTTATTTAAATATTTATTAATTATATGATCTGCTAATTTTTCAGCTAACTCATCAGATGTCTTGTATATATTTATATCCATAATTATAATTCACAGATTTCTCCATCATTTACAAGATTCTTACATGGGTATCTCCAGGTATTATCGTTTCTAAATAGATCATTACATTTTCTTGGTCCCCATGTTCCGGCTTTGTACCCGTAAAGTTTAATGTTATTGGATTTTATCTCTTCTGAGATAGGATCAACAATTTCCCATGCCTTCTCAACGAAATCACTTCTTGAAAATAACATGGTATCACCTTTAAAAACATCTAAAATTAGGGTTTCATAAGCGTTATTGATAATATTATTGCCCAATTTCTTATAGTGGAACTCAAGATTCTTATTGATTATTTTCGACTTGTTTCCAGGACTTTTTAAATTAAATTTAACTAACATTCCCTCGTCAGGTTGAAGCCTAAAAATTAATGTGTTGCTTTCATTATTATCGCTAAATATGTTTCTGTTTTTTTTAAAATTAACTACAATCTCTGTTACCTTGGTAGGAAGCCTTTTCCCTGTTCTGATGAAGAAGGGGATATCTTTCCATCTCTGGTTATCAATAAAGAGCTTACAAGCAAAGAAAGTTTCAGTCTTAGAATTTTTATCAACACCCTTTTTTTCTTTATAGCCTTTAAATTTTTTATTGCTTGTTTCTGATGATAGGTACTGACCTCTTACGATATCTTCTTTGCAATTAATTTTCCTTATACTCTTAAGAATATTTACTTTTTCATTCCTAATTGATTCATCTGATTTGAGCTGGGGTTCTTCCATAGAAACTAGACATAGGAGCTCTAATAAATGATTTTGAAACATGTCTTTAATTGCTCCTGATTTATCATAATACTCTCCTCTATTTCCTATACCAATACTTTCTGCTGCCGTGATCTCTATATAGCTGATATATTCTTTGCTCCATAAAGAATTAAATATAAAATTTGTGAATCTTGAGACTAAGATATTTTGGACTGTTTCTTTTCCAAGATAATGATCAATTCTAAAAATTTGACTTTCATTAAAACCTGAACTAAGTAGACTATTCAACTCTTTTGATGAATCTAGATCGTTTCCAAATGGTTTTTCTATAATTATTCTTCTGAACCCCGAATCTTCTTTATTGAGGTTATTACGAATTAAATTTTTGATTATTGGAGAGTAAGCTCTTGGTGGTGTTGAGAGGTAGTAAATAATGTTAACACTTTTATGATTTGATTTTATCTCGTTAATTTTTGAAGATAAGTTTGAGAAATCATCATTATCTGAAGGATCAACTTTAAAATATTTAGAAGATTTAGAAATTCCATCATGTAATTCATTAAAAATATCAACTTCTATTTCTTTCCTTCCACAGCCAATGATTTTAAAATTTTCAGGTAATTTTTCTGAATTAAAAATAGCATTTAATGATGGGAATAATTTTCTTTTTGTGAGATCTCCCGTTGCCCCAAAAATTATTATGATATTACAAGAATCTTTTTTCATTAATATGTTTTTACAAACATATCTAAACAAAAAAATCTTATTGTATTTATTATTAAAAAATTTATTTCATATTTGTCAAAATTATTGGTATGAAGTACGATTTTGGCCTTGTTGGATTGGGAGTTATGGGTAGAAATTTCATTCTAAATGTTGCTCAGAATGGGTTTTCATCTATTGGATTATCTTCAAATCAGAATGCAATCAATTTGTTAAAAAGTGATGGTAAATCCTATGAAGTTGATGGCACATTAGACGATGAAGATTTTTTTCTAAGATTAAAAAGACCAAGAAAAATAATGCTATTAGTTCCTGCGGGTAAACCTGTTGATTCTGTAATAGATAGGTTTTTACCTTACCTTGAAGAAGGTGATATTATTATAGATGGTGGAAATTCTCACTATAATGATACTGATAGGAGGTATAGCTTTTTAAAAGATAAAAAAATCAATTTCATTGGAGCAGGTGTTTCTGGCGGATCAAAAGGTGCTAGACTTGGTCCTAGTATTATGCCTGGATGTGATGTAGATGTTTATGAAAAAATTAGACCAATTTTTGAGTCTGCTTCTGCTAAAGTAAATGGAGATCCGTGTGTTACTTACTTAGGCAATACGTCATCAGGACATTATGTTAAAATGATTCATAATGGGATAGAGTATGCTATGATGCAATTAATTTCTGAAAATTACCAAATTCTTAAATATGCTTTAAAATTAGGAAATAATGATATTCATAATGTATTCAAGAAATGGAATGAGGGTCTATTGAACTCTTATCTAGTTGAAATCACTCGTGATATATTCTTAGCAAAAGATGATGATTCTGGTAATTATCTTGTAGATCTCATTTTAGATAAGGCAAAACAAAAAGGCACAGGGAAATGGTCCTCCCAGAGTGCTATGGATTTTGGTGTAAGTATTCCAACAATAGACTCTGCGGTTTCTATGAGAATTATATCTTCATTTAAAGAGATGAGATTAAAAGGTGAAAAAATTTATGGTAATTATAAGGTTAATGACCAATCTATCTCAGTTGAAGATATTGAAAAATCGCTTTTATTTAGCTTTATTGTTTCTTTTGCTCAGGGATTATCTCAGTTAAAGATTGCATCAGAGGAAAAGTCTTATAATTTAAATTTTGAAGAGATATGTAAGATATGGAGGGGTGGTTGTATTATAAGGGCTAAACTTCTTGATAATTTCATGAATGCTTATCGAAATGATAAAAACCTAGATAACTTATTATTTGATAAAGATATCTCTGAAATTATTAATGATGTGTTAAGTTCTACAAGAAAAGTATCTATCTACTGTATCAATAATCAGATTCCTTCCCATGGTTTATTATCGTCAATTAGTTATTTTGATTCATTAAAAACAGGGAGCTTACCTATGAACCTTGTGCAAGCCCAAAGAGATTGCTTCGGGGAACACACATTTGAGAGGATTGATAAAGAAGGAACCTTTCACTATGATAATTGGCAATAGATCTAATTTTTAATAAACATTAATAATTTATATTTTTGCATGGTCATGAAGAAGGTATCATTAATAGTTCTCTTATTTTTATCTTTTAATTCTTTCTCAAATAGTAGTAGTATTGATTCAGTTTGGACTTCACCAAACTCATATTATCTATCAAAAGGAAAGATAACAACATTACTAAATCAATCTCAATATAGAAATTGGATAGCTGGAGGAGTAAATAACCTGTCATTGACACTAATATTAGACTATGATTTTATTTTAAATAAAGGTGATTTAGAGTGGATAAATAGAATAGACGGAGCATATGGACTTGTAAAAAATCAAAATGAGGACATTAAAAAAAATGAAGACAGATTGGAGTTGTATTCACTTCTTGCTCTTAAAAATAAAGGTAGGTGGTCATATTCAGCTGTTTTCAATTTAAAATCACAGTGGTCAAATGGTTATGAGTATTCTACAGGAGCCAATGGTATTATTGATAGGGCACTAACCACAAAATTTTTATCTCCAGCATATTCTCAGGTAGGTGTTGGTATGTTTTACAAGAGAGATAATAATTTCTGGTTTAATTATGCATTATTATCTGCTAGATATATAAGAGTAAATTCTTTCTTTACTGAGTCTTTACTTGACGGAGAAAATTACTTTGGTGTAGAGAAAGGTAAATCGGGAAGATTTGAGGCTGGTGGAATAATTTCTGCTTACTATAAGAAGGAAATTATGAAAAATATGCACATGGAAAATAAATTTAATTTATTCCAAAATTATCTTGAAGATCCTTTAAATATTGATGTCGATTACACTCTTAGTCTTGAGTTTACAATTAATCAATTTTTTTCTACCAATATTTTAATGCAAATATTGTATGATGATAATGCCATTCCTGAGATTCAACTTAAAGAAGTCTTTGGTGTAAGTTTCAATGTAAACTTCTAAGTACAGACTATTTATTTTTGTATATTCATATATGTTTTTAAATATTATTCTTTCAGTAATAATTAATGTTCTGATTCAATCAGACGTTGTCTCATTATTTAATGGTAAAAACTTGGATGGATGGAAAGTTTATGGAACAGAGAGATGGTATGTAAATGAAGGCGAGCTTATTTGTGAAAGTGGACCAGACAAAGATTATGGTTACTTGGCAACAATTAGTTATTATAAAAATTTCATATTAGATCTTGACTTTTACCAAGAATCAGATGGAAATAGTGGTGTCTTTTTTAGATCCTCTATTGAGGGAGTTAAAATATCTGGCTGGCAGGTAGAAGTTGCTCCCCCAGGTTATAATTCTGGAGGAATATATGAATCTTATGGAAGAGGTTGGCTTATAAAACCTGATTCTAAATTTGATAATATTGTAAGGATGAATACGTGGAACTCAATGAAGATAATAGTTAATGGTGACAATGTTAAAACATGGATAAATGGTCAAGAAATGATTGATATAACAGATCCTGTTATAGGTGAAGCTAATGGTTCAATTGCGTTACAAATTCATGATGGAGGAGGGATCAAGGTAAGATGGAAGAATTTAGAATTGACACCTATTAACTAACAGCTACAATCTTCTGATTTTAATAAATCAAGAAAAACACAAGCCTTTTCATTAACCAAATTGTAGCTAAATGGATATTCTTCTTTAGATACATTATCATAAGGTTCAATTTTATTTACTTTATATCTGAGATTAGCATCCTTTATTATATAGGTGCCATTTATATTTTTATTATTAAACTTTATGTAGTGGTAGTCATTCATGAGTGAGTCTCTTAGGTCTATATCTGGAACATAAGCATAATCTAGCTTTAATGTAAAAAAACCTTCAAAGAGATCTATTTCATGGATGCTTTCTTCTATGAAATCGCAATTTTCATATTTTAAAGAGATGGTGCCCTCATCCATTAATTGATCACATGATAAAATAGTTAAAAGAAGAGGAAGATAAATTTTTTTCAATTATAAATTATTTGAACTTTATTTTGAAATAGAGAATTGTAATTGCACATGCTCCAACAAAAAAATTAGCAGAGATAATAGCAATGTCTTGTTTATTAAAAGCATAAGTTAACCAAACAGCATTGCTCAATAGTATAATTAAAATCATTGATAATGATAATTCTCTAGCAGATTTTAGCTTCCATGTTCTATAGACTTGAGGAAAAAATGTAACTCCAGATAAGAATGCACCAAAAAGACCAATTAAATCTATAGTTTCCATAGTTAAGAATTATTATGGATATATAACGATTCATATATTTTTTTGTTTAAAGCATCTCTCCATATAATTTTTAGTTTATATTGTTTTATTACATGAGTTTTATTCTCGATATATTCTTTAATTAATTTACATTTGATCATACTATAAACGTACAGTATAGATTTATAAAATCAAATAAACTGTTAATTAATATGTGTTTATTTATGTAAATTAATTTTATGAAAAAAATAATTCTATTTTTTCTTTTGATATTTTCAATTAAATCATTCTCCCAAAGTTATGTCCCTTCTCAAGAGAATCTTGAGTCTAGGAGGTGGTTTTCTGATGCAAAATTTGGACTTTTTATTCATTGGGGTGTATATAGTATTCTTGGTGACGGAGAGTGGGTTATGAATAACCAAAATATTTCTATTGAAGAGTATGAAAAATTGCCATCATTTTTTAACCCAATTGATTATAATCCTTCAGAATGGGTAAAAATGGCAAAGGATGCTGGTATGAAATATATCACTATAACAAGTAGACACCACGATGGTTTTTCGATGTTTGATTCTAAAATCACTGACTATGATATTATTGACAGTAGTCCGTACAAGAGAGATATACTTAAAATGTTAGCTGAGGAGTGTAGGAAAGAAGGCATAAAACTATTTTTTTATTATTCATTACTTGACTGGCACAACGATGATTATTTTCCTAGGGGAAGGACAGGAAATGATATACCAGGAAGAAAAGAAGGAAAATGGGAGGCCTACATTGACTTTATGAAAGTACAATTAACAGAATTATTAACTAACTATGGTGAGATAGGTGGAATATGGTTTGACGGTCATTGGGACCAGAAAGAATGGGACGGTAAAAAATTTGGTAATTTGAAGGTAGACTGGCATTATGAGGAACTTTATTCTCTCATTCATGAGCTACAACCACAGGCTCTTATTGGAAATAACCATCATATTGGAGTGATTGATGGTGAGGATTTTCAAATGTTTGAGAAAGATTTACCTGGTGGGAACACTACTGGATGGGGAACACCTAAAAATCAAATTGGTAATTTGCCATTAGAAGTATGTGAAACAATTAATGGTTCATGGGGATTCAATTTAAAAGATAGAAAACATAAGTCGGATAAAGATTTAATTCATTATTTAATTAAGTCATCAGGTTATGGGAGTAATTTTTTGTTAAATGTTGGTCCTATGCCAAATGGCAAAATTCAACCAAAACATTTCTCTTCTCTTCTAAGAGTAGGTGAATGGTTAGATGTATATGGTGAAACTATTTATGGTTCAAGTAAGGGTCCAATTCCACCTAATGATTCTCTAGTCTCAACACAGAAGGATGGGGTTGTTTTTTTACATCTATTAGACATTACTGATGATAAATTAGAAATAAAAAATTTTAATGGAAAAATAAGTTCTATTAAAAATTTTATTAATAAAGATAAAATCCCATTTAGAGTTAAAAAGAACACTTTAGTTATTGACCTTCAAGATCAAGAGTTAGATTCTATAAGTACTGTCTTAGTTGTAGAAACTAGGTAATAATAGGTGTTTAATTATATAAGTATTTATTGCAATAGAAATTACTGTTACTCTAAATATTAATTTCTATTTATCTAGAATAAAGTGTGTTAACCTAATTAGTTGTAAAAAGAGGGGTCGGTATAAAAAAAATAATCAGATTCTTCTTTATGATGAGTTTTTTCAAGAATTACCTCAAAGACTCTTTTCGGGTATTTATTATCAAAAGTATTATTGTTTTTATTGTTTTCCATAAATATATCTTATATCAGGGAGCTCTGTAAAATAGTAGTGGACCCAAATATACAGATGATGGAATAAAGCTAATAATATTCCAGCTTGTGATTCAAAAATTATACCAGGTAACCAAATTAAAAAAAAAGCATAGACATACATCCCATTTGATGTGTACTTAAAGATTCCCTCATTTACGAGGGGGATTTTATTATATATTTCTGGTTCAAAATGATCTATTCCAAAGGCCCTATCATAACCAAAATATTTGGCGACAGAATATTGTGAATAAATTCCAGGAATAAGTAGTAATATTATTATTGCCCAATAAAATACTGGCCATATATATAATGAATTTGAGTTTGATATGGACAGTAATAACATGAAAATAGGTCTAGATAATATTAGAACAGTAAATATTTTTTTGTAGTATATAAAAGCATTCTTCCCATAATTTTTTGACAGGTATTTATAGTATAGCTCTGACCTCCAACAAAAAAGTACATACAACTGATGAACAATTGGTGATAGCATGGAAATTATTAACCAAGTATATGTGCTATACCCAAATAAGGAGCCATTTAATATCGAAGGATAATTTTCAATTGATTTACTAACACCAATAAATAGTATTAATAAACATAATGCATGCCAAATTTGATAACTAAAAATCTTCTTAGTCATTTTCCATTCTGTATAGGCTCAGTATCTGGCATTAATTTATTAAGAATTGTGTATACAGGACAAAATTTAGTAATTGGACTTAAAATTTGTAATATGGCAACACTTAATGCTATATATATGTAATTAAAACCATATTCATTTGTAAGCATCATAGAGCCGATATAAAGTAGTCCGACAATACCGTCATGTACCCTAACTTTTATTATATCCCTTTCAGATCTTATAGTTCTCATAATAGTTTTTTTTATGAATATAAATACATTAATTAATATTTCAAATAAATCAATATTAATTAAATATTTTAAGAAATATTTTAGAGAAAATGTTAGATATCAAGAAAAAATTCACCAATTATATAGCCTAAGAGTATTCCTACACCGAAATAGAAGATAATGTATAATATGGTTTTAATTGAATCATTCATGTCAACTATTTTCAATCTATAAAGATCATTTTGAATTTCAAAGAAAAACCTGTTATTAAATCTTATCATTTTTACAGAGTTCTTTCAGACTTTTTATATTATTATTCCATTTAACTCCATCAAAATATTCTATTCCTTTAAAATCCCTTACCTTATATAAGGCCTTTTCACCATAACAAGTTCCAAGGTATATATATCTCATATTGTTTTTTTTTGCATAAAATATTACCTTTTCCATTATAAACTTACCTATAGCAAAGTCATTAAGGTAATTAACATCATAAAATGAGAACCAGTAGTGAATTATATTATCACTTAGATAAGTTAAAACGTATCCAATTGGTTTATCACTAATAGAAAATTTAAATAATCTGTTATAGTTATTTCTTTGAATTATTAGATCAAATCTTTCTGAAGATAGAGGTTCATTTATAAATCTTTCTCGGGAATAGTTAATGCAAAAATCTTTGAAATCTTTATCATGATTAAACGTTTTCTTTTCTTGAAGTTCAAACTTGATATTAAATTTTGATTTTACATTTTTTATTATCCTTTTATTTTCAGATAATCTCTCATAATCATTTAGATTAATTCTAATGCTTCTGGCCATGTAGTAGACTTCATTAAGATTATTAATGTTACCCGTATATGGCAAAAAACCTTTTGAAAGTACTTCTTCTATATCATCAGCATTTTCTAAAACGCAGTTAACTGTATAACCAAATTTATAATTCTTATAGTCAATATTTCCCTCGGATAGAATTGTTTTCATTAGAAAATTAAATTTTTGCGAATATAAATAATAGAACTACAATACCCTAAATGGGTAGGTTCTATTTAAATAGAATAAAAAAACATTAATTAGCAATTGCAACAGTCACAACTACAAGTTGTTTCGCAATCACAATTAGTACAATTACAAGGATTCATTTTAATAAATTTAAGCTAATATCAATAATATAATTTATTGTAACAGGGTTTTTTTCATAAAATCTCGTGCGGAACGAAATGATTTTTTTCTAGATTCAGGGTTACCTCCGAAATCTACACCTCTAGAAACACAAAACATAAAACCCATCTTCTGAAGAAATGAATTTGACATTGGAATATTTAAATAATTCATTAATACATCTCCATCTTCTGAAAGTTTAAAGAGGCAATCACTAAAGTTATAAGCATTTTCATTTCTTATAACAGGTGAGTCTTTATCAAAAGAATGATAAGAATCTTTATATATAGTCAATTCTATATTATTGTTGTTTTTTAATTTACTGACAAAATTTTCACATGGTTTTGCTGGTGTCCAATTATCCAGTTCTCCTATAAGAATACGGATAGGGGAGTCTGAAAATTGAATGTTTTTAGGTTCAAAAAAACATGGCGGATAAAATGCTAGATGAGATTTGAATTTAACATTTTTATTTATTGCATTATTAATAGGTAACCATGCAGAGAATAATGTAACTCCTCCTCCTAAACTCCATCCAGTTATTGATATATTATCTCTATCGATATTTGGGTGACTCTCTAATGCCTCAAATGCTCTGTATGCATCAAGAATAATTGCAGCTATAGTTACCTCATTTTGGGTACCTACCGTAGAGGATATGCCTCTACTTTTAAAGCTGTTTAACTCAAATGTAGCTATTCCCATATCCTGGTACATTTGAAGGTATTCGAAATGATGCTTAGCCCAGCCAAGACTTCCAGCAACACCTATTATTAGAGGAAACTTTTTATTAGAATCTTTATGTGTAATTGGTAAAGTAAGTTTTCCTGAGACTTTTTGTTTCTCCTGATCATCAAGATTCTCAATTATATCATTTAAAGAAAAAGGATTGGCACTTTCGAAAACTATTCTCTCTTCAATATTCTGAGATAAGATACTATTTAATGGTAAAAAAATAAATAATATGATTTTTTTCATTGTAATAAATATTTAGTTTATTTAAACTATAACTTAAAATTATACTCAAAAAATTAATTTGGTCCAATATTTAAGAATTTATCAATAAAGTCTATTTTAATTTGGTATCGAATTAGAAAGAATGATACTATAAACAGTACAATAAGGTATAAATCTTTTAAATATTTTGATTCTAATAACTTTATTTTTTTTTTGAACTGAGAGAAAGAAGCTACTTTAAAAACTAACCATAATAGTATCCAAAAAATTATATTAAATTTTAAAGCTTCAAGACTTATTTGATCAATAAACGATCTTAGGTAATCTATCATCCCCTAATTTTTGGTAAAACGTATTCAAAAAAAAATGCAGTAAGGCAACAAATACCTATAGTAAGAAGGTAGCCCTCTTCATCGCTTATACCCATATAATTATCCCCCAAATGAGATGTAGATAAAATCAAGCCACTAAAAAGAAGAAAATAGTAAAAAAGTTTTTTCAGAAAGCTTATTAGTTTATTTATCACTTATACTTTTATTAATTTCATCATAATGATAAACTTTATATCCAATAATAGGTTTTTTTGAATATATAATCATCGATTTAGCTACTTTTTTTGCATCAATGGGTCTATATATATTAGGGATTAAATAAGAAAATAATGGCATAATATATTGAGCTATTTTTTCACCTAATCTAAATTCTTCTCTTTTACCAAGTAGGAGAGAGGGTCTGAAGATATACGTTGATGGAATATTTTCTTTGATTATATCTCTTTCTATTTCACCTTTTAATTTAAGATAGAAGCTATTTCCTTTTGTATTAGCGCCTGCAGATGAAACAAACAAAATTCTTTCTACACTAGATTCTTTACATGCTTTAGCAACATCTATAGGTATTTGATAATCAATTTTTCTGTACTCATTTTTGTCTCCATTAACTTTTGACTGTGTAGTGCCAATACATATAAATACAGATTTAGTATTTTTAACTACTGATAGAATTGATTGGTAATTATTAAAATCAATTTTATGACTTATAATATTTTTTTCTTTTAAAGAAATATCTTTCCTAGAGCATACGTTAATTTTATCATAATATTTATCATTTTTTAAATAATTAACTAAATGAGAACCTATTAACCCTGTTGATCCGAAAATAGAGGCATTTCTTTTATTTGACATCTTAATTTTTGAAAATATTTTTAAGATCTAAATTATTTGAGGGTTGAACTTCATTAATGTCAATATTATAATTTTTAATTTTATTATAGAAATCATCTACATTCATATTAAAAACTTCTTCAAATTTATTTTTCCAATTTCCATTACTAGGATTGGTCTCCCAAAAATCTTTAAGAATTAACCTGAATGATTCTTCTTCTGAAAAGTTAAGCTTTTGTAATTCTTTTGATAACACTAAAAACATAAAAACAGAAGAAGCGTAATTCATATCAACTGATGATGATGAATTGTATTTTTCATAGATGGAAGGGTTTGATTTTACATATTCGTCAATATTAGTTTGTGCTTCTAAAAAATAGTTTTTATTATAAAAATATTGGATATATAAAGACTCAAATGTAGCTGCTCCACCTTCACTCATCCATTTAAGTTCTATATCGTTATCAAAAAAATTTTTAGATAAAGACATTTGGTAAGCATGAAAGTATTCATGTGCTATTACTGAATATCTATGCATAGAATTATATAAAAACTCATTATTTGGTATTTCCAATACCATAAATATTTCTTTTGAGTTTCCACAAATACAAGCCCCACTATAATTTCCTATTTCATTTTTAAACGGATTACTCACATTATCATTCCACGCATATATGTCTAATTCATAAAAGTAATTATAAGGCTCTACTGGAATTATCTCTTTTAAATTATTAAGTATTATATTAAACTCGTTTTGCCAAGTAGAGTTCAGACTATTATGAATATTAAGATTAAATTTGAATTCATCAGGAACAATATTATCAGAGTCATTTTCACATGAAAAAATTACTATTAATAAGAGTAATACATGTATATATTTCATAAATTAAAGTTACAAGTTATAAACTCTTATATAATCTATCATCATCATCTGTGGAAACACAGTCTCATCATTTGGATCACCAGGAAAATTTCCTCCTACAGCTAAATTTATAACAAAAAAATGTTTTCCATGGAATGGATCGTATACACTTCCAGATTTAATATCAATAATATGATAACTTTTGCCATTTAATTTTGTTTCGATATAGTCGTTAGTCCATATTAATTCATATGTATTAAAATTATCAGACAATGGTTCAGTTAAAGTTATAGTGTTCCCGTATTCAGCATGAGAAGCATCGTGAGACCAATGATTTGTTGACTTATTTGTTCTGTTATTAATATGAGACTTAGGATTAGCTCCTGCGTACTCTAGTATGTCTATCTCACCGCAAGAAGGCCAACCCACATCAGGAAAATTAGCTCCAATAGTCCAAAAAGCTGGCCAGATACCTTGACCCCAAGGCCCTTTTATTTTAGCTTCTATTCTCATTCCAGGACCCACGGTTACTTTACCTTGAGATGTGAGTCTTGTAGAAGTAATACTTCCATCTCTTTTACCAATAGAACCAGATTCATTTTTTGCTGTAATGATTAGGTTACCATCTACAACATTTGCGTTATTTCTTGTATACAATTGCCACTCATTATTACCCCAGCCATTATCACCATAACCAACTTCAAAGTTCCAATTATTAGAATTTAAAGATAATCCATTAAATTCTTCATTCCATATACATGTTGGGCAGGATTCATCTTCAGGAGTGTCAATAATTGAAGGTAAGGGTTCTTTGTTAGAACAGGAATAGATAAAAAATAATGAAATTAAAAAATTAAAATTTTTCACTTAATTTAGTTTAGTGTGATTAATTCTTTTGTTATAGGGTTTTTAATCATATTTCATTTTTATTTTCTTATGCAAATATTAATAATAATCACCTTTAAAGAAAATATATCTTAGCGGATATTAGCCATTAATTGATCCAGTTCAACTTTTGAGAATTTTCTAAATTTACCGACCTTTAAATTTCCTAAATTAATATTAATAATTCTTGTTCTAATTAGGTTTTTGACCTTATATTCAAACAAGCCACACATCTTCCTTATTTGTCTGTTTAGGCCTTGTGTAAGAATAACTTTAAAAGAGTAGTTTGTAATTTTTTTTACTTTACAAGGCTTAGTTATTATGTTTTTTATTTTAACTCCTTTAGATATTTTTGATAAAAAATCTGAAGTTATTTTTTTGTTGACATTTACTATATACTCCTTTTCATTATTATTTTCAGATCTTAAAATTTTATTAACTATTTCTCCATCATTAGTTAAAAATATGAGTCCCTCACTATCCTTATCTAATCTGCCTATAGGAAAAATTCTACTTGGATAACCTATAAAATCAATTATATTATTGCTAATATTTTGATTGGTTGTACATTCAATTCCTATAGGTTTATTAAATAATAAATAGACTGATTTTTTTTTCTTTTTTGGTTTAAATAATAATTCACCATCAATTCTTATCTCATCATTAGAGGTCACTTTGAGACCTAATTTTATCTTTTTCCCATTTACAGTTATTCTATTCTCTTCAATTAATTTGTCTACACCCCTTCTTGAGTAAGATCCTTTCTCACTAAGAAATTTATTAATTCTTGTTAGTTTTTCTTTAGTCAACTTTTAACTTCTTTTGTAGTAATTCTTTTGCTCTTTTTGAGTATTTACTTGGATATTTTTCAATCTTCTCTCTTTGGTGTTTTGCGTGTGCTATTTTTCTTTTTTCTACAGTCTGAATAACTTCTTTAGTTTTTTTTCTTCTCTTTCTTGCCAAGAAAGATTTAAACATTCTAAATACTTTTTTCATAAAATATAATTTAAAAATTAAAAAAAATCTTACTCATTTAACCATTTAGCTTCCTTTATAGCCTCAATTAAATTTTTTTCATTTAAATCAACCCACCTATCAGTATAAACTTCTGCCCTTAATAATTTGTCAAAATGTAAATCTTCAAAACTACAGTACCAGTCACTAGTATCTGAACCTAAATTCTTGTGTATCTTTTCCATTTTTTTAATATCAGATAATTCTAATCCTGAAACATGGGTGTAATCTTTCCAACTAAGAAAAGGAATTGTATTAGTTTCGGCAACATATCTTACCCAACCAATGGCAGATAATTGCTCTTCAAAAGTTTTAAATTGATTGTAATTTCCTGTTTCTTGATTTAGGAATCCCTTAAATGAACTAGTTTCATATTTGTCATTCGCAGAAAACCATAATGCTGGTTTTAATCCATTGTCTTGATTTCCTTTTTGAACTTTTAGTATAGCATCTTCATTAATTTTATCGAGAGCAGTTGTTATGTGAGTATAGTGATATAATAACATAATAAATAAAATTAGATGTTAATTTTCTTTTAAAAAAGACTTTATCACACTTCTTAACTCTTAAATGAGAATGAAATAGAAATACCTTAAAAAATCACAAAAAATATTGTAAAAATTTCTTATAAGTAGGCTTTTCCATTAGAGTATTAAAATATCAAAAAAAGACATAAAAAGAATACAATTTATACAGCAATTATTATTTGTAAGACACTAAAGTGTTTTCTAGTTAAACTAATTTACTAGGATATAATTACTCAATTTAATAAATAGTATATGTTTGTATTACCTACCTTCTATTAGTTTTACCCACCTTCCCTCGAATCTTCTAAGTCCTTTCTTATCCCATCTGTAAACATCTCCATTTTCAGTATTCATTTTCAGAATTAATTCTTGGTTACCTTCTGCTGCACCAACTGCAATCATCCAATTTTCATTTGAAGATTGTTTGTTTTGAGTGCCCATTAATACAATAATGATACCTATTAGTGTTAAAGATCCAGTTATGTTATTTATCCATTTTTTCATGATTTTTTATTTTAATTATTTATTTGAAATTAAAGCAAATTTTTCAAAAGTAATAGAAGAGTTTTTTGATTTAATTTATTGATTTAGTAAATTTGAGTTCACCTAATTCTATTATGCAAATAATAGAAGCAGTAAAAGCCACCTATGGTAAGGTGGTTTTTTTATTAGGCTCTCTTCTTCTCTTTAAACTTATTTGGTGATCTTTTTTATTATATCAATCTACTACTATCAAATAAAAATTCAAAAATGGAGTAACGGAAGTTTTCATATAAACGAATTTTTTATAATACTATATTTGCCTATTAATAATCAAAAATATTTTTAAATGAATAAGAAGTTTATCCCATACAAAAAAATTAAAGGATACGTCAAAAATTTAAATAAACAGATTATTGAATCTAAATGGAAACCTGATCTTATTTTAAGTGTAAATAGGGGAGGATGCGTTCCTGGAGTATATTTATCTCATCTAAGGGACGTCAAACATGAGGTTATAAGTTTAACTAAAAATCATAACATAAATTATTCTATTTATTTAAATGAAATTATTGAGAGATACTCATTTATTCTAATAATAGATGATATTAATGATACAGGAAATACTCTGTCAGATATATCTAAAATTTATGAAAAACATCTACATAAATTTAAATTTGCTGTTTTAATAGATAATAAATCAAGCACATTTGAGGTGAATTATTTCAGTAAAAAAATTGATAAAACAGTTGATAACTCATGGATTGTATTTCCTTGGGAGAGTATTGATTCTGAATAATAGAAATGTTTAAAAATAATAATAAAAAAGTTTTATTTTTTTTAGTTATTCTACAGATTTTAATAATAACTGTGTCTAATTTCTTAGTATCTATTCCTCTTGAAATTTATGGTTTTAAACTTACCTGGTCTGCTTTCTCATTTCCTCTTGTTGTATTGGCTATAGACTTAACTGTAAGGATTCTTGGAAAATCAGTTGCAAGGGCAACTATAACATTATCTTATCCTCTTGCTATTATATCTTCCATTGGGGTGTTATTATTTGAGGGTACCTCAGAATCTTTAGCATTTCGTATAGGTTTTGCGAGTGCTACTGCTTACGGTGTAAGCACATTGCTAGATGTTTACGTATTTCAAATTATTAGAGAACGATATAAAGCTTGGTGGCTTGCGCCTTCTATCTCAACTATTTTCGCAAATATAATTGACACATATGTTTTCTTCTTTACAGCCTTTTCTGATTCATCAGATAAATATATGTCAGCAAATTGGATTGAAATATCTGCGACTCAGAGTATAATTAAAATAACAATTGGACTTTTATTCTTCTTGCCTTTTTATGGAATAATTTTAAGTTTGATCTTAAAAAAAATCCAAAAGAAGTAAATATTAAATACTCTTAAACTTCACCTTTCTTCCATGCATATCCTAATGATATAATTGCAATTATACCTAAGATCATTACTGGGACAGGAGGATGTGCGCCACCTGTTGCAAAATTTATCAAGTCTGGAAGAGCCCAACCTATATGAATAATTAAAAGAATCATAGCAGCGGTTTGAGCAGACTCTTTCACTTTTATATTAATTGAAGCAATCAAAGCCACAATTATAGAAATAGCAACTATACCAAATACAAAATGTATTAATGATAATGCTTCTTTCCCAGCATCATTAATTCCTGGAAATTGACTAAAAACTAATTCTTCCATCATCTCAGGATTAAAGGAAATAAAAATTAAAGGTGCAACTCCCAAAATATTACATATTGTGGCAAGAATAAATAAGGTTTTAAATTTTTTCATAGTATTGTTTTTTAAATGATTTTATATTCATGAAATTATTGAAGCAATAATAATTAGTTGTTTAATTCAATTCAAGAATTTTGATATAATTTAATACTTCCTATTAAACCTAACAAAGCAAATAGTCCAAATGGGATGTTAATTATCCATATTTGAATAGATTCATCAAAAAAAACTGTCTGATTGTAAATTAATGTAATAGACCAGAGCACATGACCAATTAAGTAAAATACAAAAGCAAGAGAAAATAACAGATAAATTTTCTTTGTAGACATTCGTATTAATTAAATTTTCCGAGCAAAAAACCTATTGATCCACCACCAATAATGCCAATCATCGAACTGAGGAAAACATTAAATAAAATATCATATATTGGGATAATTGAGAATGTTGAGTATATAAAAAAGGAAAAAGTGGCCTCAAATAATAGAAATATAATAAAACCTGAATACACTCCTTTCATCAGAGTATTAACATTCATTTTTTTAAATAAAAAGATGAGTAATATAGTTTGGAATGAATGAGCTATTGCAATTATTGGTATTGATGGAGTATTCCTAAATACAGATGGATATTTGGCAATCAATGACATAGAATAATCATTAAGAAACAAACCAAATATTATACCATATGTAGTGAATAAAATTAAAAAGCCAACAACAAATACTATTGTGTTATTTTTCATAATAAAATTTTTAGATAGTTTATGTTTTAAAAAATCAATATAATAAAAATATTTATTTACTGTAGAAAATATCAACTTACATTGTTTTGAGAAGTTTTATTCATGCAAATTATCAGAAAATAGGAAATTTTTACTTTAGCTTAAAATAAATTCATAAACAATAATGTTAATGATTACACCCAAAAAAAATACAATAACACAAACCTATTAAGCTCTAATTTTTTTAACAACCTATAATTTTTATTTAATTATCTACCCACAAACAATACTTTAGATAATTTATGAGACAATAAAGGGTCTTTAAAAGATTTAACTATATTTAGTTTTTATAAATAAAATATAAACATTATGAATTTAAATAACTTATTTAAAGTTTCAGCTGCCTTATTGCTTATAAATGGTGCATTAGCTACTTTTATGCCTGATATATTTATAGGACAAGCTGGGATGACACTAACTGATGATGTAACAACTGTTACCCAAGCATTTGGAACTTCACTATTGGTACTATCTTATGTAATTTACAGAATGCCAAGTATTTCGAGTAATATTAAAGATGCAGGAATGATTGCTGTGATCATTTATTTAGCTTTTATTATACTTATATCTGTTCATTTATATACTGGACAAGCAAGTGGATTAACTCCAATGGTAAATCTTGGATTAAACTTAATTATGGGGACATTATTCTATTTGAATAGCAAATAAAATTTACATTTTATAATCAATTTGAGGGGGTTAGTTATTTCTAAAAGAAATCAATAATCCTAGAGATATTAGATTATTTTTAGCTCTTTGTAAGAAAAACTCAAAAGATGAGTTAAAAATTATACCCCTATAAACTTTATAGGGGTAATAAAATTAAATGTTATTGTTTAATTTGTGGAGATGGGAGAGGTGAACTTAATTCAGGAAGGAATCTACTTAGCTCTGTTGAATTTCCCCACATTTCTAAACTTCCATTTAATAAATCCCAATCCGTTTTCCAAGAACCAGTGCCATATATTTCATCATATTTTTTAGAAACATTTGCCCATTTACCACTTGCATTGCCAAAATCTTGAAAATCTTTTTGTGCAAACGTTACAATTACATGGTTAAGTGGTCCTCCTGCAACAGAATTCCATACACCAAGAGAAATATCTTCACCTGACTCTTTTATTGCTTTAACCACATTTCTTCTAACTTTCCAAAAATGATTTCCTTTTCCTGCTGCAATGTTATAATGTAAAACAAAACCCATTGTTTTAGTACCTGGAATGCTTACATCATAACTAGCTTCATCAGCAGAGACAAAATATTCTCGTCCACTACTAGATTTAATGTATTGCACAACATTATCTCTCCAATAATCTAATTCTTTAGACATATTGGAATTATTGTCAAAATCTGCCCATGTAGGTCCAAGACCAACTCTTAAAAATTGACCTTGTCTAGGACCAGCCATTATCTGATAGGTATACAATTGCACACCATCTTCATCTTGATTGAATTTTTGAGTTTTATCTTTAATTGCATTTGAAAGTTCTTGTGATTTTCCATCAACAGGATCATGATAGGTTAACCAAACTACACGTTGTTGAGAGAAACAAAAATTAACAAAAAAGAAAAAAGATAAAAACAATATTGTTTTTTTCATGTTAATGTTTATTTAGTTATAAAATTTAAATATAAAAACTATACTAAAAAACTAAAAATGTTATTGTGCTTATTAGTTTCTTCCAAAAAAGAACATACTAGTCTTTTGTTTATATTTTTTATAACCTGGTCGTTTTTTTAATGAGTAATACTCTGATGGAATTGCACCAGTATAATAAACCAATGTGTTGTACATAATTATAGATAGATAGAAAATAGAAATCAATAGTCCTAGATATATTAGATTACTTTGAGCTATTTGTAAATAGAAAAATGATGGCAGAGATGATAAAATGAATGAATTCCATACCATCCACTCTGCAAAGTAGTTAGGGTGACGACTATATTTCCATAATCCAACATTACAAACTTGTTTTTTTCTTTTTTCTAAGAAAGCTTTCTTTAAAAATTTTTGTTTCTGAGTGTCTGCAATGTGTTCCATTACAAAAAATAATACCCAAAATGAATAACCTAAAATCTCTAATACAGATAAATATTCTTGAGGATTAAATGCTTGTAAAATTGCGGGAATTGATAGAAAAGTTATATTAGCGAAACATTGTAACATTATTTCATATTGAAGAGAAATATCAATATTAGTAAATCCCGATTTTTTCCATCGTTTTCTCTGATATTTATATCTAGATAATTCTGTATTAAGATGTCCCTTTATGAGTAATATTAAGGAACCTATACCCATTCTTAAACCAGCAAATAAATACATTCCACAAACAACATACTTTCTTAGCCAATAACCGTCACCTAGTAAAAAGACTAAAACACCAATAATAACAAGTCCAAAAGGCCAAGCAATATCAACATACGACATACGTTTAGTTATATAAGCAGGAATACAGACTACTAAGAGGAATAGTGAAATTTGTAAAATTCCATTCAAAGACACAAAGAATGTAAATGTGTCACTATAATAGATAATAATAAAGCAAATTAAAAAAGGTATATAGTTGAGGATTCTTTTAATTATTTTATCAAAAAAGGTTTTCATAAACTAAATCTACAACTACATAAGAAAAATTCAAAAGGGTAGGGTTACTGTTCATAAATAAGGATTTAATCTATATTTTATTTATCTTATTATTTATTAACCCTAAATCAATGAAAATGAAGAAAATTAAAATTTATTTATTAACACTTCTATTTTCGCAGCCAATATTTGCGCAAAATCAGGAAGTGGTTTATGAAAATATCTTTTTAGTTCCTGAAAAGAATAAAGAAGCTCTTTTAGTAGAAGGAGTAAAAGCACATAATCAAGAATATCATAGTGAAGGTGAAACTAGAGCTTCACTTTATACTGTACTAATTGGCCCACATTCTGGTCAATATGTATGGTTAAATGGTCCTATGACACTTTCTGATTATGATAATTTTCCAGATGAAAATCATTTGGCTGATTGGCAAAAAAATGTAAGAAGCTACATATCAAGCGAAGAAGTTAAAATGGCAAAATTAAACTGGGAAGCAAGTTATACACCACCATCATGGGGAAGCCCTAAGTATTTATTATGGAGAACATTTAAAATCAAACAAGACATGGATAGTTATGGAAAAGTTTTAGATGCTGTAACTAAAATTGGAAAGGCCTTAAGTGAAATGAACGCTGAAAATCCAAGGAGAGTTTATGAAAGTGTTTTTAGAAGTGAAAATAGAGAAGACATAACCTTAGTATATCCATTTAAGTCATTTACAAGGTTTAGTAATGGGAATGGTCTTCCAGAGAATTTTCAATCTAAATACGATAAAATTAATGGTTTTGGTTCTTTTAAAAGGGATATAGGAAATGTTATTACCAAATACACAAATGGATGGTATGACGAAGTTCTTATGCTTGTTGAATAAACTTATATTTATAAACATAAAAAAGCTCTCAATTTGAGAGCTTTTTCTGTTTAGAGCTTATTATTATTTACTCTACGTATGAAGCTTTAAAAATGAAGAGTTGTTTTTAATTTATAGAAAAAATATTTCTCTATATTCCCAGATTCGTTCAATATATAATCCAAAAAATATAATTGAGATGGTGAATTTTATAAAAGTAGATGTTAATAATCCTATCAGAGATCCAAAAGCAGCGCTTAATGCTCTTTTTTTGTTGGTATTATCATTTATTATTTCTCCGATAAAAGCACCAATAAATGGTCCAATAATAATCCCAAATGGAATAGGAGAAAGTATTCCGAATATAAGCCCTAAGGAAGTCCCTATTATTCCATATTTGCTGCCTCCAAACTTTTTTGTTCCAAACATGGGAATTATATAATCTAAAAAAAATACCAATAAAGCAACAGAGAGGGTAACTAATAAAAATGTCCAATTTAAAGGAATATCTTTAGGTAAATGAAGCAGAAATAATCCTATCCAACTCGTTAGTGGTCCTGGAAGTATTGGTAAAAAACTACCAGCTATACCCAAACATATAAATATAAATCCTAAAATTACTAAAAGTATATCCACTAATTTTTACTTATAGATATAAACCTACAAACATCACACCAAAATTCAAAAGGTAGTTTAAAAAGCATTTATTCTTTTTATGGCCTTTAATCCTTCAGTTATTGACAAATGTGATAGATTATCTTTGTTTTGATTAATGAAATCTGATACCTCTTTTGGTGATGAATATGAATATTCTCTAAGAGACCATCCTATGGCTTTACGAATAAAAAATTCCTTTTCATGCCAAGTTTGTTTAATTAGATTAGAGAGTAATATAAAATCTGTTCTCTCTTTATATTTTAGTTGTGATAGTAATGCTGTGCGACGTACCCATAGATTTTTATCTTTAATCCATTCATTAAGAAATTTTCCTAAATTCCTACTATCCTTTAATGCGGTTCCGATAAGTTTAGGCGCGATGTTGTCTATTGTATCCCACCATTGAGTTAAGTGGATGATTTCGACATAGATATCTATATTATCCTCCAATATGAATTTCTTATATTTATTTGCAAAAGCTAAACCTGCATACCATTCTTCACGATATTTTGCATTGTTGAATATATGAAGAATTGTGTTTCTATATTCTTTATTAGAAATGGGAGCATACTTATTAAAAAGTTGAGGATAAATTTTTTTTAACTGAGGTGCTTGTATCCCATAATAAGGAATTTTAGATTTCATATATCGTTGTTGCTCTTTTGCAATTTTTGAATTCTTCTGTTTATAGAATTCATTACATAATTCAACAAGGAGATTTTTTTTCATGGAAAGTCTGGCTTTTTATTTATTTACAATGATCATCCCAAATAATTTCTTCAGCACCCTTATGTCCCATTTCTGCAGATATCTTGTAGTCTTCACATGCACCCATTCTATCGTTCATTATCTCTTTTGCAACACCTCTAAACCAATAAGCATAAACAAAATTAGAATTAAGTTCAATGGATTTACTATAATCATCAATAGCAGCATAATAATCTCCATTTTTGTGTTTTTTAAGACCACTATTATAATATTCTTTCCAGGTTTTAGTATCGTTAGAACAGCTAAGCAAGAAAATAGATATGGTAAGTAATATTCTCATATAAACAATCTACAACTATCCAAGAAAAATTCAAAAGGGGACTGGGGTTAGAATAGGTATAAATATTTATTAATTTCTGTTAAGATCTATTGTCAAAAATTATTTAAAGCTACAAGGTATGCGGCTTTACGTAAACTGATTTTATAAGTTTTAGAAATTTTTATCAAATTATCATATCCTTGATCAATTAAAATTTTAAGTTCCGATTTAACTTTATCTAAATTATATGATACGTTTTGGGTGTTACTAAGCCATTCAAAATAGGAAACGACAACGCCTCCTGAACTTGCAAATATGTCTGGAAAAATTTTTATACCCTTTTCAAGGAACTCATTTTCATTTATTAGTGGACCATTTGCCAGTTCTACAACATATTTGCAATCTACAAACGGAACCGTTTTTATTCCAGCAGCTGGG
>CAYXSW010000021.1:0-27188 GCA_964467915.1 uncultured Marinoscillum sp.
AATTTAATTTTTTTTAAATTTACCAAAAAAAAATAATGAGATCATTATTTATACTGCTATTTAATATTTTATGTCTTAATAATCTTTTTTCCCAATCAATTATAAAAGGAAAAATCGTTGACGAATCTGATGAATCCCTTGTAGGTATAAATGTGTTTTTATCTGAAAATAAATCTGTTGGTTCTGTCACAGACCTAGATGGAAACTTTACTATTAATACAACATTTAGTTTTCCAATTTCCATAACTATATCTGGTATAGGATATGAGACTAAGAAAATTGAAATAAAATCCGAAGATGATCTAAATAGGAGAATTGTTTTGTATGAATCTTTCTTATTAGGAGATGAAGTTGTGGTTTCAGCATCTTTATTTGAGCAAAATATTCTTACAGCACCTGTTTCCATAGAAAAGCTTGATATTATTGACATAGAGCAAGGTTCTGCAGCGAACTTTTATGATGAATTGTATAAAATAAAAGGGGTAGATATGATAGTTCAAAGTCTATCCATGCGATTTCCTAATACCAGAGGATTTAATGGTAATACTAATTACAGGATAAATCAATTAGTAGATGGAGTAAATAATTCTGCACCTGGATTAAGTTTCTCTCCCGGAAACATATTTGGTTTAGTTCAGTTAGACGTTGAGTCTGTAGAGCTAGTAGTAGGTGCCTCTTCAGCTCTGTATGGTCCTGGTGGAATGAATGGTACATTGTTGATGACTAGTAAAAATCCATTTGACTATGAGGGGTTATCTCTTTCTCTTCAGGGTGGGGTAATGCATTTACAAAATGATTACAATAAAGATCCTTCTTTTATGAATGATTTCTCATTTAGGTATGGTAAAAAAATATCAGATAAATCTGCTTTTAAGATAACTGGTGGATATTTAAAAGCTGATGATTGGAATGCTAGTGATTACAGAAATAAACGAAATCTTAATAATATTAATAGTAATAGGTGGAATGATTCTGGGTATGATGGAGTAAATGTATACGGAGATGAAGTATCTATTAATTTAGAAGATATTGAAGATCAAATTGCTGAAGGTTTTGCAGATAATTTGGGTTATGTTGAGGGATCACAAGAATATGCCGATGCAATAAGTATGATAAAAGCTACAATACCCAATAAAGAGTTAACTAGAACGGGTTTCAAAGAAAAAGATTTAGTTAATTATAACGCAGAAAATATTAAAATCGGAGGTAGTTTTCATTATAATTTTAATGATAATTTAAAGTCTATATTTCAATTGAATTATGCAAAGGGTAGTAGTGTGTATTCAGCCCAGAATAGGTTTTCCCTTAATAACTTTTCAATTTATAATTATAAGGCAGAACTTCAATCTAAAAATATGTTATTAAGGTTTTCTGGTGCTAATGAGAATTCTGGAGAAACATATGATGCTGGCACTTTAGCAATTCAAATGAATGAAGCTTGGAAATCTAGTGAATTCTGGTACCAAGATTTTTTTACTGGATTTTTAACTGGAAAATTAGGTTTTGCAATGAATGATGATGAAGCTTCTAAATATGGTAGAATGGTTGCTGACAATATAGATGAATTTGGAAATATTTTAGATTTATCTAAGCCATCTCTTCCTAATTCTAACTCAGATATATTTAGCAGTTTAAAGAGTGAAGCTATAATGAAAAATATTGCTAATGGTGGAGCAAGGGTAATTGATAAAAGTTCAATGTACAATCTTGATTTTAATTATAATTTTAGTGATATAATATCATCATTTAATTTACTATTTGGTGCTAATTTTAAATATACTGTAATAAATAGTGAGGGTTCTATCTTTTATGACAAACCCGGAGATCCTTTAGAAATTTATGAAATTGGTGCTTTTTTACAGTATACAGATAGCTGGGCATCAGAAAGACTCTTTCCAAATTTTTCAGTTAGGTTAGATAAAAATCAATATTTTTCACCTAGAATAACCCCAAGATTTTCAATAGTCTATTCAGTTAATGATTCAAATGAGAAGTTTATTAGAGCTTCTGCCCAGACTGCTTTCAGGTTCCCTTCAGTTGTTGACCAGTGGACTGATTTATTTGTTGCTCCAGTTAATGTAGTTGGAGGTCAGAAAATATTACAAGACATATATAATTTACATGATGGTAACATATTTGCTTTAGATGGAAATAATCCTGTTCTTTCTAAACCTATTTTAACTGATGAATTTAATATCCCTAATTTAGCTCCTGAACAGGTTAAAGCCTTTGAAATTGGATATAAGGGTCTGTATAATGATAGACGTATTTTATTTGATGGTTACTTTTTTTATAATAATTATAATGGATTTTTAGCTTCTCAGCTATTAGCTCAAAACCCTAATACCCCTGATGAGAAACGATTTATTACAACAATTAGTCTTGATCAGCCTGTTACTTCTTATGGTTGGGCAATTGGATTAGATTATCGTATGAAAAATAATTTTGAATTTTCAAGTAATATCTCATATAATGATGTTAACACAGTTATGGAGCCTGGTTTTCAAATACAATTTAATACACCTGACTACAGATATAACATATCTTTTGGCAATAGAAAGATAATTAGAAATTTAGGTTTTAATATTAATTATAGATGGCAAAATTCTTTTTTGTGGGAGTCATCTTTTGGTGTCGGCACCATACCTCAAATACATAATTTAGATGCTCAGATCACCTATTCCATTGATCCTATAAAATCAAAAATTAAAATAGGAGGATCAAATATTTTAAATAATTACTATACTACAAGCTTTGGTAGTGCTAGCGTTGGAGCCTTATATTATATTTCTTTTATTTTAGATAATATCTTCTGATATACTCTTAATTAACTTCCAAGAATTATTAATATGTTTTTTGTTAATATATGAGTTCCCAATTGGCATTCTGATAGAATAAATATCTTTTATCATGGTGTGAGAAAGATATATTTTACCTGAATCATTTAATTTTTTAATAAACTTTTTATTTAAATCATTTAATTCATTGTTACTTAATGATTTTTTTATAGGATTTAATCTAAAATTTATCATGTTAATATTCTGATTAGTTGTTATTTCAAAATCATTTTCTTTCATAATTTTACTATAAAGATATTTAGCTAATTCAATGTGATTTCTTAAATATTTTTTAATTCCATTAATTCCATATGTCCTTATCACAAACCAAAGTTTTAATGCTCTAAATCTTCTTCCTAATTGAATACTCCAGTCTTTATAATTATTAATATTTTTATTAGAATTATTAAGGTATTCTGGATGAATTTCTAATGTTTTAATTAGTTTATTTTCATCTTTTACATAGTATAAGCTACAATCAAAATTAGTAAGCATCCATTTATGGGGGTTAAATATAAATGAATCAGCTAAGTTGATATTTTTAATATCTTTTTTAAATTCATCTAAAAACAATACTGTTCCTGCATAAGCAGCATCCACATGGTGCCATAAGTTGTATTTCTTTGAAATAACAGAAATCTCATTTACTGAATCAAATGCTACTGTTCCAGTAGTCCCGTAAGTAGAAACTATGGCTAAGGGAATGTAATTATCTTTTAGATCCTTTTTTATATGGGTTTCAAGTTTATTTACATTCATTGATAAATCTTTATTTGATTCGATTTTAATTAGATTATCAGAACCAATTCCAATTATTTTAATAGCCTTTTCTATACTACTATGAGTCTCATTAGAACAGTATACTCTAAAATTATTTTGTTTTAAGCCAAGTTTATTAGATTTAAAGTTCGAATAATTCTCCCTTGCTGTTAATAATGAACATATAGTTCCAACAGATGCAGTGTCATTAATTACACCACTCCAACTAGAAGGTATTCCTATACCATCTCTAATCCATTCTGTAACTTTTTGTTCAAGTTCAGTTGCAGAAGGCGATGTCTCCCACATCATACACTGTGCACCAATAGTAGAAATTAGCATTTCAGCTAAAATTGAAGGATAACTGTTATTTGCAGGAAAAAATGCATAAAAATTAGGACTTTGCCAGTGAGTTATTCCCGGCATTATCTTATCGTTAAAATCTTTAAATATTATATCAAATGGTTCACCATCAGATGGGGGTGCCTCTGGAAGTGAATTATAAATATCTCCAGGTTCAACCTTTGACTTTACAGGATATTTTTCGATTTCTTCTAAATATTTACACATCCAATCAACTAGCTCATGGGAATGCTTTTTAAAATCTTCAATTTTCATGATTAAACTTTAACTTTATTTGAATAATAAAAAATGATTTTGTAATTATGCAATACAATTATAATTTAAATAAAATAAAATGTTTGATTGGAAAAAACCTACTGTTCAAATGCTTGGAAGATGGCAGCCATGGCACGATGGTCACCAATCGCTTTTTAAAAGGTGTGTGGCTAAAACAGGACAAGTAGCAATTCAAGTTAGAGATGTTCAGGGATCATCGGGGGGCGATGGTCAAGATGATAATCCATTTGATTGGGATTCAGTATGTAAAAATATTGAAGATGGTCTATTAAAAGATGATTTTAAAAGAGGGGTAGATTATGAAATTATGTTAGTGCCAAATATTGTAAATATAACATATGGTAGGGGAGTAGGCTACGCTTTTGATGAAGAAGTCTTTGATGATGCTACTCACGCTATAAGTGCCACAAAAATTAGAAAAAAATTAAGAGACGAAGGAAAGTTAAATTAATCTAATGTATAAATCTCATAAGGTTAGTTTTAAATCTTATGCATCCTATATTACTCTAAATAAACTAACACCCAAAACAAAGAATATATGGATCATATTTCATGGCTATGGTCAATTATCAAAATTTTTCATAAGGAGGTTTGATATCCTTGATAAAAAAGAAAATTATATTATTGCCCCACAAGGCCTATCAAAATTCTATACTGATAAAGATTACCAAAATGTAGGTGCTTCGTGGCTCACAAGAGAAGATAAAAATATAGATTTTAAATCTCAGTTATCATATTTAAGTTCTGTGATAGATGATGTGTTAGTTAAAAAAAACATCAAAAAATACAAGTTTAATCTGTTTGGATTTTCTCAGGGAGTATCTACTTTATGTAGATTAACTAAAAAAATCAATTTTGAAGTAGATAATATTATAATGTGGGCTGGTTGGATTCCAAGTGAATTTTTTAACCAATTAACTAAATCTTGTAAAAACTCAAAATATATTTATGTAATGGGCAAAAAAGACAAATATTTTGATTTAAAATTAATTAATGAATATAAAAAAGAGTTTGTTAAAAAAAATTATAGATTTAATTATGAATTATTTGATGGTGAACACGTTATTGACAGAAAAGTATTAAAGAAAATTTATGAAGAATTATAATATAATTTCATGGAATGTAAATGGTGTTAGAGCTATAATTAAAAAAGATTTTTTAAGAGATATAAAAGAAATTGACCCAGATGTTATATGTCTTCAAGAAACAAAAGCTGGCTATGAAGATGCTTTAAAAGCACTTGAAGTTATGAAAGAGTATAATATATATGTCAACTCTTCAAAAGCTAGGAAAGGATATTCAGGAACTGCTATAATATCAAAAACCCCTCCTTTAAAAATATCAAATGATGTAGGAGTAGATGAACATGATCAGGAAGGGAGAGTAATAAAAGCTGAGTTTGAAAATTTTAATTTAATAAATGTTTATGTTCCTAATAGCGGTCAGGAATTGAGAAGGTTAGATTATAGAAAAAAATGGGATGAAGATTTTTTAAATTTCTGTGTAGAGAGTGAAAAAGAAAAACCAACAATTATTACTGGAGATTTAAATGTTGCACATAAGGAGATAGATATAGCAAGACCTAAACCAAATTATAATAAATCTGCAGGTTATACTCAGATTGAAATTGATGGTCTAGATAATTTTTTAAATAATAATTTTTTTGATATTTATAGGGTAAAGAATCCGGAGAAAATAAAATATTCTTGGTGGAATTACAGGTTTAGATCTAGAGAAAGAAATGTTGGTTGGAGAATAGATTATTTCTTAGTTTCTAAAAATCTTTTAATTAATGTTAAAGAAACAGAGATTCATAATGAATATTTTGGATCTGATCATTGTCCTATCTCATTAAAACTAAGTTTTTAATTTGAGAGCTTCAGCATTCTTTTTGAGAACATTTATAATGTTATTAATATGAGTATCTACATCTAATCCAATAAGATCAATTCCTAACTTTATTTCGTTTCTATCAACTGAGGAAGCAAAAGATTTCTTTTTTAAACTTTTTCTAACTGATTTAGAAACCATGTCAGAAATACCATTAGGTCTCACTTTTGAACAAGCAACTATAAAGCCAGTTAATTCATCACAAGCCAGAAGGTATTTATCCAAATTATTTTTGCATTTTTTGTTCCATTTAGAGTAATGACAGGAGATAGCATAAGCAATTTCTTTTTCATTTATTTTATTTAATTCATCCACAATAATATCTGGATGCATTTCTGGATATTTTTCATAATCTGCGTCATGAAGTAACCCTGTAATGTAAAATACATCCTTATTTTCATTAAGAATTGAAGCATAGTATTCCATTACCATTGCTACACTGTAAGAATGAATAATTAAACTTTTGTTTGAAAGCATCTTATTTAATATTAATATTGCTTGGTCTCTACTAATACTTTTTGAATACATGAGATTTTTATTTTTTATACTTTTAATAAATTTAAATTTTTCAAATCTAATTCATTCTCAACATAAAGTTGAATGGATTGAGCTAGACAATAATACCAAAATAAATAATAGTGGTAAAAAGATTATTATTGATTTATATACAGATTGGTGTGGATGGTGTAAGGTAATGGATAGAAATACATTTACAGACCCAGATGTGATAGATCATATTAATAACAATTTTGTTCCAGTTAAATTTGATGCAGAATATCAAAATTCAGTTGTATTCAATAATAACTCCTATAAATTTGTGAAATCAGGAAGAAAAGGAATTAATGAATTAGCTTATTATCTAACTAATGGTAATTTATCGTATCCCATGACAGTATTTCTAGATGAAAATTATAATCTTATTACTTTACTTCCTGGTTATCATAAGCCAAATTTTTATAATTTAGTTTTAAAATATATAGGAGAAGACTACTGGAAAGATATGTCGTGGGAAGAATATTCAAATAAATACTCTAGATGAAAATAAAGCAGATATATACAACTTGCCTTTCTCAAGCTTCATATTACATAGAATCAAATGGTGAATGTATAATAATTGACCCAATCAAAGACACTGAGGAATATGATAAGCTTATCAAAAAAAATAAATCTAGATTAAAATATGTTTTAGAAACACATTTTCATGCAGATTTTATTTCGGGTCATCTTGAGCTTTCAAATAAATATAATGTTCCTATAGTCTTTGGACCTAACTCTAATACATCATTTAAATCTAAATCTCTAAATGATCAAGATATTATAAATTTGGGCAATATTAACATAAAAGTTATACACACTCCTGGTCACACTTTAGAATCTGTATGTTATCTTTTATATGATGAAAAAAATGTAGAAAAAGCATTATTTACTGGTGATACACTTTTTGTTGGAGATATAGGAAGACCTGATCTTGCTGTTAACCATAACTTATCTGTAAGTGATTTAGCATCAATGCTATATGATTCGTTGTATAATAAAATATTAAAATTAAATGATAAAGTATTAATTTATCCTGCTCATGGCTCAGGTACTCAATGTGGAAAAAATCTATCTCAAGAAACTTATTCAACTTTATATGATCAAAAACAAAACAATTATGCTCTTAAATTTAAATCTAAAAAAGATTTCGTTAATTCTATTACTAAGGATTTGCCATCTGCCCCAGAATATTTTAAAGATTCAGCGTATCTAAATAAAGATGGATATAAAAATAATGCTGAAATAATAAATAAAAGTTTAAAAATTATTTCTACTGCAAAACTTAAAAATCACTTAGAATCTGGATTTTTAGTCTTAGATACGCGGAAGCCAAAAGATTTTTTAAGGAATCACATAAGAAATTCTTTAAATATTCCTTTAGATGGAAAATATGCTATTACTGCTGCAAATTTAATTGGTATTAAGAAGGCTGTAATTTTAGTTTGTGATAAAAATAATGTAAATGAAAGTATTGTAAGATTAAATAGGGTAGGTTTTGAAAACATATTAGGGTACTATGACATTGGAAATTCAATCCCAAAAGATTTAACCTTGACCATAAAAAACATAAATGCAAGCAAAGTTCATAATATTGAAAATTTTGAATATTTAGATGTAAGAACAAAAGATGAGTTTGATGTAAAACATGTAGATAATGCAATTAACATCCCACTTTATGAGTTAAACGAATCGATTAATTTATTAAATAATGATTCAAATTACATAGTTTATTGTCGTTCTGGATATAGATCAAGTGTAGCTTCATCTATTCTTAAAAGGAATAAAATAAATAATATTATCAATGTTTCAGGAGGGTTTAATGGTTTAGTTAAGAACGATTTAATTTCTTTTATTTAAATAAGTAAATTTTTTTTAAATAAAAATAAAATAAATAAAAAAAGAGGCTATTACATAATAGCCTCTTTCTTCAATTAGGTCTTAATTGTATGTTTTTTACATCATACCACCCATACCGCCACCTGGAGGCATTGGAGGAGGAGTAGGTGCCTCAGTCTCAGGTTCATCAACCACTACACATTCAGTTGTAATTAATAAACCTGCAATAGATGCAGCGTTCTCAAGAGCTAATCTTGATACTTTAGTTGGATCAATTATACCAGCCTTGAACATAGATTCAAACTTATCCAGAGCAGCATTATATCCGTAATCACCTTTTCCTTCTTTGATTTTTTGAATAACTACAGAACCTTCACCACCTGAATTTTCAACTATAGTTCTGATTGGAGACTCTAATGCTGTTTTAACTATTAAAATACCAGTATTTTGATCATCGTTTTCAAGTTCTAATGAGTCCAAAGAACTTATTGCCCTTAAAAAAGCAGTTCCACCACCTGCAACGATTCCTTCTTGAACAGCAGCTCTAGTTGCATGTAAAGCATCATCAACTCTATCTTTTTTCTCTTTCATCTCAACTTCAGTTGCAGCTCCAACATATAAAATTGCTACACCACCAGAAAGTTTAGCTAGCCTTTCCTGTAGTTTTTCTTTGTCATACTCTGATGTAGTAGATTCAATTTGCTTTTTAATTTGATTAACTCTAGCAGTTATATCAGCTTTTTTACCAGCACCACTTACAACTGTAGTATTGTCTTTATCGATATTTACTTTTTCAGCAGTCCCTAAATAATCAATAGTTGCGCTTTCTAGTTTATATCCTCTTTCTTCTGATATAACAGTTCCTCCTGTTAGAATTGCTAAATCCTCTAACATAGCTTTTCTTCTATCTCCAAACCCTGGAGCTTTAACTGCTGCTATTTTCAATGCACCTCTTATTTTATTAACAACAATTGTTGCTAATGCTTCTCCTTCAATATCTTCTGCTATAATTAATAATGGTTTTCCAGTTTGTGAAACAGCTTCTAATACTGGCAGTAATTCTTTCATTGCGGAAATCTTCTTATCATATATTAATATATAAGGGTTTTCTAATTCTGCTTCCATTTTATCACTATTAGTCACAAAATATGGAGATAAATACCCTCTATCAAATTGCATCCCCTCAACAGTTTTGACATCAGTCTCAGTACCTTTAGCTTCCTCAACAGTAATGACACCATCTTTTCCTACTTTGTCCATTGCATCAGCTATCATTTTTCCAATTTCATGGTCGTTATTTGCTGAAACTGTGGCAACTTGGGATATTTCACTTGAATCTTTAATATCTTTTGACTGAGATTTTAAATTTCCAACAACTGATTTAACAGCGCTTTCAATTCCTCTTTTTAAATCCATAGGATTAGCACCAGCAGCTACATTTTTTATTCCAGTGTTAAATATTGCTTGAGCTAAAACAGTCGCAGTAGTAGTACCGTCTCCAGCATCATCAGCAGTTTTAGAAGCTACCTCTTTAACAAGTTGTGCTCCCATATTTTCAACAGGATCTTTAAGATCAATTTCTTTAGCTACTGAAACTCCATCCTTAGTGACAATAGGAGCTCCAAATTTTTTGTCAAGTATAACGTTTCTTCCTTTAGGCCCTAATGTAACTTTAACTGCATTTGCTAAAACATCAACTCCTTTTCTGAGATTTTCTCTAGACTCAGTATTAAAATGTATTTCTTTTGCCATTATATTATATTTATTATTTTATTAAACAATTCCAAAAATGTCTGATTCTTTCATTATAAGGTAATCTGTATCTGAAATTGTTAACTCAGTTCCAGAATATTTCCCGTATAAAACTTTATCACCAACCTTTACACTCATCTTATGATCAGATGTACCAATTCCAACTGCTACAATTTTGCCCTTTTGAGGTTTTTCCTTTGCTGTATCTGGTATAATTATTCCAGATGCGGTCTTTTCTTCTGCTGCTTCAGGTTCTACTAGAACTCTGTCTGCTAGCGGTTTAAAATTAACATTTGCCATATTTTTATGTATTTAAAGTTATTTATGATTTTATAATGCATTTTCTGTGCCAAAATATAAGTTTTGTCATTTTGTCAAAAAATAAAAATTTTATTAAAGAATTGAATCTAATTCTTGAGGTAATTCTCCAATTTCATTTGGGTTTGGACTACTCTGTATGACATTTTGTTCATTTGCTCTGTCTATATTAGGACTTAAGCCATCGATATTGTTGTCTGTTTTTGTTAAAAATAAGTTAGATAGTAATGTTAGAACTACAATTGAAATTGCTAATGTCCATGTTGCTTTTTCTAATAAATCATTAGTTTTTTGTACTCCCATGAACTGATTTGAACTACTACCTCCAAATTGAGATGATAAACCTCCGCCTTTAGAATTTTGAACTAAAACTACTAAAATAAGTAGTACAGAAATAAAAATTATAATACCTACTATTAATGGATACATTTTACCTTTTTAATTTTTCAATTTTTTTTGCAAAGTAACTCTTTTTTTTCGAATTATTTGAGATAAGTTTTTTATAAATTTTAATAGCTTCTTTTATTTTATTCTGTTTAATGTAAATTTTAGCAAGATTTTCTGTTACAAATTCATCTTTTGTTATTGTTTCGTCAGCTAAATTTTTTGTTGATGATACTTTTTTTGATTTAGAAATTTTAGGTTGATTTTTAATAAAATCTGATAAAATATTATTTACATTAAAATTATTATTTGTAATAAAATCTTTCAAAATTTCCCTTTTTGGATGTCTAATTGAAAGAGAATTTAAATCATCATTATATTTATTATCAATATTTCCTGATAATTTTAGTAAATAGGGTAAGAAAAAATATTGATGATCTCTAATTAGTTTTTTTATTTCTGAGTGTTTAATATTTTTCATTTTACCAATTTGCTACTGATGCATTAAAAATATCTAAAATAATTTGATCAAAAATTTCATCTAAAAACTCCTGTTCATTTGAAGAAAGTTCTTCTGTATTTTGATTAAAATCTTTAAAGAAAGAAAACGACTTATTTTCATAATTAAATTGATCATCAATATTATTAAAGTATGTGGCATTCACCCTAACTGTAAGTCTAGTAAGACCAGTGAAATATTGAGAGTTTCTTCCTCCTTCAGCAGTTGGTGCAACCGGAGATAATGAAAAATCTTCTATAGTTCCTTCAATTTCTAAGTCTCCACCTTCTTCAACCAAAGTTAAACTTGTATTTCTTTCAAAATAATCTTTAATTTTTTCATTAAATAACACACTCATATTCGATGGTCCTAGAGGTGAGTTATTAAAGAAATTTTGAAATGAGATTGTTTTGACCTCAGGTGATATGGATGCCCCTGTAAATGAATATATTCCACAAGCATTTAATGTAATTGAAATTAATAGATAACTAATGATCTTTTTCAAGTTTATAATATTTAATTTTTCTGTAAAGTGTTCTCTCTGATATTCCAAGATCTTTTGCGGCATGTTTTCTTTTATTTTTATTTTTTAATAATGCCTTAATAATTAATTCTTTTTCTTTTGACTCAATACTTAAAGATTCATTCTCATTAACTACTTCAGTAACTTCTTGGTATTGGTTTTTATTATCATAATCTAACTTTTTATCAATAATTAATTCTTTTTCATATCCTTTATTGTCATCTAATAGCATTTCTTTAGTCTTCCCTGTCAGAGTTGAATTATTATCACTTATAATATTATCAATAATTTTTTTCATTTCATTAACATCATTTTTCAGATCAAATAATATCTTATACAAAATATCTCTCTCGTTATAATTATCATCTACGTTATCATCATGATTTCTTTTTAACACAGGTAAATTAGAGTTATTAGGTAAATATTTTTTAAGCAAATCTTCTGATATATTTCTATCAATTTCTAATATTGATATTTGCTCAGTTAAATTCTTTAACTCTCTTATATTTCCAGGAAATCTGTACTTTGATAATAAAACTTTTCCCTTTTCATCTAATCTAACTGGTTCCATACTATTTTTATCAGAGAAGTCTGAAGCAAATTTTCTAAAAAGAAGACTTATGTCTTCTCCTCTTTCCCTTAATGGAGGTACTATTATTGGTACAGTATTTAATCTATAATAAAGATCCTCTCTGAATTTTCTTTTATCTACAGCTTCTTTGAGTTTAACATTAGTTGCAGCTATAATCCTGACATTAGTTTTTTGTACCTTAGAAGATCCTACTTTAATAAATTCACCATTTTCTAATATTCTAAGTAATCTCGATTGTGTAGACAGTGGCATTTCTCCAATTTCATCTAAAAAGATTGTTCCACCGTCAGTAACCTCAAAATATCCTTTTCTGGATTCATTTGCTCCAGTGAATGATCCCTTTTCATGACCAAAAAGTTCGGAGTCAATAGTTCCCTCAGGGATTGCACCACAATTTACAGCGATAAATTGACCATGTTTCCTTTTACTCATGTAATGAATTATTTTAGAAAAACTTTCTTTACCAGTTCCACTTTCTCCTGTTATTAAAACAGTCATGTCTGTTGGAGCAACTTGAGTTGCAACCTGTATAGCATGATTAAGGCTATTTGAATTGCCTATTATACCAAACTTTTGTTTTATAGATTTTATTTTATCTAACATATCTCTCCAAATAATGTTGCTGAATTACAATCTTTTACTTTTATGTCTACATAAGTTCCCATTAGATTTTCCTTTTTTGGAAATACTACTAATTTATTTCCTGATGTTCTTCCTTTAAGAAAATCTGAAGATTTTTTTGATACACCATCAACCAAGACTTTATAGGTCTTATCTAAAGCAAATTTGTTCCTACTTAATGAATGCTTATTCTGCTTTTTGATAATTTCACTTAATCTCCTTTTTTTTGTTTCTAAACTTATATCATCTTGATATTTTCTCTGTGCTAAGGTCCCGGGTCTTTCAGAATAATAAAACATGTATGAATAATCATATATTACACTATCCATTAAAGATAGGGTATCATAATGTTCCTCCTCGGTCTCACTACAAAAACCAGTAATAAAGTCAGATGATATCCCACAATCATTTCCTACGATTGTTTTTATATCATTTATCTTATCAAGATACCAATGTCTATCGTATGTTCTATTCATTTTTTTTAAAATTCGAGAATTTCCACTTTGAGCAGGTAAATGAATATAATTACACACATTTTCATATTTTTTTATAACTTTTAACACATCATTAGTTATGTCTTTCGGATGTGATGTTGAAAATCTTACTCTTAAATCTGAATTGATATTTGCTATCATTTCTAGAAGGTCTGAGAAAACAATTACATCTTTGATTTCTGTTAATTTTTCTAACTTTTTTTTGTTATTTGCTTCTTTAGACCATTTATATGAATCAACATTTTGTCCTAATAATGTAATCTCTTTATAGCCTTTTGAATATAAATTTCTTGCTTCCTCTACAATTGTGAGGGGATCTCTACTTCTTTCTCTTCCTCTTGTAAACGGGACAACACAGAAAGAGCACATATTATCACAACCTCTCATTATAGATATGAATGCTGTGATTCCATTAGAATTTAACCTTACTGGCTCAATATTATCATAGGTTTCTTCTAGGGATAGTATTGTGTTGAATGACTTTTCTTTTTTTTGTAGTACGTTATAAATGAGTTTAGGGAGTTCTCGGTAAGAATCTGGCCCAGCTACAATATCAACTATTTTTTCTTCTTTAAGTAACTTCTCTTTTAATCTTTCAGCCATACACCCTAAGATTCCTATTATAAGTGATGGTTTATTTTTCTTGATTATATTAATGTTTTTTAATCTGTTCCTTATTGTTTCTTCAGCTTTTTCTCTAATAGAACAAGTATTAATTAATATTAAATCAGATTTTTCAATTGTATTTGTTATTGAATAACCTTCTTTTTTTAATATAGAGGCTACTATTTCACTATCTGAGAAGTTCATAGCACAACCATAACTCTGAATAAACAATTTCTTCATTTTTTAATTTTAGACAAATTTACATTAAGACTGACAAAATGTCAATTGTGTTTTTTATATTAAATTGTTAATATTGAATTAGATAACTTAACCCAGACATCATGAAAATTTTTATTACGTTAATTTTATTTCTTTCTTTTAACTTTTCACCTCTCGCACAAAAGAAAAATAACTTAAGAAATAAACTTACTTTTAGTGAAGAATTATATAACTCTATTAACTATAGGCTAGTTGGCCCATTTAGAGGAGGAAGAGCCGGCACTGTTGCTGGTGTATTAGGAAACGATAATTTATATTATATGGGAACTGCAGGTGGTGGAGTTTGGAAGACAAAAGATGCGGGAAATACATGGGAATCAATAAGTGATGGTTATTTTGGTGGTAGTATTGGTGCTGTAGCTGTTAGTGAATCTGATCCTAACATAGTTTATGTGGGAGAAGGAGAACAGACATTAAGAGGTAATGTTTCCTCAGGAAAGGGCATGTGGAAAAGTCTAGATGCTGGTGAAACTTGGAAATTTATTGGATTGCCTAAATCTGAACATATCTCTAGAATTAGAATTCATCCTGAAAACCCTGATGTTGTCTACGTTGGTGTAATAGGTAATTTATGGAAACCAAATGTTGAAAGAGGTTTATATAAGTCTTCTGATGGTGGAGATAGCTGGGACAAGATTCTGTATGTATCAGAAAATGCAGGTGTTGGTGACGTAATACTTGACCCTAACAACCCTAGAATAATATATGCATCTACTTGGCAGATGAAAAGAAATGGATACAGAATGGATAGTGGGGGTCCAGATAGTAAAGTTTTTAGAAGTTTTGATGAAGGCGAAACATGGGAGGATATTTCAGAATTTGATGGTTTACCTAATTTTCCTTGGGGCATAGTTGGCGTCACTATATCACCTGTTAATTCTAAAAGGATATGGTTGATGATTGAAGCTTCTAATGGTGGATTGTTTCGATCTGATGATGGAGGTAACAACTGGAAAAAAGTTAACTCAAATAGAGCTTTAAGACAAAGGGCATGGTATTACACTAGGATTTACGCTGATTCTCAAAATGAAGATAAAATATATATTTTAAATGTAAGTTACGGTGTTTCTACAGATGGCGGTAAAACTTTTACTTTAAAAAATGCACCACACGGTGACCACCATGATTTATGGATTGATCCCAATAACAATATGAGATTAGCTATTGCGGATGATGGGGGAGCACAAATTTCTAATGATGGTGGAAATAATTGGACAACTTATTTTAATCAACCAACTGCTCAATTTTATAGAGTTTCTACTGATAATTCTTTTCCATATAGGATATATGGAGCCCAACAAGATAATAGCACAATAAGAATTAATCACAGGAGTACAGCATCATCAATATCAGAAAGAGACTGGGAATCTACCGCAGGTGGAGAAAGTGCTCATTTAGCACCAGACCCTTTAAATAATGACATTGTGTATGGAGGAACTTACAAGGGTTATATGATGATGAAAGATCATTCTAATGGACAAAATCGTTCTGTTAATATTTGGCCTGATAACCCTGCCGGATCCGGAGCAGAAGTAATGAAATACAGATTTAATTGGAATTTTCCAATAACATTTAGTCCAAATGATCCAAAAAGATTATATGCTGGCTCTAATTTTCTTCATCTTTCTAAAAATGGGGGTCAATCATGGGAAACTATTTCTGGTGATCTCACGAGAAATTTACCAGAAACAATTAAGTCATCAGGTGGTCCAATAACACAGGATAATACTGGGGCAGAGTTTTATGCTAACATTTTTGCTATTGCTGAATCAAAAATTGAGGAAGGAGTAATATGGACAGGGAGTGATGATGGATTAATTCATGTTACAAGAAATGGAGGAAAAACTTGGGAGAATGTGACACCTCCTGAAAGTATTTCACCTAAACTTAATATGATTAATTCAATTGACATCAGTCCATTTAAAAAAGGTAAGGTATATATAGCTGCTACATCATACAAGTTTGGGGATTATACACCTTATTTATATAAAACTGAAGATTATGGTAAATCTTGGGATTTAATTACAGATGGTATAAATAAAGATTATTATACAAGAGTAGTTAGGACTGATATTAGAAGAGAGGGATTACTTTATGCTGGTACAGAGTGGGGTATGTTTATAAGTTTTGATGATGGAGCTTCTTGGAAGCAATTTCAATTAAATCTTCCGATAACATCAATTAGAGATTTGAAGGTAAAAGATAATGATTTGGTTGTAGCTACACATGGAAGAAGTTTTTGGATGATAGATGATTTGACACCTCTTCATCAACTTAATGATGAAATGAAAGATGATGTGGCAATACTATATAAACCTGATATTTCATATAGGTTAGCACAATCAGGAGGATGGAGAAAACCAAACACATTACTTGTTGGTGAAAATCATCCAAATGGTGTTATTATCAATTACTACTTAAAGAATTATGATGAGAGTGATTTTGTTAAATTAGATATTCTAAATAAAGATGGATCAACAATAAGGTCTTATACTAACAATAAAAGTAAACTAGTGGAATACTCTAATAAGCCGGTATTAAGTAATGAAAATGATATTGACTATGCATTATCTGCAAGTAATATAAAAAACATAAAACCCAAATCTGGAGGTAATAAATTAATTTGGGACATGAGGCACCCAGGATTCGTTTCCTTTGATGGAATGGTACTATATTCATCTCCAAATACTGGACCTAAAGTAGTGCCTGGAAAGTATGACGTAGTATTAACATATAATGATGTTGAATTAAAGAAAGAATTTGAAATAATAAAAGATCCTAGGGTTAACAATACTCAGGAAGATTATGAGAGTCAATTGAGCTTTTTACTTGAAGTAAGAGACGAAGTATCGAAAGCTAACCAGACTATTATTGATATTAGAAAAATAAAAGATGACTTAAAATATTTGAAAAGTAAAGTTTCAGATAAAAGTCAAATCGTTGATTTAATTGATGAATTTAAAAATAAACTGGAAGTTGTTGAAAACAATATACATATGACAAAAAATCAAAGCAGGCAAGATCCTTTAAATTTTGGAATTAGAATTAATAACAGGTTGGCATTTTTGTTAGCAGACTCTCAAAGGGGGGATTATTCGCCAACTAATCAAGCAATTGAATTTTTTAACCAGATTAAAATGGAATTAAATATAGAAATTTCAAACTTCAAAAAAGTGTTAAATACTTATACTTTACAATTAAATAATATGATTAATGATAATGGAATAAAGTTCATATCTTACTGATTATTAAATCCCAATCTTTTTTGTATTTCTCCATGGAACTATCAAGATATTTTTGATTAATTAATCGTTTTTTAACAACTAAAGACTTAGGTAAAAGTATTGCAAAATACATTACTAAATGGTATAGAAACCACCATGGTCTAAATAATAACCAATGTTTTACTTTATTTTTTTCGTAATATCTAGGTGGTGTTTTCTTAAATATTTTACAGAATCCCTTTAAAAAAATAAGTTGTTTTTCAGAATAAGATTTGTGAACTATGTTTAAAGAAATTTCATCTTTATTATAATTTGATTTTGTATATTTTGCTATTTTTCCAAGATATGAGTGCGGAGAAGCCTTAAGTTCATCAAAGTTTAATATAAGTGGTTTATTTTTAGAGTATTTGTATATTATTTCTAACTTATCCTTGTACAGCATATCTTCTTTCTTCCAATACCCAGTATTTTCATTATTATAGAAGTCTTCAAAATCCCAATGCCAACCATTTTTAGAATATTTTTTAAATTGGGATGATATCCATTTTTTATGTTCTCTGAAAACAATTATAATTTTTGTTTGAGGGAAATGACTAAGTATTTTACCTACTTCTTCTTCGAGTTTTCTGTCAAATTCTCTAGATATCAGATATGATTTATAATTTGTCTTTTTGATGATATTTACACATTTTTTGTATTTATGTGTGCTAATGTATTTAATATTTTTAAGTTTAGGAAAGAAATTATTTTGAACAAAAGTTGAACCTGTTTTTGCTAGTCCAACATGAAAATAAATCTCTTTTTCAGTATTTAACATACTAAATATTTTAGTAATTGATAAAAAATATATATTTTTACTAATAATTATAGTAAAAAATGATAAATGTAAACGAAAATATAAGGTTTCTACGCAAGAAAAAAGGGTGGACTCAAGAAAAATTTTCTAAAAAAATTGGAATAAAAAGATCATTGGTTGGTGCATATGAAGAGGGTAGATCTGATCCCAGGTTGAGCAACCTGCTAAAAATATGTGAGATATTTTCAATTTCTTTAGACAATATTTTGAAAAAGGATGTTTCTTTATTACCTGAAGATCAATATCTAAAAAATGAAGATCAAAATGTTAAAGTGCTTTCAATTACTGTCGATAAAATTGGAAAAGAAAATATTGAACTTATTAACCAAAAAGCTTCTGCTGGTTATTTAAACTCTTATTCTGACTTTGAGTTTATTGAAAATCTACCAAAATTCCAGTTACCTTTTTTAAATTTTAGTGGAACACATAGAGCTTTTGAAATTAAAGGTGATTCAATGTTACCACTTACCTCGGGTAGCATAGTCATTGGTAAATTTATTGAAGACATATCACATGTAAAAGATGGCAAGACATACGTATTACTGACTAAGGAAGATGGTATTATATATAAAAGAGTACAGGTTCTTGATAATTCAATTAAACTTATTTCAGATAATAAAGAATATGATACATATACAATTTCAAATTATGATATTTTAGAAATATGGGAAGGTATTGCCTTTTTTAGTTTAGATTTTCCTAATCCTAACACTGAATATTCTTCAATAAAAAATCATATCAATAATTTATATTCCAATTTAGACGACCTTAAGAAAAAGTTATAATCTTTTTTATATAATTTTGGGAAATGTCTAAAATCACAATTCTATCAGATATTAAAAGTGATAAATCTTTTGTAGAGAAATTACCTGATATTAATCATAAAGAGTTTGATAAAGTTATTCAATCAAGAAGAAGTATAAGGGTATTTACTAAGGAGAAAATTCCTCATGAAATAATAAAAAAATCTTTAAATAATTCATTAAAAGCTCCTACCTCTTCAAATTTGCAGACATGGGAAATATATTGGGCCAAGTCAAAAAACATTAAGGAAAAGATAATAAATGCTTGTTTGTCTCAACCTGCTGCAAAGACAGCAAAAGAATTATTTGTATTTGTTTCTAGACCTGATAATTGGAAACGAAATAATCAAATGATGGTTGATTATCTTAAAAATAAAGAGAATCCACCATCATCTGTACTAAGATATTATCAGAAAATAACGAAAATAGCATACAATCAAGGCTTTCTTAATATTTTTGGTATCCTTAAAAAGATTTATGTAACAGTGTATGGTATATTTAAAGTTATTCCAAGAGAACCAACATCCTTTAATGACATGAAGGTATGGTCTCAAAAAACAACAGCCTTAGCCTGTCAAAACTTTATGTTATCCATGAGGGCATACGGTTTTGATACTTGTCCTATGGAAGGTTTTGATTCATATAGATTAAAAAAAATATTAAAACTCCCCAAAAAAGCTCAAATTTGTATGGTAATTGGTGCTGGTAAAAGAGATCCTAGTGGTGTTTATGGTAAACAATTTAGATTTGATAATAGCCTTTTTATTAAAGAAGTTTAAAAATTATGTCCAAAATAAAAGTTCAATTTCCAGATAATTCAATTAAAGAATTTGATTCAGGAATTTCTTGTTTTGAAATAGTAAAATCAATAAGTAATAGTCTTGCTAAAAAAGTTCTTGTTGCTTCATATAATGACAATGTTCTTGATCTTTCATCTAAACTAACTTCTGACGGTAAAATTAAATTTTATACATGGGATGATTCCGAAGGAAAATCTACATTTTGGCACTCATCAGCTCATATTTTGGCAGAGTCTGTTGAAAGCTTATACCCTGGTGTTAAATTTGGAATAGGACCACCGGTATCAAATGGGTTTTATTATGATATCGATTTTGGTGAGTATGATCTATCTAAAATTAATATCACAAAAATAGAAGAAAAATTTTTGAATTTAACTAGACAAAATTTAGAGTTTATAAGATCAGAAGTTTCAAAAAATGATGCTAAATCCTATTTCAAAGAAAAAGGTGACACTTTAAAATTAGACTTAATTGATGATTTAAAAGAAGGAGAAATATCGTTTTATAAGCAAGGAAATTTTACAGATTTATGTAGAGGTCCTCATATACCATCATCTAAATTTATTAAATCTTTTAAAATATTAAATACAGCAGGTGCTTACTGGAGAGGTGATGAAAATAATCAACAGCTAACTAGATTATATGCGATTTCATTTCCAAAGCAAAATATGTTAGAAGACTATCTGATAAAGTTAGAAGAAGCTAAAAAAAGAGATCATAGAAAATTAGGTAAAGAACTTGAACTCTTTTTTTTCAGTGAGAAGGTAGGTTCAGGTTTACCAATGTGGCTACCAAATGGTCATATTATTAGAGAAAATTTGATGGAATTTATGAGAAATGAGCAAATATCACAGGGTTATAAACATGTAACAACACCTCATATTGGATCAAAAAAACTTTACGTGACATCAGGTCATTATGATAAATATGGTGAATCTTCTTTCCAACCTATTGAGGTTCCTTCAGATAATGACGAGTACCTCTTAAAACCAATGAATTGTCCCCATCATTGTGAAATATTTAATTTTAAACCACATTCATATAAAGAGCTTCCAATTAGAATAGCTGAATTTGGTACAGTGTATAGATATGAACAAAGCGGGGAACTACATGGCATGACTAGAGTTAGGGGATTTACACAAGATGATGCGCATATATTTTGTACTATAGATCAAGTTAAAGATGAAGTTTTAGGTGTTATGGATCTTATCTTAAAAGTTTTTAAATCATTGTCATTTAAAGATTATAAGGTTCAAATTTCTTTAAGAGATAAAGAAGATTCTTCAAAATATATGGGGGATTCTAAATTATGGGATAAAGCTGAAAATGACCTAGTTAATGCAGTTAAAGATACTGATATAAAGGCCCGAGTAGTTTATGGAGAAGCTGCTTTTTATGGACCTAAAATTGACTTTATGGTAAGTGATTCTTTAGATAGAGAATGGCAACTAGGCACAATACAAGTAGATTATCAGCTACCAAAGAGGTTTAATTTAGAGTACGTGGACAAAAACAATTCTAAGAAAACACCTGTGCTTATTCATAGAGCCCCTTTTGGTTCCTTAGAAAGATTTATTGCTATACTTACTGAACACTGTGAAGGTAATTTTCCTTTATGGATTGCTCCAAAACAAATAGTTATTTTGCCAATAACTGAAAAAGTAAATAGATATGCTGAAAATATAAAAAATGAGTTGGATAATTTAAATTACAGGACATCTATTGATTTAAGAATTGAAAAAATATCAAAAAAAATAAGAGATGCAGAAGTCAAGAAAATTCCTTACATGTTAATTATTGGTGAAGATGAAATGAAATCAAGTACTGTATCAATTAGAAAAAAGTCTATTGGTGATAAAGGGAAGGTAAAATTAGAGAATCTGATAAGTATGTTAGAAGATGATATGAAATATCAATGAAATTAATCTAAAAATGCTTTTATTTTTTTAAATATTTGAGATATTTGCAAAAAAAATTAAACAAAGGAGGGTAAAATTAATAGAATACGAAAAAGAAGAAACTGGAAGAAGCCAGAAGAGAAGCACAGAATAAATGATAGAATAACTTCTAATATGGTAAGAGTAGTAGGAGAGAATGTTAAAGTTAATATTTACCCAATACATAAAGCAAAAGAAATGGCACAACAACTTGGCCTAGATTTAGTAGAGATTTCACCAAATTCGGATCCACCAGTTTGTAAAATCATTGATTACTCTAAGTTTAAATACATTCAGAAAAAGAAGCAAAAATCAATAAGATCTAATGCCCAAAAGACAGTGCTAAAAGAGATTAGGTTTGGTCCGAACACGGACGAACATGATTTTAATTTTAAATTAAAGCACGCTATCAAGTTTTTAGAAAGCGGAGCAAAAGTTAAAGCGTATGTTCATTTTTATGGAAGAACAATCGTATTTAAGGAAAGAGGAGAAATTTTATTATTAAGGCTAGCACAAGCACTAGAAGATTATGCTAATGTAGAAGAATTACCTAAATTAGAGGGAAAAAGAATGTTTTTAATGTTATCACCAAAAAAATAAAAAATTATGCCAAAAGTAAAAACAAAGTCTGGTGCAAAGAAAAGGTTCAAGTTAACTGGTACAGGGAAAATTAAACGTAAGAATGCTTTTAAAAACCATATCTTAACAAAGAAAGAAACTAAACAGAAGAGAAATTTGACAAAGACGTCAATTGTTAATAAATCTGATGAGAAGAATATAAAGAGAATGATTTAAATTTGTAATTATGCCAAGATCAAGAAATAATGTAGCTTCAAAAGCAAGAAAAAAGAAAATATTCAAATTAGCTAAAGGTTATTTTGGAAGAAGAAAGAATGTCTGGACAGTCGCTAAAAATGCAGTTGAAAAAGCTTTACAGTATTCATATATTCATAGAAAAACTAAAAAGAGAGAAATTAGAAGTTTATGGATTCAAAGAATAAATGCAGCAGTAAGAGATTCTGGTTTATCTTATTCTGATTTTATGAATAAACTTAAAAAAGCTAAAGTTGAATTAAATAGAAAAGTATTAGCTGATATTGCTATGAATGATCCAGAATCATTTAAGCAAATAGTTAAGTCTGTCTCTTAAGTTTATTTTTTATGTTTAATAATGACCTATTAAACAAATTCCAAAGAATAACCACTCCATTTTATTATTACGACATAAATATTTTAAAAGCTAATCTTGATGCTTTAAAAAGTTCTTTAAATAATAATAATAAAGTTCATTTTGCATTAAAATCTAATTTTAATAATAAAATTTTAGAAATCATTAAATCTTATGGGTTTGGGATTGATGCAGTTAGTGGGAATGAAATTAAAAAAGCAATTGAAGTTGGTTATAAAGCAGAAGATATAGTGTTTGCTGGAGTTGGAAAAAAAGATAGTGAAATCCAATTTTCAATAGAAAATAACATTTCATATTTGAATTGTGAATCACTTCAAGAGATAGAAATTATAAATGAAATTTCATCAAGATTTAATAAGAATACACCAATCTCAATTAGGATAAATCCTAATATAAAAACTCAGACTCATAAAAATATTCAGACTGGCCATCGAAATAATAAGTTTGGTATTGATATCAATGACCTAAATGAAGTTGTTGATTCTGCTATAAGATTTCAAAATATTAAAATTGTTGGTTTTCATTTTCACCTTGGATCTCAAATAAATGATAATTCTCCTTTCTTAGAATTATGCTCTGTAGCTAATGATGTTAATGATATATTTAAAAATAAATTAATTAATATAAGATATATTAATGTGGGTGGTGGTCTTGCAATTGATTATACTAACCCCTTTGTTAACAGTATTTCTGACTTCACAAACTTTATCAGTCTGTTCAACAATAATATATTTCTAAATGAAATGCAAATGCTTCATTTTGAGTTAGGAAGATCAATAGTTGGTCAGTGTGGATTTTTGATCTCAAAAGTTTTATTTACAAAAAAATCTTATGATAAAAACTTTGCTATAATAGATGCCGGTATGAATGACTTAATTAGGCCAGCCTTGTATAATACTTACCATAAAGTAATTAATATTACCTCTAAAGGTTCAGAAAAGATAAATTATGATGTAGTTGGACCCGTATGTGAATCTTCTGATACATTTGTTCACGATTATCCTCTGCCTCTTACTAATAGAGATGATTTTATTGTAATTTGTTCTGCAGGTGCTTATGGAGAATCTATGTCTTCAAATTATAATTTAAGAAATAAACTTAAATCATATTATTCAGACACAATTTGATATATTTGAATAGATGAACTTTCGAAAAATTCATATTAAAGTTTCAATACTACTTCTAGTATACATTTTTCTTTTAATCTTATACACATTCTTATAATTTAATAATGAGCACAATTGATATCATTGTTTTTTCATCGATCCTTATAACTATAGCGCTGTATGGTGCAATAAAAAACAGACAAAATAAAAATTTAAAATCCTATATTTTAGGAGACAATTCAGCCAAATGGTCTACAATAGGATTATCAGTTATGGCAACTCAGGCTAGTGCAATTACATTTTTATCCACTCCCGGGCAAGGATACACGGAAGGAATGAGCTTTATTCAAATTTATCTTGGCCTTCCACTTGCTCTAATAGTTGTTTCTGCAGTATTTGTGCCGATATTCTATAAATCTAAAGTATTTACTGCCTATGAATATCTTGAGCAAAGATTTGATTATAAAGTTCGAGCTTTAACTTCATTTTTTTTTCTATTACAAAGAGGTCTTCAATGTGGTATAACGATATATGCTCCTTCTATTATTTTAACTACGATATTAGGTTGGGACATGACTCCAACAGTAATTTTTGTTGGATTATTAGTAATCATATACACTGTTATTGGAGGAAGTAAGGCAGTTAGTCATACTCATAAATATCAGATGATTCTAATTTTATCTGGATTATTTATAGTCTTTTTATATCTCATCTATTACATAAACAATTTTATTTCAATTAATGAATCATTTCAATTGATAAAGGCTTTTGATAAAAATAATGCTATTAATTTTTCAACTAATATAGAAGAGAAATACACAATATGGACAGGTTTGTTAGGTGGTTTTTTCTTATCTCTATCTTATTTTGGAACAGATCAATCTCAAGTATCTAGATATATTAACGCCAAAAATATTGAAGAAAGTAGGATTGGTTTAATATTTAATGCTATTCTTAAAATACCTCTTCAGTTTTTTATATTGCTTATTGGTACATTGTTATTTGTGTTTTATAGCTTATATCAACCTCCATTAAATTTTAATAAGAATCTTCTTATACATCAAAAAAATAATAACCCCGAATTGTATCAAAAATTAAATGAGCAATCAACTCAGTTATTTGAAGAAAAGAAAAGTCTTATCACAAGTGATGTAAATAAATTATCTGAAGATATAATTATTAAAGATAAGTTAATAACTGAGATAAGAGATGAATTTGAAAGTGATGCAATTAAGAACGGTTTTGATTATGAGAAAGCTGAGTCTGACTTTATTTTTCTTCATTTTATTTTAAACTATCTCCCAGTAGGAATCATAGGGGTAATTATAGCATTAATATTATCTGCTGCTATGAGTTCAACCTCAGCAGAGATTAGTGCCTTATCTGCTATTTCAACTATCGATATTTATAAAAGATTTTTTAAAAAAGATGATAACCCGAATAGAGATGTATTAGCTTCTAAGTTTTTTAATCTAGGTTGGGGGATAATTGCAATTTTATTTTCACTATTTTTTGCTCAAAAAGAAAATCTTATTGAGTCAATAAACATTATAGCATCATTGTTATATGGTAATGTTTTAGGCATATTTTTGGTAGCTTTCTTTTTAAAATTTATAAAGTCTAATCACATATTTTACGCCGCAATTCTATCACAGCTTTTAGTTTTTGTATTATTTAATATATATGATGAAAAAATAAGTTATCTCTGGTTTAATTTTATAGGTTCGTTTTTAACTTGTTCTATTTCTTTTGTGTTTTATATAATAAATAAAAAACTATGAATATAGCTATAGTTGCCCCAAACACTAATGTGAAATCATGGGAGAAGCAGTTTAATTTAAATTCTTCTAGTGTTAATATTTCAATATGGCCAAATATTGAGAATTATGATGAGATAGATTGTGTTTGTTTGTGGAAACACCCAAAAGGTATACTTAATAAATTTAAGAATATTAAACTTATATATTCAATGGGAGCAGGGGTAGATCATATAATAAATGATGATTCTCTTCCAAATAATGTTCCTGTGTGTAGAATATCAGATAAAAAGCTATCTTTTTCAATGACCAATTATATTATTACAGCAGTCATGTTTTATCATAGACGTTTATTGAAATATAAATTAGATAAAGAAAATAAGATCTGGGATAACGAAACTCCACCTGAGATACCTATAAAAATAGGAATTTTAGGTTATGGAGCTCTTGGATCAGATGCAGCATCTAAATTAAATTATTTAGGATTTGATGTAATAGGCTATTCAGTTAATAAAAAGACAGATAATAATATAAACCTATACCATGGTGATGATCTTGATGAGTTTTTAAGAAATATAAATGTGTTAGTCTGTACAGTTCCATATACTTCAAAAACTCATAATCTATTAAGTGAAAAGTTATTTAGTAAATTAAATAGAAACACTTATTTGATAAATGTTTCAAGAGGAAAGGTCCAAAATGAAAAGGATATTATTAATTATATTGATAAAGGGATATTGTCAGGAGCTTTTCTTGATGTTTTTGAAGAAGAACCACTTCCAAAAGATAGTAGGATATGGACTCATAAAAAAATTCAGATTACACCTCATAATGCTAGTGTAACAAATGAAGAAGCTGCAGTTCCTCAAATAATTGATAATTATAATCGTTTATTAAATAAAAAAAACAAATTAATCAATTAAATTAAAAGGAATAATTTTAAATTTTTT
>CAYXSW010000022.1:0-27095 GCA_964467915.1 uncultured Marinoscillum sp.
ATAGAATTTTTATATAAATTTTCTATAACCCAACCAAAAAGTTGTTCATTAATTTCATAATAAATTTCATCTAAATCAAAATTCGTTTTTATCTCTGATGAAATTCTTTTCTGTAAGTATTCAATATTATTAGAAATAATATTTTTTAAATTTCTTTTCTTTAATCTAGGTTTAGATCCTATTCCTGAGAATCTGTCAGTTATAGTTTTTAGTCTATTTAAATCTTTTTCAACTTCAGAACTCGCTTGTTTCTTATATTTTTCACTTTTTGATTTAATATATTCATTCCAAGCAATAAGTGATGAAAGGGGAGTCCCTAATTGGTGTGCTGTTTCTTTAGCTAAACCAGTCCATAGTTGATCTTTCTCTGATTTATTTGAATAATAAAATATCAGGTATATTGATAATAGGATCAGAATTGTTAGAGCAGAAATAAAATATGGAGCAAAAATAATAATATCAAGAATCTGTGAGTTTTTGTAGTATACAAATTGATAATCAACAACATCTCCTTTATTATTATAGATATTAATTTTTATAGGCTTATACTGATTTTGCATTGAGGAAAATTCTTTCTCAATTATTTCTTTAGTTAATTCAGAATGTTCATTTAAAATATTTTTATGTTCAATAACATTCTTTTTTTTATCAGTTATTATTACAGGTATAGAATGATTCTCTATTAAGATATCATCTGCAAATAAAGTCACAAGATCATATTCATTGTTGGTTACTAGCTCAATGAACTTAGCATACCTTTCAATCGTAGCCGTCTCTCTTGTCTTAATTTCTGTAATAATTATTTTAGAGAAGTGTAAAAGAGACCCTATGAATACAGCTATTATTATGATAAATAGCCATTTTAACTTTTTTTGATATTTTATGTTTTTCAAGCTATAAATCTAATTAAATTAATTTATGGCCATTGAAAATTAACTCATGAAATCTCTTATTTTTTCAAAGAAACCTTTATCTGATTTACCAGGACTTGGTTTGAAATTTTTAGAGTTTTTTAATTGGGATAAGATCTTTTCTTCCTCTGGTGATAATTTTTTTGGAGTCCAAATATTAACATGAATAAGCTGATCTCCAGCTATAGAACTATTTATGTCTTTTATTCCTTTTCCTCTAAGTCTGAAGATTTTACCTCCTTGTGTACCAGGTGGAATCTTAATTTTAACCTTTCCTGTAAGTGTAGGGACTTCAAGTTCATTACCAAGAGCTGCATCTGTGAAATTAATATAAAGATCATAGACCACATTATTACCATCTCTTTTAAAATTATCATCTTCTGTTTCTTCTATTAGAATCAATAAGTCACCAGAAATTCCTCCGCCGGGAGACTCATTTCCTTTCCCAGTCATTGATAGTTGCATTCCATCTCCAACTCCAGAAGGAATATTTATTTTTAAAATCTCTTCTTTAAATTGTAATCCTGTACTATCTACACCAGGAGGTTTATTATCTATAGTTTGACCTTTTCCATTACATTGGTGACATGATGAAGATGAAACCATCTGACCTAACATAGTATTTACAACTTTGCTAACTTTACCTGTACCGTTACAAACACCACAGTTTTTAAAAGTTACTCCAGGAGCAGTTACTAATCTTTTTACTTTAATTTTCTTTTCAATTCCTGTTGCAATCTCTTGAATCGATAGTTTTAGTTTTATTCTAAGATTAGTCCCCTTATTCCTCTGTTGACCTCTTCCCCCTCCAAAAAAACTATCAAAAGGACTACCTCCACCAAAAATATCTCCAAACTGCTCAAAAATATCTTCAACATTCATTCCACCACCCGAAAATCCACCAGGGCCTCCTCTTAAGCCATCATGGCCAAACCTATCATATTTTTGTTTTTTCTCAGGATTACTTAGTACTTCATATGCTTCTGCAGCTTCTTTAAATTTTTCTTCTGCAGATTTATCGTCTGGGTTTTTATCAGGATGATATTTTATTGCAACTTTTCTGTAAGCCTTTTTAATTTCAGCTTGAGATGAGGATTTATTTACTCCTAGAATATCGTAAAAATCTCTTTTTGACATTATGAACCAGTTACAACTTTAGCAAAACGGAGTATGCTTTCACCAATATGATATCCGTCTTCGATTACATCAATTATTTTTCCTTTTAATTTTTTTTCAGAAGGGGAATTTGTTATTGCTTCATGTAATTCAGAATCAAAATCATCTCCTTTCTTGATTTCCATTTTTTTAACATTATACTTTTCTAATGTGTTTTTTAATTTTTGAAATATTAGGTTAAAACCTTCAATCTCAGTTTCTTTATTTGCTTTTATAGCCCTCTCATAATCATCGATTACTGGAAGAATATCTTTAAGTAGATCCTTATTTGCAGAATCAATCATTTCAATTTTTTCTTTTGATGTCCTTCTCCTGTAATTTTCAAATTCAGAATAAAGCCTAAGGTACTTTTCTTTCGTCTCCTGAAGCTCAGAAGTTAAGTTTTTGCCTTTTTTTGTTTTTTTTGGATCAATAGATTTTTTTGTCTTCTTTTTATTCATAATCTTATACTTAGCAAAAAGTTTGCCAAATATAACTTTTTGTCATTTTGACTTTATCTATTCTTTAATATTTATTTTTCCCCAGATGAAGTCTTTGAGCTCTTCAAGGCCATAACCTGAAACACTAGAAATATTAATAGTATCATATTTTAAATTACTCTCTAACTTATTTAACTCAGTTTCTTCTAATAAGTCACATTTAGTAATTGCAATTATGAATTTCTTTTTTAAGAGTTCCTTATTATACTTTTTTAATTCATTTAATAAAAGATTAAACTCTTTCTTAATTTCTGAGTCAACAGGTATCATAAACAATAAAATAGAATTTCTTTCTATATGTCTCAAAAACCTTATACCTAATCCTTTTCCCTCAGATGCTCCTTCTATAATACCTGGAATGTCAGCCATTATAAAAGACATATTATCTCTGTAAGGGATAACCCCTAAATTAGGAGTAAGTGTTGTAAATGGATAATCTCCAATTTTAGGTTTTGCCTTTGAGATTGAAGATAAAAGGGTTGATTTCCCTGCATTCGGAAATCCAACTAGTCCAACATCTGCCAACACCTTCAGTTCCAGAGTTATCCAGTCCTCAATACTATCTTTACCTGGCTGGCTGTAATGAGGAGCTTGATTAGTTGATGATTTAAAGTGAAAATTTCCTAAACCACCGATTCCGCCTTCAAGTAAAACTTTTTCTTCATCATGTTCTAATATCTCTATTGTGTTTTTGTTGCCTTCATATTTTGCAATAGTTCCAAGAGGAACTTCTACTATAATATCTTTCCCATCTTTCCCATGTTTTTTTGATCTTTGCCCATCTTCTCCTCCTTCTGCTTTTAAATGTTTAGTATACCTAAGGTGTAGCAAAGTCCATAATTGGCTATTTCCTTTTAAAATTATATCACCACCTTTTCCACCATCTCCTCCATCAGGGCCTCCTTTTGGAACAAACTTTTCCCTTCTAAAGTGAGAAGACCCACTGCCTCCTCTTCCTGACTTACAGAAAATTTTAATATGATCAATAAAATTAGGATTGCTCATTATTTTTCAATTTTTGAGCATATATCTTTAAAAATTTCATCAATTGAACCAACTCCATTTACTGGATTGTATTTATTTAATTTTTTGTAATGATTTAATACAGGTAAAGTCTCGTCCTTATAAACTTTTATTCTATTATTAATTTTATCTTCGCTTTGATCATCAATTCTTCCTGATACTAATGCTCTTTTTTTGATTCTACTTATAAGTTCCTTATCATCTACTTCAAGAGAAATTAAAAAGTTAATTGATAAATTTTTTTCTTCTAACATTAAATCTAAAGCTTCAGCTTGATTTACTGTTCTTGGAAATCCATCAAAAATAAACCCTTTACTTTTTGCTTTAGATTCTATTTCTTCCTTTACCATATTTATAACTACACTATCAGGAACTAGATTTCCTTCATCCATAAATTTTTTTGCCTCTAATCCTAAGTGCGTGTTATTTCCTAAATGGTTTCTGAACAGATCACCCGTAGATAAATGAGTTAAGTTATATTTTTCAATCAATTTATCACTTTGAGTTCCTTTTCCTGCCCCTGGGGGACCAAATAAAATAATGTTCATGATGGTGAAATTAAGATCAAATATATATATCTAAATTATTAATTTCAGCATTTTTAATAAGCTCTTTGAGATCAATAGCATTAACTCCAGACTTCATACATGCAATAACTCCAGCTAGATTACACATTTCTCCAATAAACTTTTCAGGTAATTTTAAATAAAATAATATTGTTGCTATAGAAATCACTGTATCACCTGCTCCTGAAACATCAATAATTTCTTTTCTTGTTATTTTATATCTAAAATTTCCTTTTTCATTTTGTATCATCAGGCCTCTTTCTGATAAAGTAATCATAACATTATTTATCTTACTCTTAGCAGATAATTCTTTTGATATCTTCTTTAAATTTTTTTCTGATGAGTCAGCAGAGTCAAAAGCATCTAATATCTCCTTTAAATTTGGTTTAAATAAATCTATATTTTTATAATAATAGAAGTTTCTTTTTTTTGGATCGACTGAAATAAATAAATTTTTATTTTGCTTAATAATATCATTTATTAGATTTCTGTCTAGAGTTCCCTTGTCGTAATCTTGAAATATTATTATTTCAGATTTTTTTGTTAGTTTATTTATTTTTTCTAAAAACACATCTCTAAATTTTTTACTAATGTTATGTGTGTTCTCGTTATCAATTCTTAAAATGTGCTTATTATCAACTATAACTCTTTTTTTGTTTGTTGTTTTCCTTGAGCTATCAACTATTATTCCATCTGTATGAAGGTTATTCTCTTTACAAAGTCTAATAAATTCTGAACCATCAGCATCTTCACCAATTATTGTGCAAAGAATCGGCTCTAAACCAATACTTTTAATGTTTAGTGCCACATTAGCTGCACCTCCAAGTTTTACCTTCTCATTTTCTACATTTACAACAGGCACAGGAGCTTCAGGAGAATTTCTTTCTATTCTTCCAATTGTATAAGAATCAATCATTGAATCACCTACAATTATGACTTTTTCTCCTTTGACTCTGTCAAAGATTTTACTAATTCTCATTTAACTTAATTTGCTTAAAGATAACTCAAGTCTTTGGGTAGCCTCTATTAGCTCTTTTTCACTTGCTGCGTAAGATAACCTTATACAGTTTGGAGCTCCAAAATCTTCTCCAGGTACAAGGGAAACTTTAGCATCTTCTAAAAGATATAGAGCTAAATCATTTGCTGTATTTATTTTTTTCCCATCTATTGATTTATTACCTAAATACTCATTTATTTCTGGGAAAAAATAAAAAGCACCCTTAGGTTTATTTACTTTTAGTTTATCAATTTTAATAAGATAATCATATACTAAATTCCTTCTTTTAAGGTATTCATTCTTCATCTGCAGGGCACATTCATTACCTTCTTTAAGTGCAACTAATCCTGCTCTTTGAGCAATTGAGCAATTTGCTGAAGTAGTTTGACCTTGCATTTTATTAATTGACTTAGCGATTATTTTTGGGGCTCCAATATAACCAAGTCTCCATCCTGTCATAGCAAAAGCCTTAGAAAAACCATTCATTGTAATGGTTCTATCATTCATGCCCTCAAGTGATCCAAAGCTTGTATGTCTATCAGTAAAATTTATGTGTTCATATATTTCATCTGATATAATTATTATCTCTGGATGATTTTCTAATACTTCTTTATACCCCTCTAGGTCTTCCTTTGTAAAAACTGTTCCTGTTGGGTTACATGGTGAGCTAAAAATCACAGCTTTAGTGTTATTTGAAATAGCTTCTTTTAATTGAGAGGCTGTTGGTTTAAAGTCATTTTCTATTGTTGTATTAATATACTTTGGTACTCCGTCTGCTAATGTGATTATAGCAGAATAACTAACCCAAAATGGAGCAAAGACAATAACTTCATCACCTTTATTTAATATAGAAAACATTACATTGGTAATAGAATGTTTCACTCCATTAGACACAATTATTTCATTAGGGCTGTAACTTAAATTATTTTCATTATTAAATTTTTCAGATATGGCCTCCCGTAGGTCTAAATAACCTGGGACAGGGGGATAAGAAAAATAATTACCTGAATCAATAGCGTCTTTTGCTCCTTCGCAAATATGTTGTGGGGTTTTAAAGTCTGGTTCTCCTAAGCTAAGACTAATTACGTCAATTCCCTTAGATTTATATTCTCTGGCTAATGCTGCCATAGCTAGGGTTGATGATTCTTCTACATTTTGAAGTCTTAAAGATTCTTTTCTATTCATTGTTCTATTTTATAATTAATTCTGGAAGATATGCTTTTTCCAAGTGTTATTTCATCCGCATATTCAATTTCACCTCCAATTGGAATTCCTCTTGATATTGTGGTTATTCTTAAATTATATTTTGAAAGTTTTTTTGAAATATAAAATGATGTTGTGTCGCCATCTAATGTGGGGCTCAGCGCAAAAATTATTTCTTTTACTTCACCTTTAGAAACTCTTTTTTCTAAAGTATCAATATTTAAATTTTCAGGCCCTATACCGTCTATTGGTGAGATCAATCCTCCAATAACATGAAATAAGCCATTATAATGGTTTGTGTTTTGGATTGCAAGAACATCGGGAGTGTCTTCTACAATACATAATATCTCTCTATTGGTATAGGGGCTATTGGACTTACATGAGCATTTACCATCTTCACATATCACATGACATATGTCACAGTACTCAGTTTTGTTTTTAAGGTCAACAATAGCTTTTGAAATATTTTCGGAGAAATTTATATCTTTTTTTAAGAGGTAAAGGCAAAGTCTTAGAGCAGTTTTTTTACCAATGCCAGGAAGTTTAGATATTTCATTTACTGCAGTTTCAATAATTTTAGTTGGAAGTTTCATTTAAAAATATCTTTCTTTTGAAATTAAAATTGATTTAGAGTTAACTTTATTAAAAACATACCCTAACATAATTGTTTTTTTTCAAAAATAAATATGAATGCTAACATTATACTTCTGATTTTTATAATATATTTTTTAGTTCTTCTTTTCATCTCAAGACTAACCACAAAAAAATCAAGTTTTAATGATTTTTTTAATGCTAATAGATCTTCACCATGGTACTTGGTGGCATTTGGAATGATAGGAACTTCACTTTCTGGTGTTACGTTTATTTCTGTGCCTGGTGAAGTTGGTAATACTAATTTTAGTTATTTTCAAGTTGTTTTAGGATATCTTTTAGGTTACTATGTGATTGCAAAAGTTCTACTACCTTTATATTATAAACTTAATCTTGTCTCAATTTATACTTACCTTGATCAAAGATTTGGTTACTATAGTTATAAATCTGGAGCATTCTTCTTTTTGTTGTCTAGAACTATTGGAGCGTCATTTAGATTATTTCTGGTTGCTGGGGTACTTCAAATAGCAGTATTTAACCAGTTAGGAATGCCTTTTTATTTTTCTGTTCTTATAACTATTCTTTTAATATGGGTTTATACTTTTAAAGGAGGAATAAAGACTATTGTCTGGACAGACGCTCTTCAGACATTTTTTATGCTTTCGGCAGTCATAATTACCATCTTTATTATTCTTGATAAAATGGATATTTCTTTACTTGAATCTGTCGTCTTGATAAAAAATAGTTCATATTCAAATATTTTTTATTTTGATTGGAAGTCTAGTAATGATTTTTTTAAGCAGTTTTTTTCAGGAGCATTTATTGCTATAGTAATGACTGGGCTGGACCAGGATATGATGCAAAAAAACTTAACCTGTAAAAATTTAGGAGACGCTCAAAAGAACATATTTTGGTTTTGTGTGATATTAGTTATTGCTAATTTATTATTTCTTTCACTTGGAGCTTTACTCTATATCTATTCTGAATCATTAAATATACCCATACCACAGAGATCGGATGATTTATATCCAATATTAGCTTTGAATAATTTGGGTGGATTGACATCTATTATATTTTTATTAGGAATAATAGCTGCAGCATACTCAAGTGCAGATTCAGCTTTAACCTCATTAACTACTTCTTTCTGTATTGATTTCTTGAATATAGATAATAGTTTAAACAAGAAGAAAATTAGATTTTTTGTGCATATTGGTTTCTCTGTTATATTGTTTTTAGTTATACTGATATTCAAAGAAATTAATGATGAGAGTGTGATTAATTCAATATTTAAGGCAGCGGGATACACTTATGGTCCCTTATTAGGCCTTTTCTCCTTTGGAATTTTTACAAAATATAATGTAAGAGATAGGTTTGTTTTACCAATATGTATATTATCACCTGCGTTTAGTTACATTATTAATATGTATTCTGAACAATTATTATTTGGGTATAAATTTGGTTTTGAGATACTCCTACTTAATGGTTTGATTACTTTTCTGGGACTTTTCCTTATTAGGAAGAAACAGTTACAGTCTACTATTTAGGAAGTTATTAAATGCTGACCCAAAAGTGTAGCCTATTGCTATTCTAAATTCTGATCTAAAATCAGTTGCAATTTCTTGTTGCTCTAATAATAAATCTTCAATAGAGGCATTTCCCTTAGGTAAACTTAATTGGTCTCTTATTATCTCTATCTCTCCTCCGAATCTTACAGCAAGACCTTCAAATACTCTTATTGAAAACCAGCTATCTAAACTAAAACTATTTTTTGAAGGGTCCTGAAGAAATGATTTACCTCTTAAATTAGTATATATTTCTCCCCATGGCTGTCTAAATCTAGTCTCAAATGCAAGTTGATGCAAATAAACATTTTCCTCAAACTTATTGTATATTGTTTCTTCTATATAATTCCTGTATCCATATCCAATTCTGTAATTAATGACCATTTCTCTCCTTACAAACTCATCATATGGAAAAAAACTATACTCAATAGCAGGCATAATATAATATCTATAATCAATATTTTGATAAGTGTCACCACTAGCACCAGCGTTAAAACCAGCTGACCATTTGTTATTTATGCTCCATACGCTCTTTGCTCCAAATGATTTTCTATTACTTTTACTTATGAATATATTATCTTGATTTTCATATTTATTATTTGATCTTTCAAAATCAATATCAAATTGCAATTTTATTTTATCTGTTACCTTATCTGCTTCTAGCTCTATTCTTACGTTAGATTCTTTCCTACTAGTCTCATTTTCAAAATTTACTTCTCCAGCACTTTGAAAAACCCAATTTTTCCACTTATCTGCACTGGAGTTATTTGAGTTTTCATTATTTACGACTGTGTCAACAGAGATAGATATTTTTTCAGCTAAATCTGTTTCAATTAAATAATATAAAAGTCCTAGTTCAATTTTTTTCTTAAGAGATACTCTGACTTCATCTCTTGTCATCTTAGGATTAGTATCTAATGACAAAGAAATTTTCTTATCTAAAAATATATTTTTTCCAATAAAATCTAATGAGTATCTATTTCCATTATTTCCATTTCGATTTCTATATATAAATAATTGAATATCAGCAAGCCCTTGATCTCTCACATGATTCACATAATTAATTTCATTTTTTAAAAAGCTATTATCACATCTATCACACTTAATAAATAAAGTATTTAGATCCTCTTGACTATATAGGCTATTAGATATTAATAAAACAAGGTAAGTAAGTATTTTTTTCATCTTATAGTTCTAGCTCTTTAATGGGCTCCCAAAATAACTTTTTAAAATTTTGAATCCTATCATCTTCAACTTTAATACCTTCTTTATTTAAAAGTTTTTCCATTGTATTATTATCTTCAAAGTGGTGTTTGCCTGTTAGAAGTCCACTTCTATTTACCACTCTATGAGCAGGAATTGATTTATCTAAGTGAGAATTATTCATAGCCCATCCAACAACTCTAGCACTTTTTGCAGTTCCTAAATATTTTGCTATTGCTCCATATGATGTAACTCTTCCTTTTGGTATAAGCTTTACTACTTGGTATACATCTTTAAAGAAATCTGAGTTCATTATGGGTAATGTTGAATAAAAGCAGAGGAGGAGGGATTCGAACCCCCGGTACCTTGCGGTACAACGGTTTTCAAGACCGCCGCATTCGACCACTCTGCCACTCCTCTGTAATAATCTTGGCAGCAAAAATATATTAATTAGGACATTTGCCAAAAATACCCTCTAATTAAATTTTGATTTTAATTTTTTAATTGCAATATCAATGCTTGTATTCCACTCAAACCCAATTAATATAATAGAGGAAATAACATAAATCCAACCCATGTAGGCAATCAATATTCCTATCGACCCATACAATTTATTATATGTAGGAAAATTATTTATGTAGTAAGAAAAAGCTAATGATATTGCAACACAACCGATTGCAGAAATAATAGATCCTGATGAAATAAATGTCCATTTGTTGTGAGTGACGGGTGCAAAATAAAATATAGAGGTAATTAATAAATAGAATGAGATAAACAAAGAGAGGAGTTTATAAGAATTTATTGTGTAGTATTCTGCATCCTTAAATAGGTTATATTCTAATATTATATTTATAATAAAATCTCCAAGTGTGGATAAGACTATTGCTATGATGGTTACTATAAAAAAAACAAAAGTTAATAGCATAGCTATAAGCCTAGTCTCATAAAAGCTTCTGTTTTCTCTAATTCTATGACAACTATTAAATGTCTTAATTAATGTATTGAAACCATTAGATGAAAGAAAAATAGAAGATATTACACCGATTGATAAAAGGCCTCCTCTTTTAGTTTCTACTAAATCAAGGATAGTATTTTTAGTTATGCTAAACATATCTGAAGGCATAATATTCTGAAGAAAAATTAATATTTTTTCTGAGTCAATTTCTGGAATCCACGCGTTAATGTATGGTAATAAAGTGAAGAGAAATATAATTAAAGGAAATGACGCGATTGTAAAACTAAAAGCTACTGCAAGAGATCTCTCAAATATTTCATCTTCAATTAACTTATTTTTAAATATTTTAAAAACACTGTAATAGGATATAGTTTTCCCAACTAAGTATATTCTTTTAAAAAGTACTCTAATGAAAATGGTTATATATTTAAAAAATGATTTCATTTAAAATAACTTTTAATGATACCCAATAATTCAATAGGTATTCTAACTGCTTTTTTCTTATTTAAATCAATAAAAGTCAGAATAGTTTTTGCTGTATTTGCCAATTCCCCTTTAGAGTTATAGATTTTATAAATGAAGTTTATTTTTGATGAAGGTATCTCTTCAATCAGGGTAATAATTTTTATATTTTCATCATATTTTATTGGCATAAGGTATTTACTTTCCATTTCAATGACAGGCATTCCAATACCTCTATCTTCTAACTCTTTATATGAAAACCCTAAACTTCTAAACAATTCAACCCTAGCTATTTCATAATAATTTGCATATCTCCCATAATATACATATCCCATCTGATCAGTGTCAGAATATCTTACCCTTATTTTTAACTCGCCTTTTAACATTATCTGTAAATTTTCTTTAAATCTAGAGCTATCTGAAATTTCTTTGCATTTATATTGTGATCAGTAAGATTTGTTGCAAAAGCATGATATCCAGAGAAGTCTTCTTTAGCACACATATATATATATTCATGTTTTTCATAATTTAAAACTGCATCAATATAATTTTTTGATACTAATCTTATAGGACCTGGAGGGAGGCCCTTATGAATATATGTGTTGTATGGTGATTTTATTCTTTTGTGTTTATTTAATACCCTTCTAATAGTGTAGTCATTAGCAGCAAAAACAAGAGTTGGGTCTGCCTGAAGCCGCATATTACTATTCAATCTATTTATATATACTCCAGCAATTTTATCTGCTTCGTCTAACATTCTTGATTCTGAAGCTACAATAGAGGCTAATACTATAGCTTCTTTTTTATCAAGATTAATTAAATCAAGTTTTTTCAATCTCTCATCGTTCCAGAATTTTTTGTATTCTGAGTATATCTTTTGAGTAAGATTTTTTGGAGATATATTCCAGTATACTTCATAGGTATCTGGCAAGAAGATGCTTATTATGTCTGACTTATTAAAATCATTATAGTCTTCAATATTATCATATATATAATTTAAAAGATCGTCTTTAGACATTTTTAATTTTTTTGTTAATTTATCGGCAAGGTCATCCATTTTCCTAGCATATGAAAAAGTTATATTAATAGGAGTTTGATTTCCTGATCTTAACATTTTTATCATGTCATAGTTGGACATGTTAGTCTTTACTTTATAAGCTCCTTCCCTAATATTTTCTTGATACTCCATAATTTTGCTTAAGACACTAAATGATAATATATCATTTATGATGGTATCTCTTTCTAATGATTTTATTAGTTCATTAAATTCTGTTTTTTCATTTATAACAATAAATTTCTCATCACTATTAATTAGGAAATTTGGAGAGTATAACATCTGATAAATATATACACTACAAGTAGTAAGTACTGTAGAGAAAATTATTAGAGGAATTAATATTTTTTTTTTGCTCATAGTATATTTACTTACAAAGTTAATAATATGATTTTAGTTGAACCACAATATTTGCCATCAGTAAATTATTTTAAGAATATAGGTAAAGGTGAAATACTAGTTGATATTAACTCAGATTATTCTAATGAGTATGCGATTAATCAGACAATAATATCAAATGATATGAAATCATTTGATATTAAGGTGCCAATAACAAATGATAAAACAAACTGTAAGTTGAAGGACTTAAAAATTGATAATACTAAAAATTGGATAAATAGCCACACTCAATCAATCCAATCATCATATGGTAAATACCCTTATTTTTTGTTCTATAATGATGAAATAATTAATGTGCTTAGAAGAAGACATAATTACCTTGTGGATCTAAATTATGACTTATTGACACATTTACTTAAAGTTTTAAATTATGAGAATAAAATTAAAATTATTGAGGATGATAATGATAAAATCATTGATTTAAGGTCAAAAAGAATTGATTTCCCAATAGGTCATGTTAATAATATAAATAAAATTAGAGATGATTTTTTTCTTGGCAAGAATTTTGATTATAGGTATAGTGTAATTGACTTATTATTTCTTAAAGGTCCCGAAACAGGGTTTCTAATAAGAAATTTTTAAAAAAAAATTAATAGTTTTTTTTATCAAAATAAGTTATCCTTACGTTATTAAATTGATATGGAAGCAAAATTTTCAAATAGAGTAAAAGAAGTAATATCATTAAGCCGGGAGGAAGCTTTGCGGCTTGGCCATGATTATATAGGTACTGAGCACTTACTTCTTGGTGTGATAAGAGAGGGCGATGGTATAGCTATTGGCTTATTAAAAAAACTGGGGATAAGTTTAGAAGATCTCCGTGCATCCGTAGAGCATAATACAAAAAACACAAGTACGTCTAACCTTAAGAATGTAACGAATATCCCATTGACAAGACAAACTGAAAAAGTTCTTAAAATAACATATTTAGAGGCAAAAATTTTTAAAAGTAAACTTATTGGTACTGAGCATTTATTATTAAGTATTCTGAGAGATGAGGATAATATAGCTACTCAGATATTAGATAAGTTTGATGTGACTTATGATGTTGTGAAAGAACTTCTAGAATACCAAACAAGTAATCCGGAGGGAACGACTTCTTCTGAACCTATGGAAGATGATGAATTATCTGGTGTAAAAGGTTCTCCTGCATTAAGTTCCCCAAAGACTAAAGAAAAATCTAAGACACCAATTTTAGATAATTTTGGAAAGGATTTAACAAAGTTAGCTGAGCAAAACAAATTAGATTCTGTCATAGGTAGAGAAAAGGAGATAGAGAGAGTTGCTCAAATTCTTACTAGAAGAAAGAAAAATAATCCTATACTTATTGGTGAGCCTGGTGTTGGTAAAACTGCAATAGCTGAAGCTTTAGCTTTAAGAATTACTCAAAAGAAAGTCTCAAGAATTCTTCACAATAAAAGAGTGGTTACATTAGATCTGGCATCTTTAGTTGCTGGAACCAAGTATAGAGGACAATTTGAGGAAAGGATGAAAGCTGTAATGACTGAGATTGAGAAATCAGATAATATTATTTTATTTATTGATGAGCTTCACACTATTGTTGGAGCTGGAGGTGCTTCAGGCTCCCTAGATGCATCTAACATGTTTAAACCAGCTCTTGCCAGGGGTGAACTTCAGTGCATAGGTGCTACAACTTTAGATGAGTACAGACAATATGTAGAGAAAGACGGTGCCTTAGCAAGAAGGTTCCAGGTAGTAGTGATAGATCCATCGACCCCAGATGAAACTCAAAATATACTTGAAAACATAAAAGATAAATATGAGAGTCATCACAATGTGATTTACTCTCCTGAGGCTATTGAGGCATGTGTGAAGTTATCAGACAGATATATAAGTGATAGGTTTTTGCCAGATAAGGCCATAGACTTAATGGATGAAGCAGGATCAAGAGTCCACATGCATAATCTTGATGTTCCAGATATAATTGTAGAGATAGAAGAGAAAATAGATAAAATTAAAAGTCAAAAAAATCAAGTTGTTCAAAATCAAAAATATGAAGAAGCTGCTCAACTTAGAGACACGGAAAAAAAACTTCTTTCAGAGTTAGATGTACAGAAAAAAAAGTGGGTAGAAGACTCTAAGAAAAAGAGACATAAAGTGGGTGAAAAAAACATTGCCGAAGTAATTTCAATGGTTACTGGAATTCCTCTAGAAAGGATAGAACAAAATGAGAGTAGTCGTTTACTTGGAATGCCAAAAAAATTATCCAATAAAGTTGTAGGTCAAGATAATGCAATAGATAAGTTAGTAAGAGCTATAAAAAGAACACGAGTTGGCCTAAAAGACCCCAAAAAACCTATAGGTTCATTTATTTTCCTTGGACCAACTGGTGTTGGTAAAACGGAATTAGCTAAGGTTTTAGCTAATTACTTATTTGATAAAGACGATGCTCTTATTAGGGTTGATATGTCTGAGTATATGGAAAAATTTTCTATTTCAAGACTTGTTGGTGCTCCTCCAGGTTATGTGGGATATGAAGAAGGAGGTCAGTTGAGTGAGAAAGTCAGAAGAAAGCCTTATAGCGTAATATTACTAGATGAAATTGAAAAGGCTCATCCTGATGTGTTTAATATTTTATTACAAATTTTAGATGAAGGATTTTTAACTGATGGGCTTGGGCATAGAGTTGATTTCAGAAATACTATATTAATTATGACCTCGAATATTGGTGCTAGAGATGTTCAAGACTTTGGTGCTGGAATTGGATTTGAAACAAAATCAAGATCTGATAATATTAATGAAAATTTAAATTCAACTATAGACAAGGCTCTTCAGAGAACTTTTAACCCGGAGTTTATTAACCGACTTGATGATATTATCATCTTTAATTCTCTAACCAAAGAAGATCTATATAAGATTATTGATATCAATCTTAAAAAACTTTACAACAAAGCAGATGAGATCGGATACACAATAGATCTTACAGATAAGGCAAAAGATTTTATTATTGAGAAAGGATATAACCCTAAATATGGAGCAAGACCTCTAGAGAGAGCTATACAGAAGCACATTGAGGATGTCCTTGCAGAAGAAATTCTTTCTGGAAATGTTAAAAAAGGGGATGTGATCTCAGCTGATTTTGACAAAAAAAATAATGGGATTAAAATTATAAAGCTTGATCCAAAAAAAAACAAGCAAAAGTCTAAGTAACTAAGCCTCCGTCTACTTTTATTATTTGACCAGTTATATAGCTTCCCTTGTCTGATGCTAGGTAAACACAGAGATTAGCTACATCTTCAACATTTCCTGCTCTTTTCAAAGGTATTGATTCAATCCAATCATCTAAGAGTTTACCGTCACCTTTATTTGTCATATCAGTTTCAATAAAACCTGGTGCGATTGCATTACATCGTATATTTCTAGATCCTAACTCGAGAGCAATAGATTTTGTAAAACCATTAATCCCAGCTTTTGACGCAGAATAATTTGATTGTCCTGCATTTCCTTTTACACCAACTATAGAACTTATATTAATAATAACGCCTTCTTTTTTCTTCATAAATTCTCTAATTGCACATTTTGTTAAGTTGAAGCATGAGTTAAGGTTGATGTCAATTACTTTTCTCCAAGACTCTTCATCCATTCTTAATATTAGATTGTCTTTAGTGATTCCAGCATTATTTATTAGTATGTCATAGCTATCAAAATCATTCAATATATCTTCTATAAGCTTGCTGCTTTGATTAAAATCTGAAGCATCAGATTTATATTTTTTTATTTTTACATTATACTTTTCAGATAATTTTTCTATTTCAGTTGCTGATTCTTTACTGCTTAGATAGGTAAAGGCAACATTGCAACCTGATTTGGCCAATTTTTCTACTATTCCTTTTCCTATGCCCTTAGAACCTCCAGTTACTATCGCTGTTTTATTTTTAAGGTCTTTCATTTTAGTTTAATTAATGACTTTAAAATTATACAATCTTTGTTATAAAATTCAAGATATAATTATCAATAGTTTTATTATAATAATTTAGAATATAAATTTGTCAAAAAAACAAAAATATGTCTTATAATTTAATAGTAGTAGGCTCAGGTCCTGGAGGCTATGTGGCAGCAATTAGAGCATCTCAGCTTGGCATGAAAGTTGCTGTTGTAGAAAAAGAATCTTTAGGTGGGATTTGTCTAAACTGGGGTTGTATTCCAACTAAAGCATTACTAAAAAGTGCTCAGGTGTTTGACTATGTTAGTCATTCTTCAGACTATGGAATAAATATCAAAGGTTCTAGTGTTGATTTTGATTCAATTATTAATAGGAGTAGAGGCGTAGCTGATGGGATGAGTAAAGGTGTTAATTTCCTAATGAAAAAAAATAAAATTGATATTTTGTCTGGTTTTGGTAAAATAACAGATAAAAATATTGTAGAAGTAACTGATGAAAAAGGCAGTAAAAAGAATCATAAGAGTGATAACATTATTATTGCAACTGGAGGTAGATCCAGAGAATTACCAAATATTAAAATTGATGGCGAAAAAGTCATAGAGTATAGAAAAGCTATGACACTAAAAAAACAGCCAAAATCACTTGTAGTTATAGGCTCTGGAGCAATTGGATCTGAATTTGCATATTTCTATAATAGCATTGGAACAAAAGTTACTCTAATTGAGTATCTGCCAAATATCTTACCTCTAGAAGATATAGATGTCTCTAAGCAACTTGAGAAGTCATTCACGAAGTCAGGAATTGATATAATGACAAATACAGAGGTAAAGGATGTAAAAAGAAATTCAAAAGGATGTAAGGTGACATTTATAAAAAATACTAAAGAGGAAACAATGGATTGTGATGTTGTACTTTCAGCTGTTGGTGTTGAAACTAACATTGAAAATATTGGACTTGAGGAATTAGGAATAATTACTGAGAAGGGAAAAATTAATGTAGATGATTACTATAAAACTAATATAGATACTATTTATGCGATAGGTGATGTTGTAAAGGGCCCTGCTTTAGCCCATGTGGCATCTGCTGAAGGGATTATTTGTGTTGAAAAAATTGCAGGTAAGAATCCAGGTGTTTTAAATTATGATAATATACCTTCGTGTACATATTGTAGTCCTGAGGTTGCTTCTGTTGGTTATACAGAGAAACAGGCAAAAGATCTAGGTTATGAAATTAATGTTGGTAAATTTCCTTTTTCTGCTTCTGGAAAGGCAAATGCTGCTGGTCACTCAGATGGTTTTGTCAAGGTAATTTTTGATAAGAAATACGGTGAGTGGTTAGGTTGTCATATGGTTGGATATAATGTTACTGAGATGATAGCTGAAGTTGTGGCAGCTAGAAAATTAGAGACAACTGCTCATGAAATTATAAAATCAATCCACCCTCATCCTACAATGTCTGAAGCAATTATGGAAGCTACAGCAGCAGCATATGACGAGGTGATACATTTATAATAAATCTTTTAATTTAGATCCGATATTTGCTGGAGATTCTGCTACGGTTAGGCCACAATCTCTCATTATTTTCATCTTAGCCTCTGCTGTATCATCTTTTCCTCCAATAATTGCTCCAGCATGTCCCATTCTTTTTCCTTTTGGTGCGGTTTGTCCAGCAATGAAACCTACTACTGGCTTCTTGTTACCATGTTCTTTTATCCATTTTGATGCTTCTGCTTCATAATTCCCTCCAATTTCTCCTATCATCACTATACCTTCAGTCTCATCATCTTCCATAAATAATTTAATAGCGTCTAATGTAGATGTTCCTACTATTGGGTCTCCTCCAATTCCTATTGCCGTAGATATACCATAACCTGCCTTTACTACTTGATCTGCAGCTTCATATGTTAGGGTCCCTGATTTTGATATTATGCCAACATTTCCCTTCTTAAATACAAAGCCTGGCATAATTCCTACTTTTGCTTCCTCGGGAGTTATTATTCCAGGACAATTAGGTCCAATTAGTGTGCTTTTTTTGTCTTTTATATATGATTTTACTTTAATCATATCTTTTACAGGGATTCCTTCTGTAATTGCTACAATTACTTCAATTTCTGAATCTATAGATTCTAGGATGGCATCCCCAGCAAATGCTGGTGGAACAAAAATTATTGATACGTTTGCACCAGTCTCTTTTTTTGCGTTATACACAGTATTAAAGACAGGTCTGTCAAGATGTGAACTGCCTCCTTTTCCAGGTGTAACACCTCCCACTACATTAGTCCCATACTCTAGCATTTGGGAGGCATGAAAAGTTCCTTCTGAACCTGTAAATCCTTGAACTATAACTTTTGAATTATTATTTACTAGGACACTCATTTAATTAATTTTGGCTCAAATATAGGTCACTAAATTCCCTTACACAACCATATCCACCCTTTGTATCAAGAATATGAGATACTTTATTTTTTACTGGTACAGATGAGTCACTTGGACAAGCACTAAACCCTACAATATTAATAATACTCATGTCATTTATGTCATCTCCTATAAAAGCAACTTCATCTAAAGTTATGTTTTCATCTTTTATCCAAGAGTGGAGTATTTTATCTTTAGGCGCATTTCCAACGTAACAATGTTCTATCCCTAAGTACTCTGCTCTTGATTTTATTCCGTCTCCTCTCTCTGAATGACTTATTATTCCAATCTTAACACCTTTTTTTATTAATTCTAGTATACCGACTCCGTCTTTTGCGTTAAACCTTTTTGACTCTATACCATTTTCATCAATGTAAATTCCATTGTCAGTCATAGTGCCGTCAACATCAAGAATTAGCATTTTAATTTTAGGTATTTTCATATTAGGTTTTTGTTGACAGATTTACAAATTGGAATTAAACTTGAATACATTTTCTCAAATTCTTTAAAATTTAATTGTTGAGAAGCATCTGACATAGCGAGTTTTGGGTTTGGGTGACTCTCAATTAACAGTCCATCTACTCCCATTGCCACACATGCTCTTGTAAGGTCAGGAACTCCATAGCTATATCCCATTGCATGACTTGTATCTAGAATTATAGGTAGATTAGTGTATTCTTTCAAGTAAGAAACCCCACATAAGTCAAGTGTAAATCTTGTCTTCGTCTCAAATGTTCTTATCCCTCTCTCACAAAGTATAACATTTTGATTTCCTTCTGACATAATAAATTCAGCTGCTTGGACAAATTCTTGTAGGTTCGACCCGAAACCTCTTTTTAGAAGAACTGGTTTATCTTGTTTCCCAGTCTCTCTTAAAATTCCATGATCATACATGGCTTTTGCCCCTATTTGTATTATGTCAGTATATTTTATTACATCATCTACATGAGAAGCGTCTTTAACTTCAGAAATAATATTGAAACCGTACTCATCTCTTATTTCTGATAACATTTTCAGCCCCTCTATTCCGAGACCTTGGAACGAGTATGGCGAGGTTCTAGGTTTAAAACATCCAGCTCTTAAAGTAGTAAGTCCTAATTTTTTTAATAGACCAGCACATTTGATGATTTGTTCTCTGCTCTCTATTGAGCAAGGACCAGTTATCATCAGTGTATTATCTGAGTCACCTCCAATCTCTACATTATTTATTTTTATACTTCTCGTTTCCTTCTTGTAGTCTCTGCTTGTAAGTTGTATGTCAGACTCTAGTGTAAAACTATCATCCACATATTTGTTATATGATTCTGGGTAATCATTTTTCTTTGATGACGTTATTATTATTTTATCTCTTTCATTAAAAATTAATTTGCCTTTTACCTCTTCGGAAAACTTATAGGCATCATTTTTATTTATTTCTTTGTTTAGGTGGATAATCATGATTCGCTGCGAATTAAATTAAAAAATGTTACTGAGCCAACTAACTCTTTATTATTTATAACTGGTAGAAAAGATATAAGAAAATCATGGCTTTGGGTAATCTTTAGCATTTTATTAATAGAATCATTTCTTTTGATTACAACAGGGTCTGAGTTTTTTATATCTTTTACTTTCAAATTTTTAAAATTATTTAAATTTTTAATTAAACTTTTTCTGACGTCTGCCATACTTACAATTCCAGTAAAATAACTTTTTTCATTTTCTACAAATACACAACCAAAATCATACAATTCAATTTTTTGTAATGCCTTATCTATTGTCTCATTCTCTTTTATGATAGGTAGTTCTTTTCTTAAAAGCATAAAGTCACTTACAGGCATCTTTGATGATGAAACTGAAGATTTTAACTCAAGTAATGATTTTGCAATATTTCCATTCACTAGGTATGACCCTGATACAACAGATTTAACTCCATGAATTCTTAGAATAAGTGATATTTCATCATTTACCCCACCATCTATATGAATTTTTTTTGAAGGGTATTCTTTTTTAAAATCTCTAATTTTTTTAAAATTAATTTTGTTAAATGTTCCTCCACTTTCACCTGGAGTAGTTGTCATTAGTAAGATAAAGTCACAATAATTTTTATAGTTTTCAAATTTTTCAATAGAAGTGTCTGAAGTGATTGCAAGACCAAAAGAAGTGTCTTCACTCTTATGCAAAATAAAATTTTCTTTGATATTTTCTTCTTGATAGGTTACATATTCAATTTTATTTCTTTTTATAAAATCATTGTATTTGCTAGGCTTATCTGAGATTATGTGAAGATCTATTGGTGTTTCACTTATTTTTCTTATTTCAATAATATCCTTTTCTACTTTATCTAGTTCAATTTTTTGATCATTAAAATCCACATGAAACATATCAATTTTAACAGAATCTAAGTCTTTTATTAAATCCTCAAGAGGCCTGTTTTTATTTGAATAAATCGAAGCTGAAATTTTCATTTTATCCTCAAATATAATTTAGTTATTGTCATTGACTAAAACATTAATAATCTAATTTTGTATATTAAAATTTTTAATATGATAAAGTCTCTTATTTTTTGTTTAAAAATATCTTTTTTAAGTCTTTTTATTTTAGACTGTTCACAGATAAAAAAACCTTTTATCGAAGAAGTGGCTAATTTAAGAGCAGATTCTTTGGCTCCATTCTATCATGGGGTAGCATCAGGAGATCCTCTCCAAGATAAAGTTGTTATATGGACACGTGTGACACCAATGCATTATGAAGATAAAATTTATGTTAATTGGCAAATTTCTAAGTTTTCTGATTTTAGAAATGTTTTCAAAAAAGGAACTTTTTTAACTGATGCTCAGAGAGATTATACGGTTAAGGTTGATGTTGAAGGTTTGGAACAAGGGACAACATATTTTTATCAATTTGAATCATTTGGAAAAAAATCTATTACCGGAAGGACTAAGACAATAGATAGTTCGTCTGATAGTCTAAGGTTTGCTATCGTAAGCTGCAGTGATTACCAAAGAGGCTACTTTAATTCATATTCCTCGCTTGCTGGTGAAGAAAATATAGACGCAGTCGTTCACCTTGGTGACTATATATATGAGTATAAATCAAGGGATTATAGTAATGGAATATTTGACAGGTTACACTTACCCGACAAAGAGCTTATAAGTTTAGATGACTATAGAACTAGGCATTCACAATATAAACTTGATATAGATTTAATTAAGGCCCATAGAAGTCACCCCTTCATCTTAATTTGGGATGACCACGAAACATCAAACAACACATATAAAAGTGGGGCAGAAAATCATCAAGAACTAGAAGAGGGTAGTTTTAATGATAGAATTTCTTTTGCACTCCAGGCGTATTATGAATGGCAACCTATAAGGGAAAACGCCATGCCTTATAGGAATTTTAAATTTGGTAAAGTTGCTGATCTAATTATTTTAGAGGAAAGACTAGAAGGTAGGACTAAGCAGGCAATAAGTCTTGATGACTCAACTCTCTTTGAATCGAATAGGTCTATGCTTGGAGAAAAACAGCTAGATTGGTTTCTGAAAAGATTATCAGACTCTGAGAGTCAATGGAAAATAATTGGTAACCAAGTAATATTTTCCTATTTAAATTACGGGAGACCAGACTTTAATATCAATCTTGATTCTTGGGATGGCTATCCGGTTGAAAGACAAAAGATAGCTGATCACATTAACTCAAATAAGATTAAGGATGTTGTCTTTGTCACGGGAGACACTCACCAGTCCTGGGCATTTGAAGTTAATCACATTCCATTAGAATCTAATATGCCAATTAAACCTTATGCTTTAGAGTTTGGAACCCCAAGCGTAAATTCAGGCAATTCTGATGAGAGATTCTCAAATGCTCCAATTCAAAAACTAATTGACCATGAGAAATATATTATGGATCCCACAATAAATCCACATCTTAAATACACAAATACTAGAGATCATGGTTATATGCTTATTGATGTAAATAAAGAAAAAGTAGTAGCTACTTGGAAATATGTTGAGACTCTCATTAGACGTGAGAATTCCATTAAAGAAATTAGAAAAATAGAGAGTATGTCAAAAAGCAATAAGTTGAAAATATTAAATAAATAAAAAGGGTTTGGTTACTTTATTATATCATATTTTTTCAAAGTTACCTATGAGAGTGTTGTATATTCTCTCTGACTTATTTAAGTACACTTTTGCCTCTTTTTACAGAAAAAAAATTGTAGAGAAAAATTTGTCAAGATCATTTCCTGAATTCAGTTCAAGTAAGTTGAAAAAAATTAAGAATGATTTTTATAAAAATTTTTGCGATTTAGTTCTTGAGACTATAAAATCAATTTCAATTACAGAAAATGAGCTAAAGAAGAGAGTAAAATTTAATAATATGCATTTAATAAACGATCATGTTAAAAAAAATGAAAGAGTTGTAGTCTTGACTTCCCATCAATGTAATTGGGAGTGGTTACTTCTTGCTGCTGAACTTAATTTAAATTCGAATTTGCATGTTATATACAAAAAATTAAAAAATATAAATTTTGATAAGTTGATGTATAAATCTAGATCCCGTTTTGGGTCTATTTTAATGGAATCTAGAGAAGTGATAATGTATCTTAAAAATAACTTAGAAAAAGTAAAAGTTCTTGCGGTTGTTGCTGACCAATCTCCAAGGATAAAAAGTAGAAAAATTTGGTCAAAAATGTTACACCAAGAAACTGCATTTCTTGAGTCTATAGAATTCATCCCTAGGTTTACTGAAAGTTATGTCTACTTTGCCTCAATGAAAAAAATTTCTAGAGGAAGGTACGAGGTGAATCTAGAGCAGATTGTTAATTCAAAAAAATCAAAAAGGAATCAAATTTTAGAAAGCTATATTAGTTGTATGGAAACTCAAATAAATAATAATCCAAGTGAGTGGTTATGGTCACACAGGAGATGGAAATTAACTCCTGAAAATAATCAATAAATTAATTTTTATTTGGCTAATTTTGAATCGTAAAATGGATAAAATAAGAAATTTTTGCATTATTGCCCATATAGATCATGGGAAGAGTACACTTGCTGATAGATTACTAGAATTTACTCAAACTGTAGATTCAAGAGACATGACTAATCAGCTACTTGACAATATGGATCTCGAAAGAGAAAGAGGAATTACTATAAAGTCTCATGCAATTCAAATGACTCATAAAATAAACGATGTTTCTTATACTCTTAATTTAATTGATACACCAGGTCATGTTGACTTTTCATATGAGGTTTCTCGATCTATCGCATCGTGTGAAGGAGCTTTATTGGTTGTAGACGCATCACAAGGGATACAAGCTCAAACAATTTCTAACCTTTACTTGGCATTAGAACAGGGTTTAGAAATAATCCCTATACTAAACAAAATTGATTTGCCGGGAGCTATGATAGAGGAGGTGTCAGATCAAATTATTGAATTAATAGGTTGTGATAAGGAAGACATATTACATGTTAGCGCTAAGGATGGGATTGGTATAGAGAATTTAATTAATCAGATAATAAAAAAGATACCGTCACCTGAAGGAGATAATAATAAGGAATTGCAGGCAATGATTTTTGATTCTGTTTATAATTCTTTTAGAGGTATTGAGGTTTTATTTAGAGTATTTAATGGTAAAATTAGTAAAGGCGATAAGGTAAAATTTATTAATACTGGGAGAGAATATGATGTAGATGAAATTGGAATACTCAAACTTGAAAAAGAATCTAAAAATGAAATATTATCTGGAAATGTGGGATACTTAATTTCTGGTATTAAAAATGCAAAAGAGGTAAAGGTTGGTGATACTATCACTCATGCTAAAAATAATACCATTGAAGTAATCAAAGGATTTGAAGATGTTAAGCCAATGGTTTTTGCTGGAATTTATCCTGTTGACAGTTCTGACTATGAAGAATTAAGAAATTCCCTTGAAAAGCTCCAATTAAATGATGCCTCTCTTGTTTGGGAACCTGAAACTTCCGCTGCTTTAGGTTTTGGGTTTAGATGTGGTTTTCTAGGGATGCTTCATATGGACATAATTCAAGAAAGACTTGAAAGAGAATTTAATATGTCAGTTATAACTACTGTTCCTTCTGTGGAGTTTAAGTGTTTCAAAACTAGTGGAGAAGTTATAAATATATATGCCCCATCTGAAATGCCCGAACCCAACGAGATTAGTAAGATAGAAGAGCCAGTAATATCTGCTCAAATTATAACAAAGTCTAACTATATAGGAGGTATAATTAAATTATGTATAGACAGACGTGGAGTATTGAAAAATCAGGTTTATTTATCAAAAGATAGGGTTGAATTGTCTTTTACCTTACCTCTTTCAGAAATAGTTTTTGATTTTTATGATAAATTAAAATCTATTTCTAGGGGATATGCCTCTCTAGATTATGAATTATCAGGATTCTTAGAATCTAAAATGTCAAAATTAGATATTATGTTGAATGGTGATAAGGTTGATGCCCTTTCAGCTATAGTTCATCGTAACAAAGCATATTCTTGGGGAAAAAAGTTATGTGAAAAGTTAAAAGAATTATTGCCAAGACAGATGTTTGAGATCGCAGTCCAAGCTTCTATAGGAAATAAAATTATTGCGAGGGAGACTGTAAGAGCTCTTAGAAAAAATGTTACTGCCAAATGTTATGGTGGTGATATCACAAGAAAGAGAAAGTTATTAGAAAAACAGAAAAAGGGCAAGAAGAGGATGAGACAAGTTGGTAATGTTGAAATTCCCCAAAACGCATTTTTAGCAGTATTAAAGATAGATGAGTAAAATAATAGACGGAATTAAGATCTCTAAGGAGATAAAGAGTAAGATAAGAAAAAATATATTGATAGCTGCTGATAAAGGTTTTCGGCCACCATCTCTAAAGATAGTTCTTGTAGGCGGTCACGGTCCAAGTAAAATTTATGTAAATGCAAAACTTAAGGCATGTGATAGTGTTGGAATAGATGCTGAGTTAATAAGTTTAAGCGATAACATTTTACAAGAAGAATTAACGGGGTTAATTAAAAAACTTAATAAAGACGAAGGTGTTGATGGTTTTATAGTTCAGTTACCTCTTCCTGAAAGTATTAGTGTTCAAAAAGTTATAGATAATATTGATTCATCCAAAGATGTCGATGGTTTTACAAACGATAATATTGGTAGTATAACTTCAAGAAAAAAAAAGTTAATGCCAGCTACAGGTCTTGGTGTAATTACTTTAATTGAAAGGTATGCTATTGATATTGAATCTAAAAAATGTGTTGTAATCGGCTCAAGTAGAAATGTAGGAGGGGCTATAGCTCAGATGCTTGTTCAAAGAGAAGACGTGACGGTTACAGTCTGTAATAGTAAGACTAAAAACTTAAAATCAATTACTATTGATGCGGACTTAATTATTTCAGCAGTAGGAATTCCGAACTTGGTAACAGAAGATATGGTTAAAGATGGAGTGTCAATTATTGATGTGGGTATATCAAGAGTTGAAGATTCTTCAAAAAAGTCAGGCTTTAAAATAGTGGGTGATGTTGATTTTGATAATATATATAAGAAAGCAAAATTGATTACTCCAGTTCCTGGTGGAGTTGGTCCTATGACTATTGTTTCCCTTCTTCAGAATACCCTAAAAGTATATTGTGACAAGTTTAAAATCTAATTCTTTACTTCCAGTTTTGGAATCCTTCTATAGTATCCAGGGTGAAGGTTTTCACTCGGGTAAACCTGCATATTTCATCAGACTTTCAGGATGTGATGTGAAATGCCACTGGTGTGATGTGAAAGAATCATGGGATGTCTCACAAGATCAGCACCTGCATATAGATGATATAATTAGTAGAGTGTCTAAGGCATCTGCTGAATTAGTGGTTATCACTGGAGGAGAACCGTTAATGCATGACTTATCTGTTTTAACTAAAGCGCTTAGAGATGAAGGTAAAAAAGTTCATATTGAGACTTCGGGCACTCACCCTCTTACTGGAGATTATGACTGGATATGTTTTTCCCCAAAAAAGTTTAAAGAGCCTTTAGAAGATTTCTTTTCTATTTCAGACGAGCTAAAAGTTATTATTTATAATCGATCAGACTTCAAATGGGCAGAAGAACTCTCTAAGAAGGTTAGCCAAAAAACTGAACTTATAATGCAACCGGAATGGTCAAAAGAAGAATTAATTAGTCCTTTAATTTTGGAGTATATTAAATCAAACCAAAAATGGAGAATTTCTCTT
>CAYXSW010000023.1:0-24782 GCA_964467915.1 uncultured Marinoscillum sp.
CCACTACATAGAACTCAAAATCTGAATATTACATCATCAAATAATTTTTCTAAATACTGGTATGTTTTTAAAGACTTCAATAATAATGATATTGACTACTCACAGAATAAATTAACTGGGGTACCAACTCACACAACCAATTCAAAAGTAAAAATTAATTTTAAAAATTATCTAGCTCAAATGTCATTACAAAATGTTGGAAAAATACCTATGAATGATTCTAATGAATTATTTTCTGATGCTTATTCAGTAATTAACTTTAAAATATCAAAACTTTTTTCTTTCAAAAATTTTGATATGAATATATCATCAGGTATCAATAATTTATTTGATAAAAAATACGCTTCAGGTATTGTAATTAATGCAAGAGGTTTTGGAGGTAGGAATCCAAGATATTATTATCCAGGTTTGCCAAGAAATTATTTTATATCTTTAACATTCAGTTTATAGAATGAAATTTGATTGGAGTAAATCATATGATTGTTAATGGTATACATGTTTTAAAAAATGGTTATCATACTGGAGAAACTCCAGCTAGATTTATAAAAGGACCTGGGCTTAAAGAATAATATATGCTTAGGAGTAACTGGTTTAAAAAATATTTACTTCCAGGTTTTATATTTCAATCTTTTGTTATTGGAGGGGGTTATGGTACAGGAAGAGAGATAGTTGAGTTTTTTCTATTAATGGGTCCACGAAATGGGATTTACGGCATGCTTGTTTCCATGGTTATTTGGTGCATTGTTTTAGCTTGTACGTTTGAGTTATCTCGCCAATTTAAATCTTATGATTATAGATCCTTTTTAATAAATATATTAGGTAGAGGGTGGATTTTATATGAATTTACATATTTAATTGGTTTAATATTAGTTATATCAGTCCTAGGTTCAGCTGCTGGAAATCTTGCTATGGAAGTCTTAGGTATTCCGACAATATTAGGGACAGTAGTTATGATTTTTATGGTTGGAATATTAGCCTTTTTCGGCAGCAGAATAATTGAAGCATTTTTATCTTACTGGTCTATTTTTTTATATATAGTTTTTCTTATATTAATAATTTGGATTAACTCCATCTATGGACATCAAATTACGAATAATTTTTCTTTACATGAAGAGACTGACTCATGGTTTAAAAATGGGATCATGTATGCTGCATACAATGTTGGTCCAGTTGCAGCAATTTTATTTTGTTTGACCAATATTGAAACACAAAGAGAAGCTATTACATCTGGTATTTTAGCTGGTATTATAGCTATTATTCCTGGATTTATGATTTTTTATAGCTTAGTTAGTTTTTATCCTGCTATTAATGAGGAAACAATTCCTGCTAATTTCATATTAGATAAAATTGGTTCAACACCGTTTAAGTTATCTTTTCAACTTATTCTTTTTGGAACTTTTATAGAGACAGGTGTTGGATTAATTCATGGTTTTAATGAAAGGGTTTCTAATTGGCTAAAGACTGAAAAAAATATGGACTTATCAAGATCAAATCGTTTTATTATAAGTACTGTACTTTTAGTAATTTCAATTTTTATTGCTGAAAAATTCGGTTTGGTAAATTTAATTGCAAATGGTTATGGGACTTTAACCTGGGCTTATTGGCTAGTATTTGTTATACCCGTATTATTTGTTGCTATAAAAAAATTATATTTAACCAAATAAACACATTGAAATGAAATTTGACGGAAAAAAAATACAATCTTACGGAGTTGAATCCTTAGTCATACTGTTTAGTATAATTCTATCTTTTTATATAGAAGGCCAAAGAGATTTAGCAGAAAAAAATTCTGATAAAAATAAATTAATCACAGATCTAATAAACACAATAGATGAAGATCAAAAACAACTTGATTATATAAAATCAGAAATGAATAAAACAGTAAAGCTTATTAATGAAATTCAATCTGATATTAATTCCCAAAATAATAATTTAACTAAAGTTGAAATAATTTCTAAATTATCAGAAATTAAGGTCTCATATTCATTCTTTCCACAAGAAGGGATATTTAACCAGCTTATAGCAACAGGGAGTTTTGAGCTAATAGAAAATAAAGATTTAAAGCTATTATTACTAAAAATATATAACCATCAAAATAATAGAAATTATGCAATTTCAAACCTTATTGATATGTTTTCTATAGATTTTTATAATACTGTTTATCAAAAGTTTAGAATAGATATTAATGTTAACAATATGGAAGGGGAAATTTATGGTATCTCAGTAGTTAGCGACTTTGAATTTAATAAAATATTTTATTTTTCTGATGAATTTTATGGTTTTCTAACCAGAACAAAAACATATGCAAATCTTTACTCAAGATTATTAAATGATATAAGTGAAAACTATAAACAAGCAAAAATTTATTCTGAATATGAAATAGAAAATTAATATAAAAGATACATCTTATTCTTATTTTTCCATCCTGCTTGTGATTTATATTTTACAAAAAAAATATTGATATCTGCTTGAGATTTATGTTCAACAAAAAAAATTTTTTTATCTGATTGAGACTCATAGTCAACAAAATACCATAAACCATTATTTCCCTTAGCCTGAGATTTATATTCTACCTTAAATACTAAAAGATCTGCCTGACTTTTATAATTAACAACATAAACATTTATATCAGACTGAGATCTATACTTTAAACTAAAAATGTTTTGAGAAAAAACCTTTTGTTGAGGAAGTAAAATAAAGAAAAATATTAAAAAATTTAATTTACTCTTTATCATCATCCTTATTAAGTTCAGACATAATAGAAAAAGCCATAGTATTTGCTGATTTAGCATATTTATTTGCTTCAGCAGACTCTTTCTTAATTTCATCTAACTCAAAAAGTGAATATTCTAATTTTGAATTAATATCGTTTAATTCATTTCTAGTTTCATAATTTTGATAAGCTAAAATTAATAAACCAAAGAATGTCAGGTTTTGGAAATTTAAATAATATTGATATCGCAATAAATTTTTCATAATAATTGTTTTATTCAAAATAATAAATTTAACATAATAGAAATAACTAAGAATACTATTTATTTTTTATGCGGAGAAGATTCAAGATGATCAATTATAGCATTTTTGGCAAAATACAGAGATAAGATTAAGGTTAATATACCTCCCATCCACAAACCTGGTACAAAATCTAGATATAAGAAATAGTCATAAATTGCATGAAAGATTATTGGAACTATAATTGAAAGAGAAATATAAAAAAATTCGTGTTTCTTTCTCGACTTAGCAATACCAAGATAATAACCCATTATTACGGCAAATACAAAGTGTGCAGGGATAGCAGAAAGCATTCTAAATAATGCTACAGAAGTATTACCCTGCAGAACAAATGTAAGATTTTCAGCTGTTGCAAAACCCATACCCACAAAAACAGAATATACTATCCCATCAAATGGTTCATCAAATGCTTTATTTGGATAAATAATTAGAATAACGACAATAAATTTTAATAGCTCTTCAGTAATTGCAACTGTCAATGCCTCTCCTCCTACTTGTAAAAAAATATTATCCATTTGTATAAATTCAAAAACAAACTCCAATAAGTCAACATCAAAATGAAGATTAATTGCTCCAAAGATGAAACATAATGCCAGTAACCATAATGGCTCTTGATCTTCTTCATCAAGGTTATAGATAAACATCATTATAAAAATTCCAGGAGATATTGAAAGTGATACTAAAAGTAAATCATACCACTCGAACTTATGAATTAAAATAAGAGGATAGAATAAAACAAGATATAACAAGGTGATGATTAATGACCCGTAGATACTTGATTTTATTAATTTATTCATTAAAAACTAAAATTTAAGTGATATCATCCACTCATCATATGAAATATTCTCCATATTGTTATCATAGGCTCTAGCCCAACCAACTGAAAATACTGCTGACAGGTGAGAGAACATTACTAATTTTGTGTCAAACTGAACTCCAATATTTGAAAAGTTCTCTTTTATCTCTGGAGTACTTGGAAGTGTAGATATAATATCATTTGAGTATAATTTACTGGCAAAAATAGAAGGAGAAATGTTTGTTACAAAGAAATTAAAAAATCCAAATTTTCTAAATCTAAGAGGTGGTAAGACTAATTCAGCCATTGCCTTATAAAAGCTTTTAGCCAACAATAATCTATCAGAATCAAAGCTAACTCCTGGGAAAGAAAATATATTCCTATACATTTTAGATGAATACCTGTCAATGTAATTGTTTCCAAAAGAGGCAAAACCAAACCTTGTGAAAGGATTAATTTTTTCACTAAAAGAATTTCCAAAAGAATTTCTAAACCACAAAGATGTATGCTTTATTGGTAGTTGAATTCCTAAGTCCAAATTTCCATAAGCCTTAGGATAAAAATTTCCTTCAGAAATAGATGAAGAAACCGCTAGAGATGTATTTATACCCTTCTCACCCTCAACAGCCCCAACTGACCTCTTAAGATGGGAGAAAGATAATGAAGCGTTAACATCATAAAATAAATTAGTATTAAACTCATCTGGATTAAAGTTAATCTGCTGGAATTCAGGAGATTGATCTAGCCCGTAGTATCCAGTAAAACCAAGGTTTACATCTAATATACTTGGAGGATCATACACTATTGAATTAGAGTAGTCAAATCCAAAATTTACTCCTTTTCTAGATCTTTGAGTCGGTCCGAATAAATCATAAAAATTTGCTTTATTATATGCTGCAAAAATATTGTAGTTTCCAGACATGAACCCCCCTAACCTAACAGCAGAGTAATTTATAGAAGAATGAATTTGTTCATCTTTTTCTAAATCTCCATCACCTTCAATTAAACCATTTTTCCATTCGTTTGGAGTATAAGAAATTGAAAAATCGAGCTCTCTAAAACTAAAAGGATCCTTAAAATTAAACCTATAGCCAACACCTACATTGTTTTTATATCCAACAACTATAGGATAGGCATAATTTAATGTCATTTGTTTACCAGATTCATAGTAACCCTCATTAGAATTGATTTCATTACCTTCAAAGGTACTCTCTGTAGGAATCTCTGTTTTCCAACTTTTAAGCACAGGATGTTTTTGAACTGTTTTATTTCCTAAAAATTCAATTGATGAAACATTATCAACTGGAGCATTAGGTATCATGACAGGAGCAAAACCATCACTTGTATATCTAAAACAGAACATTCGGTCAGAATCAATTTGAATTGGCCTAAAATAACCTGTTATAGCATTTGACATAACTTCTATTTCAAGAGTTTCTACATTAACCCTAAAAATATTACTCACTCCTGAATAAAATGAGGAACCTATTAAAAACTTACCATCATCAGTAAACTTAAAAGTTTGTGGTGATGCCACCTCAAAATTAAAAACCTCATCAAATTTTATATCTTCCTTATTAAGATTGTCAATAGAAGATAAATCATAAATATTAAGGTATTGATTACCAAAATAATCTGCAACTGCTGCACTGAGTCTAGTTCCATCAGGTGATATATCTAAATCAAATATATCATGGCCATATGGTAAGGTATATTTCTGCTCCCAAACAGAATAATATTGATTCGGATTTTCAGAATTAAATTTTGGAATTCTTATTACTGTATTTATCCCATTCATGTGCATTACTGCCCATAGGGACTGGTCTTTTTTATTAAATGCTAAATCTCCTGATCTAAAGTTTTTTTGCAGTAATGTATTTTGCCCATTCTTTAAATTATAAGAGTATAAATCCCTATTTGCACTATTGTCAGTGGTATAAAATAAAAAATCATCCTTTTCGTCATATGCCAGAGACGTAACATTAAATAATGCAGGACCTTTAATATCGGTTAATCTTTTTATTTTACCTGAAGTGATATCTAAAGATGCAAGATGAGGAACTTTTCCAGGATAATTTACAGCTACATATATTATATCTCTTTTTTTATCAAAGAACGCGTGAGATACACCTCCAAGAATTCTCTCAGATATTCTTGTGTCATCAGTTATTTTACTCTCCCTTAGACTTTCTATATTTTGATTCTGAAACTCTTTTTCAAATTGTATCCAATTATCCCAAGCTTTTGAAATACTAACATCAAACACATGTTTAAAATTTGAAGCAAAACCTCTTTTACTTCCGTCTTTTCTTTTTATCCATTCTATAAGTTTTTCAGGATTGTACTCATGAGCTAGATAGCTCATAAACCTTGTGCCATAATAATATGAGTTAGCTTTCGACATAAAGTCTGCGGTAGTACCTTCAGACTCTAAACCTTGAGCCGAATATATTCTAGAATTTTCTAGTACTCTAGTCCTAAAAAACATCTCATCATAATTACCTAATGCGTTACCTACTCCACCGGCCATCCATGTCTCGACAAAAACAGCAATGCCCTCATGAAGCCATCTTGGAGAATAATATCTTGGACTAGTCAGATAACTATAAAACATAGAGATAGGGTGATCACTAGTATTAAGTACTTTACCTCCAAAAAATTTCTGATAAAAAACATCTGTACTAGAGGCATTATCTAATGCAGTAATATGAACAAGTTCGTGATTCATAATAGCAAATACTCTTTCCCCTGCCACACTTGATTCAAAAGCATAGTTCATAGGAGAAATACATGTTGAAACAAAATTTACAGGAATTGATGTAGCGCCACCATTTCCATAATCACCAAAATCTTGAATAAAAACTGAAATTTTTTCTCTTGGTTCATATTCAAATAATTCTCTATGAAAATTAAGCGCATTATGTGCACATCTAACAGAATGATTAAGAACATATTTAGTTCCTATTCCAAAGCTAACAACATTAAAATCTTCAGTTTCAATATTATTAAGTTGAGAAAAGGATTTTTTAAAAGGTAGTATAAATAGAAAGACTAATATTAGTATTTTTTTCATATTTAGAATTTATATCGTTTTTAATCAAAAAAAAAGGAGAAAATAAAATATTTTCCCCTTTTCAATATACTTCAGAATTAAATTACATATTCTTCTGAAATTTAGCTCCTTTCATGAACTTCTGAAAATCTGCACCTTTCATAAATTTCTCAAATGTTTGACCTTTTGCAAATTTAGCATACGCCGAACTTTTCATAAATTTCTGAAAATCACCTCTCATCATGAATTTAGCAAAGTCTTGATTTTTAGCAAATTTTTGGAAAGAAGAACTCTTTGCAAACTTTTCAAAATCAGCACCCTTCATGAATTTCTGTAAATCAGCACCCTTCATAAACTTTTGAAGCGTAGCATCTTTCATAAATTTCTGGAAATCAACACCTTTCATAAATTTCTGAAAATCTGCACCCTTCATAAACTTTTGAAAAGCTGCATCTTTTTGAAATTTCTGAAAATCTGCACCATTCTTCATGAATTTCTGAAATTGATCATTCTTCATGAATTTCTGGAACTCAGCACCTTTCATGAATTTCTGGAAATCAGAAATTTTATTAAAAGTTGCAGGATTAATAGATCCAACTAGTATTGTACCGCCTTCTCCACTAATTCCAGAATCATTATTAGCAGGATTTCCTCTCTGCCCTGTTATATATGTCTCCTCAGAATTAGCTTGGTTTAATGAACGATTAGAACCCATTGTTCCTCTATTACCACTCATATTACCTCTGGATTGAATAGCATCATCCCCTAAATTTCCTCCCTTATCTATTTTACCACCATTATTAAATTCTAGGCTTCTATATATATCACCTAATATTCCAATTCCATCTTTGTTATCTAAAACTTTAACAAAATCAGGATCAGAAGCTAATTTTGAAAACTCACCAGATGTGATCATATTCTGAAAATCTGGGTTATTCAAAACATCTTGAATTTCTTCGCCGTCTAGCTCTACGACAACATCATTCTTACTTACGTACTTATCGGCTTTTTTTACACCTTTAATTCCAGAACTTGTTCCTTGTGAAGGATCAATTAATCCAGATTGTACCATTAAATAAGAAACTGCGCCTAAAACAACAACAACAGCTATCATTAAGAAATTCAATTTACCATGCACTTTATTTGTATGCTTACTCATAATTTTAATTTTTAATTAAACAAAATCACTTCCCAAACAACTATAAACGTTTTTCGGTCAATTGAACCTTAAATATACATAAAAAATAAAATATGAATTTTTAATTACTTGATATTTGATCTATATTATTTAAAAATGTAAATTATATTCAAAATGAAAATTATTACAATATTACTTTTAGTGTCAGGTTTAACATTGAACGACAAACTTTTTGGTATTTGGAAGTCTGCAGACAACAATTCAGTCCAATATCTAAACTTCAAGTCAGATGGAAAACTTTTAGAAGTTATAAATAAGGAAACATATAGGTATGATTTCACTACAAAAGAAAATTTTATTCAATTAGAATCAAAAAATGGAGGTATTATAGAGCAATCATTTTATTTTGAGGGGGACACTTTAATACTTCAATCTTTTGTTGATGGAAAGCCAATTCTAAATAAGTTTATTAAAGAGAAATTAGCCCTATAGATGTCAAATAAAAAAAAAGATGAGTCTAAAGGGCATCTTGCACAAATTGTAAGAAGAAAGAACTCTACTAAAATAAAACCATCTGGGAAAATCTATAAAAGAAATAAAAAAATTAAAGATGAATAGATTTCTTATTTGGTTCTTTTTTCTATCTATAAGTGATGGAGTATCTCAAAGCAGAAACCAAATTGTAGAAAGCACCAATGAAATAATTCAAAATAATTGGGACAAATTTTTTGAAATATTATCAATTCCTAATGATGGATATGATTCCTATAATATTGAAAGAAATATACAATGGTGTGAAGAAACCTTTATTAACCTAGGGTTTCAACTTGAAAGGGTTAAGGCTAGAAGCACTAGTCCAGATATGCCTAATCACCCACTTCTTATCGGCAATAAATTTATATCTAAGAAATTAAAAACAGTACTTATATATTTTCATATGGATGGTCAGCCTGTTGATCCATCTAAATGGAATCAAGAAGATCCTTTTTTACCAACTCTTATGGAGAATGTTAATGGTGAATGGAAAAAAATTGAAAAAGATAAAATTTATTCAAATCCAGACAAAGACTGGAGAATTTTTGGTAGGTCTACTAGTGATGATAAAGGACCACCTATGATGTTAGTAAATGCACTTAAAGTACTTGATAAATTAAATAAAAAACCAAAATTCAATATTAAACTAATTATTGATTTTCAAGAAGAAATGGGTTCTCCAACAATTGTCAGTGCAGTCTCAATGTACAAAGATAAGCTTGAATCAGATTTTCTATTAATAATTGATGGACCTTCTCATCCAAGTAATATCCCTACACTAACTTTTGGAGCTAGAGGTATAAGCAGGGTTACCCTAACATCATATGGACCTATAAAACCTCAACATAGTGGACACTTTGGAAATTATGCTCCTAATCCAGCAATGAATCTTTCGAAGATACTTTCTTCTATGAAAGATTACAATGGTAAAGTAATTATACCAGGCTTTTATGATGGAATAACATTAGATGAAAAAATAAAATCAGTTCTAGATGCTGTTCCAGATGATGAAGAAAAAATAAAAAATGAATTACAGATTTCAACGCCTGATAAAGTTGGGGAAAATTATCAGGAAGCTATTCAATACCCTTCTCTAAACATAAGAGGCTTACAATCTGGGTGGGTAAAAAAAGAAGCAAGGACTATTGTTCCTGATATTGCAATAGCTGAAATAGATGTAAGACTAGTAAAAGAATCAAATCCTGATAGACTTTTAAAGTTAATTAAAGATCATATTATAAGTGAAGGGGCTTATGTGATTGAAAATAGGGATCCAACCCATGAGGAGAGATTAACAAAATCTAACATCATAAGGTTTGATTCTAAAATTAGCTACTTAGCATTCAGAACAGAAATTGACTCACCAATAGGTCTCTGGGCATCCAGTGCTATAAGTAAAGCATTTGAAATTACCCCCATCAAAAAAAGAACATCTGGAGGCTCTATACCTATTTCACCATTCGTAACCACCTTAAATGTTCCAGCTCTTACCTACCCTTCAGTAAATAAGGATAATAACCAACACAGTCCAAATGAAAATATTAGGATTGGAAATTTTATTGATGGAACAATAGGTATGGTTTATCTTCTTTTGGAAGAGATCAACTAATGTTTATCAGGAATTATAATCCAGGCAATAATGTATGTTAAAATTCCACCAGGTGATGGGAGCAAGAAAAGAGTAATAAAAATTAGTCTAAATATTATAGGATCAATATCAAAGTAATTTCCTAATCCTTCACATACTCCACCTAAAATGCCATTTTGACTATCTCTATATATTCTTCTCATCTGTATTAAATTTAAATAAATCAAAACTAATTCTAATTTGAGAAGAAAGATTTCTTATTGAAGATACTCCTCCTCCTCCAGGTCTAGTGTTTAATAGACCATAAGATAAAAATCCTCCAATAGATACTTTGTTAATAACATAGTTTAATCCAAATTGAAGGCCAAAGTCTAAAGGTTTTAATGTATCAGGAGGTTCTTTATTTAAATTATTTCCTATTATCCCAAATACTTTATTTTTAGTTAGGTTGTTAATAAGGTATTCCCTTAAAGCAATTCCAAAATATGATCCAAATTCTATAGATAGGTTTTCAGATGAGATGATTTTAGCACGAAAAGGGATTATGATATAGTTAGAATAAGACCTAACTCTAACTCCTGATTGATTGTTTGTGTAACCCTTCACAGAATAATTAAATTCCGAGACTATGTAAAATTCCTCATTTATCAGATATTCTATGTTTAGTCCTTCAGATAAGGCAGGAAGGAAACCCTTACCATAATTAAAGTCATCAGAAGCATTATTTGTTACTATTGTTGAAAAATTAACTCCAGTATGTAACCCTAGTTTTATTTTATTTGAAAATAAATTAAAGGTGAAAAAAATTAAAACTAACGTAAAATAAAATTTTATTTTTGGTTCCACATTTATATTTTAACCTAATAATAAATAATAAATTGTAATATGTTATCAGTAAAAAGGTTAAATCTTGACTCTTCTTGGCATATCAGTTATAACAATTCTGACTTTTTAATTGATCCTTGGTTAATTGGATCAGAAGTTGATGGGTTTAAATGGTTAAATGAACAATGGCATATTAAAGAACCTGTTCAGATTTCAGAATTACCCAACTATAACTTTATCCTTCTCTCTCAAAACTATGAGGACCATTGCCATTTAAAAACTTTAAAAAAGTTACCAGAAGACAAAACACTAGTTGCTACTGAAAAAGCATATAAGAAATTGAAAAAAGAATTTCCAAAACGGAAAATAATCCTTATTGAAGATAATAAAGCAATATCTCATGGTGATCTGACCTTTATTTCATTAAGGCCTGATAAAATTCTTGATCCAGTATATTATTCAGTTGTAATTATTAATAGTGAAAAAGAAGCAATATTTTATGCTCCTCATGGTTTTAGATTAAATGAGAAACAACTTGAATTAGTTAATCAAAATAAAACTAAATTGCTAATAACAACTTTTACGGAATTTGAGATTCCAAAAATTATGGGAGGAAAAGTTAATCCTGGAATGGAAAATGTGCATGAATTATATAATCAAATAAACCCAGAAAATACAATCAATACTCATGATGAAGAAAAGAAAGCAAAGGGTTTAGTGTCATCTCTAGCAAAAATAAATTATGCAGACTATGATAAAATTGAGTCTAATAATTCAATTAATTTTATAAGAATAGATAACTACACTAAAAAAATAATAACGTGATATTAAAATTAATACTGTCTTTTTTATTAATTCATGTTAATGAAGAGGTTGAAAAAGAAAACTTGGTTGGTAACTGGGAAAGAGTTTGCCTAGAGAATGAGGCATTAGGATTTCAAATTTCACATTGCAATTTTTTTGGGGATAGAGAAATGTTTATAAATGAGTGGAATTATATAGAGATGACTTTTAAAAATGGAGAAAGAAGGTTTTATGATTATAGCCTTGATGGTGATAAGCTAATAATATTTTATAAGTATAACGAGAAAATTGATACTAGTATCACTATAGATGGAGACACTCTAATAATTGAATCCAAAGAAATATATAATGAGATGATGAACAGAAAATTTGAAGCAGAATATAACAGAGTTTATTTTGTTAGAGATAATTAAATTATAGTATTCATCATCAAAAAATGACAAAAGGCTCCAGCTAAAACAAAAAAATGCCATATCACATGATTAAACTTCAGATTATCCATAGAATAAAAAATGGTGCCAATTGTATACATAAGCCCTCCAATAACCATCAGAGTTATAGCAATTTCGGAGAAAGAATTTAATACAGCTCCAAAATCAATTATTATTAACCATCCCATGATAAGGTAAATAATCAATGTAGCCTTCTCAAAATATTTAAAAAAGAATATTTTATGAATCATTCCTGTAATTGCCATAAACCATATAATTACTAATATTTCATTTCCCATACTATGTCCTAATTTTAGAATTAAGGGAGGAGTATAAGAACCTGCTATAAGAAAATAGATACTTATATGATCAATCTTCTGTAAAAAATAAGAATATTTTGTGTCAATAAAATAATGATAAATAGTAGATGACCCAAACATGAAAATAAGAGAAAAGCCGTATATAATAGATGAAAATAATTTTTCATCTGAAGGATAAATTAGAGACTTATTGATTAAAAAAAAAGTCCCTAAAAGACTAAGTAACAAACCAAATCCATGAGTTTGATAATTTAACTTTTTCTCAAAATTTGACTCTATTCTTTCACTCAAAATTTTATATATAATTTGATAAAATATTATTTATTGATTTATATATATTTAAATTATCAATCAAATGAAAATTTATATAACAATTTTAATTCTATCAATATTTAGTATTGAAATTTATTCTCAAGATAAAATTAGAGCTAGAGATTTAGGCATACCATTTAATGGAAATCCTGGACAATATAACTCTATTACAGATGTTGAAGGAATCCTTGTGGGACATGAGACTATAATCGAGGGAGATGGAAATCTGATAGTTGGTAAAGGTCCAGTTAGAACCGGAGTAACCTCTATATTACCAAGAGGAATGAAATATGATCCAGTATTTGCTGGATGGTACTCCCTAAATGGAAATGGTGAAATGACAGGTACTACTTGGGTTGAAGAATCTGGATTCTTAGAAGGTCCAATAATGATAACAAATACTCATAGTGTAGGTGTTGTTCGGGATGCGGTTATAGAATGGAGTTATAAAAATAAATTTTTTAAAACACTATATAATATTAAGGATCTATTCTGGGCATTACCAGTTGTAGCTGAGACATATGACGGATCACTAAATGACATTAACGGATTTCATGTTAAAAAAGAACATGCTTTTAATGCACTTAATAATGCAAAAGGTGGCATAATAAGTGAGGGAAATGTTGGAGGTGGGACAGGGATGACATGTCATGGATTTAAAGGAGGTATTGGTACATCTTCAAGAAAAATAGCTATAAAAGAAGAAGAATATACACTTGGAGTATTAGTTCAGGCAAACTATGGAAGTAGAGATGAATTAACTATCGCAGGTGTACCTATTGGTAAAGAAATTAAAAATTTACAACCAAAAATTACTTTTGGTGAAAAAAGAGAAGGTCTGGGATCAATAATTGTAGTAGTAGCTACAGATGCTCCATTACTTCCCAACCAATTGAAGAGATTGGCAAGAAGAGTACCAATAGGAATTTCTAAAGTTGGAGGTTTTGGCTCAAACGGTTCTGGAGATATTTTTATTGCTTTCTCTACAGCAAATTCAGGAGCATATAATAGAGAAGAGATAAGAAATATTAATTTTTTGCCAAATGATCTAATGAACCCATTCTTGAATGCCACATCACAGGCTACAGAAGAAGCTATAATAAATTCATTAGTATCAGCTGAAACAATGACAGGTATAAATAACAACACTGTATATAAGTTACCACATGACGAATTAAAAAATATCTTAAAAAAATATACTAGATTAAATGAATAAAAAAATAGAAAATTTTATAGGAGGAAAATTTCAAGATTCAAAAAATGATACAATAGCTGTATATAATCCTCAGGAAGGAAACATAATTACTGAGGTTGTTAACTCATCAAATGATGATTTAGATTTAGCAATTAAATGTGCTGATTCAGCATATCAAACCTGGTCAAAGTTTACACTAAAAGAAAGGGCTGAAGTTTTTTATGAGTTCAGAAATCAATTAATTAATAATTTAGATTCTCTCTCAAAATCTATAGTTGAAGAAAACGGGAAAACATTAGATGAGGCTAAAGCTGAAGTTTTAAAAGGAATTGAACTTACAGAATTTGCTTGTTCTATGCCCCAGATAATTAGTGATGAAATACAAGAAGTCAGTAAAGGGGTTGAATGCAGATCTTCTCATGAATCAATTGGAATAGTAGCGTCAATAGCTCCATTTAATTTCCCAATTATGGTACCCATGTGGACAATACCAAATGCCTTAATATTAGGAAATTGTATGATCTTTAAACCCTCTGAACAAACACCTATAGGGGTATCTAAAATTGCAGAGTTATTAAAATTGTCTGGTTTACCTGATGGTGTTTTTAATGTAATAAATGGGGATAAAAAAATTGTTAAAGCAATATGTGAAAATGAAAATATTTCAGCAGTTTCATTTGTTGGATCTACTAAAATAGCCAAACTAGTTTATAAGATGTCAACTCAAAATTTAAAAAGATGCATTGCACTAGGAGGAGCTAAAAATCATTTAATTGTCCTACCGGATGCTGATAAGGAAATGGCATCTGATGACATTCTTGCTTCTATGTCAGGTTGTTCAGGACAGAGATGTATGGCAGCATCGGCAATGGTTGGAGTTGGAGAAGTTCAAGAGGTTATTGATAAACTAGTAATGAAAGCAAAAAATATGATACCTGGTAAAAATTTAGGGTCAGTAATATCAAAAAATGCTCAAATAAGGATAGAGAAGTATATAGATGAAGCTGAGAAAGAAGGAGCTAAAATTATTTTGGATGGAAGAGGGACAAAGGTTAAAGGAAAAGAAAATGGATTTTTTATTGGCCCAACTATATTGGATTTTGTTTCTCCAGAAATGAAGATTGCAAGAGAAGAAGTCTTTGGACCTGTTCTCTCGATAATGAGAACAAAAGAAGTTGATGAGGCAATCAAGATTGAAAATGAATCAAAATATGGAAATGCATCTTCTGTATATACTCAAGATGGCAAATTAGCAGATTATGTTACTGGACTGGTAAGTGCTGGAATGGTTGGAATAAATATTGGAGTTCCTGTTCCTAGAGAACCATTTTCATTTGGTGGGTGGAATGAATCAAGGTTTGGTGTTGGTGATATTACTGGGAAAAGTTCAATAAATTTTTGGACTAGACTAAAAAAAAGAACAACAAAGTGGAACAAGGGAGCAAAAAAAAATTGGATGAGTTAAGATATGAACACAAAAAAATACAATCTGGAAAACACAATCTTTGCATGGTCTAATCAAAAAGGACTTGATCCTATCCATGTTAAAAAAGCAGAAGGAGTTCATCTTTATGATGAAAATGATAAAAGATATATAGATTTCTCATCACAGCTTATGAATGTAAATGTTGGGCATGGAAGACAAGAGGTAACAGAAGCAGTTACAAAACAAATGGAAAACCTAAGTTATGTGTGTCCTCCCTTTACAACTGACTCGAGAGGAATTTTAGGAAAAAAACTTGCAGATATTACACCTAGCAATATCAATAAAACATTTTTTACCCTTGGAGGTGCCGAATCAAATGAGAATGCTATAATTCTGGCAAGACTTTATACTCAAAAACACAAAATAATAACTCACTACAGGTCATACCACGGTGCCACAATCGGATCAGTTTCTGCAGGTGGAGATCCAAGAAAGAACGAAATTGATAGCCAACAAGTGCCTAATTTTATACATGTAGAAAATCCTTATTATTACAGATGTCCATGGTACTCAACTAGTTTTGAAGAATGTGGAGAGAGAGCAATTAAAAATTTAGAGAAAACAATTCATTACGAAGGAGCAAATAATATTGCAGCAATCATGATGGAAGGAGAATCCGGGTCTTCTGGATGTATAAAATATCCTCCATTTTACTTAAAGAGGGTCGAAGAATTATGTAAGAAATATAATTTACTACTTATAATTGACGAAGTAATGAGTGGGTTTTGTAGAACTGGGGAGTGGTTTGGGTTTGACAATCATTCCATAAAACCTGACATCATCAGTATAGCAAAAGGGGTGACTTCTGGTTATATTCCATTAGGAGGAATTATGGTGTCTGATGAAATTATTAACTCTTTTAATGATAAAGTTTTACCATTAGGACTTACTTATTCTGCACACTCAGTAGCATGTGCTGCTGCAGTTTCTGTTCTCGAAATTTATGAGAATGAAAACATTATTGAAAACGTTAAAAAAATTGGAAATTATACAGATAAGAAAGTAAAAAAATTGATGGAAAAACATCCTTCATTAGGAGATTGGAGGAATACAGGAATGTTAGGTTGTATTGAACTAGTTAAAAATAAAAAAAATAAAGACCCATTAGCACCATTTAATGCAACGCCTAAACAAATGAAAAATATGAATAAAGTGATTAAAAAATTGAGAGACGAAGGCATGTTCACATATACTAAATGGAACTATATTTTTATTGCTCCCCCACTAACATCAACAAAAGATGATATTGATGAAGGGATTGAAATAATATCAAAGGCACTGAAAATAGCAGATGAATTTTGTTATTAAAAAACAATGGAGATTAAACTAATAATTTTATTTCTCTATTTTCTCACCCTATTTTTTATTGGTTGGCAATCATCCAAAAGGGTTAAAAATATAAAAGATTATTATGTTGGTGGAAAGAAACTTGGGTTTTGGGTAGTAGCTTTTTCTACTAGAGCAACAGGAGAATCAGCTTGGTTATTACTCGGTTTGACTGGACTTGGAGCGGTGGTTGGTGTAAGTGCTTTCTGGGTAGTAATAGGTGAAGTTATAGGAGTTTTTGGTGCATGGTTCTTCATGGCTAAAAAATTTAAAAAGTTAACTGACAAGTATAGATCTATTACCATAACAGATTATTTAGTTAAAAGACTCGGATCAAAAAATAATCATCTTAGATATTTATCATCTGCATTTCTCACATTCTTTATAATTATATATGTAAGCGCACAAATTGATGCAACTGGTTCTGCATTCGAAGCATTTATGAATTGGAATTATTTTCTAGGTGCAATAGTTGGTTACATAATAGTATTAGCTTATGTTGTTTTTGGTGGATTTATAGCTGTAGCCTGGTCGGATTTAATTCAGGGCAGCCTCATGTTTTTGGCATTAGTGATATTGCCTTTGATAGGCTATGCGACTTTTGATGGAGATTTTATGATGATAGAAGGATTAAAAAACATTGATGAGGGACTTGTTTCAATTTGGGGCTCAGAAGGATTTAACTCAATTAATATATCCACTATTGTAGGGTATTTATGTATAGGATTAGCATTCTTAGGTTCTCCTCAAATTTTCGTGAGATTTATGTCCATAAGAAATGAAAGTGAAATAAATAAAGGGAGATGGGTCGCAGTTATATTTACTTTAATTACTGACTCTTGTGCCGTTTTGATAGGCATGATGGCAAGATATTTTTTTACAGAAAATGGTCTAGATGTTGAACAGATACTTGGCAATAATGGACAAAATTCGTTAATAATAATGGTTGAAAGTCTTTTACCTCTATTATTTATAGGTTTTTATATGGCAGTAGTCCTTGCAGCTATAATGTCTACAGTAGACTCTCTCTTAATACTTGCCTCAAGTGCATTTGCAAGAGATATATATCAAAATATTTTTAACCCTAAAATAGATATTAACAAATTAACATTTATATCTAAAATCACAACTTTTATAATGGCATCAATTGCCTTATTAGTAGCTATTTCAGTAGCAAATTTGACTCCAGAAAGAACTATATTTTGGTTTGTATTAGTAGGTTTTCATGGAATTGCAGCTAGTTTTTGTCCTACTATAATCCTTTCCTTATTCTGGAGAGGGCTATCAGAGGCAGGAGCTATTGCATCAATGGTAATAGGATTTCTTGGTGTGTTAGTATTCAAATTTATAATTCCAAATATTGAGCCTTACGGTATATATTTTAATAATATAGCTGAATTAGCTCCTGCGATGCTACTGGGTTTATTAGCTGGATATATATTTTCAAAAATTTATCCTAATCCTGAATTAGAAAAAGAACTTGATGAATTATATAAATAAATATTATATTTAATAAAATGAAAAAGTTTACTAGAAGAGAGTTTGTAGCCTCATTGGGCCCTTTAGCCATGATCTCATGTTATTCTGAAAAAGCCGATACCATATTATATAATGCAAAAATTATAACTGTTAACCCATACCAACACTCTGCGGAAGCAATTGCAATTAGTGGAGATAAAATTATCGGAGTAGGAAGTAATGAAGATATTATGAGTCTTGCTTCATCTAACACAAAAAAAATTGATATAGATAAAAAAATAATTACACCTGGATTTATTGATGCTCATTCACATCCCGCAGGTGCTGGAAGATCTCATCTAAGAAATGTCGATTGTGACCTTAGATCTATTAGTGAAATACAAGATGCGATCTTTGAAAGATCAAAAGATACTCCTAAAGGAGAATGGATTAGTGGTTTTAAGTATGATGATACTAAAACAAAAGAAAAAAGATTCATAAATAATAGAGACTTAGATCAGGTAGCTCCAGATCATCCAGTAATAATAACTCACAGAGGAGGTCATACTGCATATGTAAACTCAATGGCTCTTAATCTATCAGGAATTAATGAGAATACACCTAATCCAGAGGGAGGAAGTATAGAAAGAGATCTCTCAGGAAAAATAAATGGCAGACTACTTGAAAGTGCAACATACCTTGTTGAAAAATTAATTCCAAATGAATTTACAAGAGCTGACTATCAAGCAGGAGCAAAATTGATTTCTGAAATGTTATCCAAATCAGGAATAACTTCTGTAACTGACGCTGGAACAGGAGTAAAATCACTACAAAGTTATCATGACGCTTATAATAGTGGAGAACTTAAAACAAGAATTTATTGTATGATAAGAGGATACGCATTTGATGAAGTTAACGACTCTGGAAAAAAGACAGGTCATGGAGATGAGTGGGTAAGAATTGGTGCATTAAAGTTAGCGTGTGATGGCTCAATTTCTGAAAGAACAGCAAGACTTTCAGAACCATACATTGGAAGACCTAATGATTTTGGTATGATTGTTCACGATGAAGAGCATCTATTTGAAGAGGCTCTTAAGGCTCACTTAAATGACTGGCAAATTGGAATTCATGCTAACGGTGATGTCGGGATTGATATAGCTTTAAACGTTTATGAACGGCTTCAAAAAGAAAAATTCAGAGAAGACCCAAGGTTTAGACTAGAACACTGTACAGTTATAAATAAATCATTGATAGAGAGAATAAAAGCACTAAATGCAATACCTAATCCTTTTTCAACATATGTATACTTCCATGGAGAAAAAATGAAAGAATACGGTAAAGAAAGATTAGAAAATATGTTCGCTGTAAAAAGTTTTCTAGATGCTGGAATTAATGTTACACAGACTTCAGATTATCCGCCTGGACCTTATGAACCAATGATGGCAATTCAATCTAGTGTAACTAGAACCGATTATACTGGAGAAGTATGGGGGCCAAGTCAAAAAATAACTGTTGAGGAAGCAATTAAAGTTGCTACAATTAATGGTGCTTACGCATCTTATGAAGAAAATATTAAGGGTTCACTTGAGATTGGGAAATTAGCTGATCTAGTTGTTTTAGGACAAGACCCTAGATTAATTGATCCAATGAGAATAATTGATATTCCAATTGAGAGAACAATGGTTGGTGGAAAATGGACCTATGAATCTTAATAAGATAATTCTAAAACTTTTATATTTTTCATTAATTCTAACTTCTCACTTAGAAATATGGGCACAGGAAGAAAATATCACATCTGATTTAAGGTGGAGAAATATTGGCCCTGCTAATATGATGGGCCGTATTGCAGCTATTGATGCAAGCAATACTAATTACAGAAAGGTTCTAATAGCCTCTGCCTCAGGAGGTGTATTTAAATCTGAAAATGCTGGTTTTACATGGGAAAGTATCTTTGATAACTATGGAGCTGGATCAATTGGGTCCGTAAAATTTGATCAAAATAATTTAAATACTATTTGGGTAGGCACTGGAGAATCAGCTAATAGAAACTCAAGTGCATGGGGTGATGGAATATACAAGTCAGTAGATGGAGGTAAATCATTTAAAAATATGGGGCTTGAAAATACTCATCAAATTGCTGAAATTGAAATTCATCCAAATAATTCAGAGGTGGTATTTGCAGCTGCTGTTGGTCATCTCTGGGGATATTCAGGTGATAGAGGATTGTTTCGCACCAATGATGGGGGTAAATCATGGGAAAAAGTTTTGGGAGGATTGCCAAATGATGGGAAAACAGGATGTACTGAAATTATCTTTCATCCGAATAATCCCGATATAATTTATGCTGGGTTTTATCATAGATTAAGACAACCTGCAAGTTTTGAAAGTGGAGGTGAAAATGGAGGATTATTTAAAAGTACAGATGGTGGGAAAACATGGAAAAAAATTACAAATGGTCTTGCAAAAGGAAATAGTGGAATGATAGATATATCAATTCATCTAAATAACCCAGACATAATGGTTATGGCATATGAGGCAGATGAAAATCTACCAGAATCTGAACCAGGCACAGGTGTCTATATATCTTATGATGCAGGAGAGTCATGGAAATTTTTATTAAAACATGCAGTAAGACCATTTTATCATGGACAAATTGAAATTGATCCAATTGACCCCAATAATATTTATGTAGTATCAAGAGGATTTATGATCTCAAATGATGGTGGAAAAACATTTAAACCTAGGAGATGGAGAACAGATGGAGGTGATGATCACGATATGTGGATAGCACCATATGATAATAAAATAATGTACATAGCAACAGATCAAGGTTCAAGGTTATCTATTGATGGAGGAAGTACCTGGTTGTCACATAATAATATGGCTATTGGTCAGTATTATGCTATAGGAGTTGACATGAGAGATCCTTACTTTGTTGGTGGTGGACTCCAAGATAATGGGCTTTGGATGACACCAAGTAATAGTAGAGAGTACAGAGGAATTCTGAATATGCATAGTAGTTGGATAGCTGAGGGAGATGGTTTCCATACTCAAATTGATCCAGAAGATTGGAGAACAGTATATACAGTTAACCATGTTGGATTTGTGGCAAGACAAAATATAGAGACTAGAGAATATACATTTATAACTCCTACACCAGAAACCATATCAAATTTTAAGGATTTTGTTGATTTAAATTATGATGAGAGAAAAAATAAATATACGATTGATCCAGGTGAACACTGGTTCTTTAGAGAAAGACCAGATAGGCCCCTACTCCCACCACAATTTAGGTTTAATTGGAGCAGCCCTTTTATAATATCTTCGCATGACTCAAAAAAAGTTTTATTTGGGTCTAACCATTTATTTCAATCGTTTGACAGAGGTGATAATTGGAAAATAATAAGTCCAGATTTAACAACAAATGATAAAAAACTTAGAAATACATCTAATGGAGGAGGTCTTACTAATAGTAATACCGGTGGAGAAAATCATTTTACTATTATTACAATAAGTGATACACCGATAGACACAAGTATAATTTGGATTGGTACTGATGACGGAAATGTTCAGATAACAAAAGATAATGGTGAAAACTGGGAAAATGTTAGAAGAAACTTTGAGAATGCACCAAAAAAATCCTGGGTTAGTCGAGTAGAAGCTTCTAAACACAAAAAAGGAAGAGCTTATGTCACATTTGATAATCACAGGTTTGATGATAATAGACCTTATGTTTATATGACAAATGACTATGGTAAGTCATGGAAAAATATAACTGGAAATCTTCCTGAGAAGTATTCAGTATATGTTATTAAAGAAGACTATATAGATGAAAATTTATTATTTGTTGGAACAGAGAAGTCAGTTTATTTTTCAATAGATAAAGGGAATTCATGGGAGAAATTGGGTAAAAATTTACCAACTGTTGCTGTACATGATCTTGTTATTCATCAACGTGAAGGAGATCTTATTGCAGGAACACATGGAAGAAGTATATGGATTTTAGATGACATATCACCACTTAGATCCTTAAATAAGGATAATGCCAATCTTCTTAAAACAAGAACATCAACAAAATGGATAAAAATAAATACAGGAAGAAAACAACCATATTTTGAATTTCGTGGAGAAAACCCTCCATACGGATCAATTATTAATTTTTATAGTAATAAAAATTATAATGGAAAATTGAAAGTCACAAATATGTCAGGGTTGAATATTTATTCAAAATCAATTTCATTAAATAAAGGAATCAATAGATTTATTTGGCCTTTTGAACTTGAAAGAAATGAAGATGAATTAAATAGTTACAAAGTAAAATTTATTGAGTTAGTTGATTATTTGAAAGGTATTGTCTCTGATAAGAAAATTTTAATGTCTTTAGATTTTAACAAAACAAAATCTTTTAATGAAATAAACAAATTGAGAAAAGTTCTTCTAGATAATTATGGTATGTATGCTGGAGGAAATAAAATGTTTGGTGATAAAATCTATAAAGAATTTGATGCACCTCCAGGCAATTATAATGTTTATATAAAATTAGATAATGGAGAAGAATTCTCAGATAAAATTTATGTTAGGGATGATCCTCTCAGATCTAATTAATATCTCCTTTTGAAAGTCTTATTAAAAAGTCAGCAGTAGCTTTATTTACTTTCATTTGGTTATCAAACATCATAAAGTGGTGAGTATCATCAACTATAACCATTGTCTCCATGTGAACTTTTTTATTTCTTAATCTTTGAACAAGATCTGTGCTTTGTCTGAAATCCACATTTCTATCGTCATCAGCATGAATTACCAAAACAGGAGATTCCCATTTGTCAACATCAGAAACAGGAGATGATTTCCATGCTGTTTTTCTACCAAGGTCATAATCAGAAGGTTTTTCATAATAATTAGAATTTAAGTAACTGTATCTTGTCCAATCATGTACACCATGAATGTCTACGCCTCCAGAAAATAATTCTGAATCCCTTCCTAAAGCCATTGCTGTTAAAAATCCTCCATAACTACCCCCGTAAACATAAATTCTTTTTGAATCAATATTTTTTTGAGACTTCAACCATAAACCAGCAGCTTTAATATCTTGATATTCAGAAGCTCCTCTTGATCTTCCATCAATTGGGTTATGAAATTCATATCCATATCCGATACCTAATCTAAAATTTACTGAAATAACTACAAATCCTTGATTCGCTAAATACTGATTTAAAGCATAAGCATTAGAGTAATATGAAGAATAGTGCCATCCTAATAACATTTGTCTTGGTGGTCCCCCATGAATATATATAACAGCAGCTTTATTTTTTTTGCCATCATTCTTTTCAAATTTAGTAGCATGAACTTTAGTGCCGTCTAAAGAATTAAATTTTACTTGAGTAGGAATAATCATATTTTTTAGAGGAAAATTATTAGGAATTCTATCTTCAGATAATAATTTTTTTACTCCGTTTTCTAAATTTATTATTGTTGGAAGAGGAGGTCTAGAGGAAGTAGCACTTATATATGCAATATTTTTTAAATCTCCAGTGACAAGTGGAGTCCACTCCAATCCTTTTCCTTTAGTTATCACCTGCATATCAGGCTTATCTACTGAAACTTTAACTATATGTCGTCTATCAATATCATATTTATCATCACCAGTGTTAGCAGTAAAAACGAGTGATTTTTTATCAGGAGAAAGTTTTATATATTCACACATAAATTCACCTGGTGTAAGTAGCAACTCTTCTCCCCCATCTTCTGAAATTGAATAAAGGTGAGGCCATCCATCATGATAAGAAAGGAATACTATCCTATTTTTTGCCCAATGCAAATTTGTTCCTCCATGAGTCCTTGGTATTGATCCTCTCAGAGTTTTAGGTGGTTTCCATAAAACTTTAGATTTTAAGGAGTTTAAGTTAATCTTAACAATTTTCCATGGAATATGTCTTGCAACAAGAAATGGATCAGGCTTTCCAGCAGCTCCAGACTGTCTAATAAAAACAATTTCATTGCCATCAGGAGACCATCTTGGAGAAAAGTCTCTATCAAATGATGGGGAAAGCCATTTAATTGGAATATCGTCATCTTCAAAAACTCCCACAAATGACCTATCTCCTCTATATGATACAAAGGCAATTTTAGATCCATCTGGAGACCAAATTTGAGATGAATTTTTTCCTCTTGAGTGAAATAATTTAACTGGTTCTCCGTCTCCATCAATTGAGGACTCCCAAAGTTGTCCATCTTTCTCATATACAATTTTATTACTTAGAGGGGAAATCACTGGATTAATTCCTTTGTCTATCATTATAGGTTCACCTCCTGAAAAAGGAAAACTCCAAATTTGTACCTTAGGTGGATTCGGATTAAAAGTTGGATTTACAGGAAGTTCATCATCCCAATTAGAACCAAAATCTCCTCCTCTTACATATATAACCCAATTTCCATCTGCAGACATTGAAACACTTGAAAGTTCTTGACCGGTATCTTCCATATAAGATGTCAACCTTCTTGGAAT
>CAYXSW010000024.1:0-23095 GCA_964467915.1 uncultured Marinoscillum sp.
ATATGAATATCTGAAGAACCAATACCAGTATGGATTCTTTTTCTTTTGGCATCCTTTAGTGCAAGGTTAACCATATCAATATCTGATATTACAGCTCTTGATAATGCACAAATAATTGGTTTTTTTACTGCTTTGGAAATTTCAGAGACAGAATTAAAATCACCAGGGCTGGATATTGGAAATCCAGCCTCAATAATATCAACACCTAAATTTTCTAAATCTAAGGCAATCTCAACCTTCTCTTCTGTATTAAGTTGACAACAAGGAACTTGTTAACCATCTCTTAGAGTGGTATCAAAAATAAAAACTTTCTCGTTTGACATTTATACACAAATTACATGTTTTTTACTATTTCTTTAGCAAAATCTGAACAAGAAAGTAATTTAGCATTATCCATTAACCTCTCAAAATCATAAGTGACTTTAGCAGATTCTATTGATTTAGTTAACCCTTTATGAATAAGATCTTTTGCTTCATCCCACCCTAAGTGCTCTAACATCATTGCTCCTGATAAAATAACTGAACCGGGATTTACTTTATCTTGTCCTGCATATTTTGGAGCAGTACCATGAGTAGCTTCAAAAATAGCATGGCCAGTTTGATAATTAATATTTGCCCCAGGCGCTATTCCTATTCCGCCAACAATTGCTGCAAGAGCATCAGAAATATAATCGCCATTTAAATTCATAGTAGCAATAACAGAATATTCTTTTGGTCTTAATAAAATCTGCTGAAGAAAAGCATCAGCAATAACATCTTTTATTATAATCTCTTCAGAACCATTTTTAATTACTTGCCATGGACCCCCCTGGTAATCTACAGCTCCAAACTCTTCTTTTGCAATCTTATACCCCCAATCTCTAAATGCACCTTCTGTATATTTCATGATATTTCCCTTATGAACTAAAGTTACAGACCTTCTATTTTGTTTAATAGTATAATTTATAGCAGATCTAACCAATCTGTAGGTGCCTTCAACAGATATAGGCTTTATACCTATCCCAACTGAATCAGGAAATCGGATTTTATCATATCTATTTTTGAAATTATCTTTCAAAATATCTTTTACCTTATTATTTTCTTTAGAACCATTTTCAAACTCTATACCAGCATATATGTCTTCAGTATTTTCTCTAAAAATAACCATGTCGGTTGTTGATGGGTCTTTAACTGGAGAAGGAGTACCGTTAAACCACCTAACAGGCCTAACACATGCAAACAAATCAAGTTTTTGTCTAAGGGCTACATTAAGTGATGTTATTCCTCCACCTACAGGAGTAGTAAGAGGACCTTTAATTCCAACCAAATATTCCTGGAATACATCTAATGTTTCCTGAGGTAACCACTCTCCGGTTGAATTATATGCTTTTTCACCAGCAAGAACCTCTTTCCATATAATTTTCTTGCTACCTGAGTATGCCTTTTCAACAGCCGAGTCTAAAACTAATTTACTTGCTGGCCAGATATCTACTCCTATACCATCTCCCTCAATAAAAGGAAGTATTGGATCATTAGGAACATCCAATTTTCCGTTTTCAAATTTTATAATATTTCCTTCCATAAACCTGCTTTATTTTAAAATAGAAAGCAATTATAGATATTTTTATCTAAATCCTTTGATAATTTTAATAATTTCATTTCCATTTTATATTACACCCCATACTTGGAAATTGTTTTTGATCAATTTTCTTATTATTTAAACATGCTTCTATTGAATCTCTTAAATCTTTTCCTGTAATTTCTTGGTTTTTTCCAGGGGATGATGAATCTAATCTACCTCTATATACTAACTTATTTTTATTATTAAATAAATAAAATTCTGGTGTACATTCAGCTTTAAACATTTTCGCTACATCTTGATTTTCATCATAGAGGTATGGAATTGATATTCCTAAATCATTAAAAAGTTCTTTCATTTTATAAGGTGAATCATCTGGATAATTAACTACATCATTTGAGCTAATAGCAACAAATCTTATATTTTTATTTGAGTAGTTGTTAATGATTCTTTTAATTTCATCATGATAATGAATCACGTAAGGACAATGATTACATATTATCATAACTACTGTAATTGAGTCTTTTAGATTTAAAGTTGAATATAATGAATCATTCATAACGTTAGGTAATTCAAATTTTGGCAATTCAGTTCCTAAATCAAGCATTTGAGAGTAAGTAAGGGCCATAATTTTTTATTTTCAGTATTAAATTTTAAATTAAATCAAATTTAGTTTCATTTTAACTTAATACAATGAAAAACTTATTACTAATTATCTTACTACTATCTAATTTTATTTCTTTATCTCAAATAGTAAAAGCACCTGAAAGATATAGAGGAGAAGGACCTTTTAATCAGCTAATTATTAGAGGAGCTACTCTGATAAACGGAAACGGTGCACCACCAACAGGTCCTGTTGATATAATAATAGAAAAAAATATAATTACTAGTGTAAGAAATGTTGGGTATCCTGGATTAGAAATTAATGAAAAAAGAAGACCTGTTGCTAAACCTGGATCTAAGGAAATTGATGCACATGGCAAATATGTATTACCAGGATTTATAGATATGCATGGTCATATTTCTTCTCAGAGATCTGGTACTGCTGAATATGTTTATAAATTATGGATGGCTCATGGAATTACAACTATAAGAGATCCATCATGTGGACAAGGTCTTGACTGGGTTCTGCATCAAAAAGAAGAAAGTAAAAAAAACAAAATAACTGCCCCAAGAATTTTAGCTTATACTGGCTTTGGACAAGGAGCATCAAAAGGAATAAATACTCCAGAAGAAGCAGTTAATTGGGTCAGAAAAAATGCAGATAATGGTGCTGATGGTATAAAATTTTTTGGGTCTAGACCTGATATATTTAAAGCTGCGCTACAAGAAAATAAAAGATTAGGCTTAAGGTCAGCCTGTCATCATGCACAGATGGATGTTTCTGAAATGAATGTACTAGAAACTGCAAGAAATGGGTTAACTACCATGGAACATTGGTATGGTCTACCTGAAGCACTTTTTGAAGATAAAACTGTTCAAAATTATCCTCTAGAATATAATTATATGAATGAAGGTAATAGGTTTGAAGAAGCAGGAAAACTTTGGAAACAAGCAGCAAAACCATATTCAAAGAAATGGAATGAGGTAATGAATGAATTAATTTCATTAGACTTTACTATTGATGTGACTTTCGTTCCATATAGTGTTTTCAGAGATGTTCAAAGAGCTAGCAGTCTCCCATGGCATAAAGATTATACACGGCCCAAACTTCTTAAGTTTTTTCTTCCAGCTCGAGATTCTCATGCTGCAGCATATTATGATTGGGGATCAGAACTTGAGACAGAATGGAAAGAAAATTATAAGCTTTGGATGACTTTTATTAATGAGTATAAAAATAGAGGTGGAAGGGTTACTGCAGGAGCTGATTCTGGGTATATGTATAATTTATATGGGTTTGGATATGTTCAGGAATTAGAGTTGTTAAGAGAATCAGGCTTTCATCCAATGGAAGTTATTCGAGCAGCTACGCTACATGCTGCTGAAGCTATAGGTATGGAAAAACAGATAGGAACTATAGAAGTAGGAAAATTTGCAGATTTGATTATAATGGATGAAAACCCTCTCAAAAATCTAAAATATCTATATGCAACAGGAGATATTAAGTTAGAGAATAATGAAGTAATAAGAGTTGGAGGAATAAATCATACAATTAAAGATGGAATAATATATAATACAAAAGAACTATTATCTGATGTTAAAAAAATAGTTGACAAAGAAAAAGAAGAAAACCCAGGATGGGAAAAATTACTATTTGAAAATATTGGGAAAAAGGATTGAGTTATAATCCTAATTCTTTTAATTGATCCTTGTCAATACCAGAAGGTGAATCTATCATAGTATCTCTTCCTGATGTATTTTTAGGAAATGCTATAAAATCTCTGATTGATTCTTTTCCAGCAAATAAAGCACATAACCTATCGAATCCAAAAGCTATACCACCATGAGGAGGGGTACCATATCTAAATGCATTTAATAAAAATCCAAATTGATCATTTGCTTCTTTAGAGGAAAAACCTAAAATTTTAAAAACTTTTTCTTGTAAACTTCTCTTATGAATTCTGATTGAACCTCCTCCTATTTCAACACCATTGATCACTAGATCATAAGCATTTGCTTTAACTTTTGAAGGATCACTATCTAAAAGCTCTTTATCACTTATAATTGGGGAAGTAAAAGGGTGATGCATAGCATGGTAATTCTCAGATTCTTTATCGTAAGAAAACAGCGGAAAGTCTACTATCCAAACCGGCTTAAAATTATATGGATCTCTAAGACCTAACCTATCTCCCATCAATATCCTTAAAGATGACATTGCAGAAAAGGTTTGGGATTTCTCTCCAGCTAAAATTAATATAAGATCATTTTGCTTGGCATTATTTCTAACCACAATCTCCTTCAACTTCTCTTGAGAATAGAATTTATCAACTGTGGATTTGAAAGTTCCATCTTCATTACACTTAATGTAAACTAATCCTTTTGATCCTATTTGTGGTTTTTTAACAAAATCAGTTAACTCATCTAAATCTTTTCTAGAATAACTAGAACACCCTTTAACTGCAATTGAGACTATAACTTCAGAATCATCAAAAACTTTAAATCCATTCCCTTGAACAATAGATGATATATCATTAAACTTCATACCAAATCTTAAATCTGGTTTATCTGAACCATAAGAATTTATTGCTTCATCATATTGCATTATAGGTATCTCTACTATATCAGTTTTCAAAACTTTTTTAAACAAATGGGTTATTAACTTCCCAAAAGATTTTAAAATATCTTCTCTAGTTACAAAAGACATTTCACAATCAATTTGGGTAAACTCAGGTTGCCTATCTGCCCTTAAGTCTTCATCTCTAAAACATTTTACAAGTTGATAGTATTTATCATAACCTGAGACCATCAAAAGTTGTTTGAATGTCTGAGGAGATTGAGGTAATGCATAATACTCACCTTGATTCATGCGAGAAGGGACAACAAAATCTCTAGCTCCTTCAGGTGTAGACTTAATTAAAACTGGCGTTTCAATTTCTATAAACTCTTGTGAATTAAGATAATTTCTTGTCTCAGACATCAATTTATGTCTTAGAAAGATATTTTTTTGCAATGGAGATCTCCTTAAATCTAAATATCTGTATTTCATCCTAAGATCTTCACCTCCATCTGTTTCATCTTCAATTGTAAAAGGTGGAACTTCAGAAGTATTTAAATACTCCATTTTTGAAACCTTAATTTCAATATCTCCAGTAGAAATATTAGGGTTCTTAGATATTCTTTCAGTCACTTCTCCAGAAATCTTAATAACAAATTCTCTTCCGCATTTTTTTGCTAAATCAAAAGTATTTTTATCTGAAAACCCTTCTTCAAACATTAGTTGAGTTATTCCATATCTATCTCTTAAATCAATCCAGATAATTTTTCCTTTGTCTCTTATTTTTTGTACCCATCCAGAAAGGGTAACGTTAGACTTTACATCTTCAATACCTAATTCACCACAATTATGAGATCTTAACATCATTTTAATTTCAACAAAATTAATAGAATTATAAAGAATGAATGAATATTTTTTATATTCTTACATAAGTTATGAGTTTATTAAAAAATAAACAGGAATATTTTATGAAAATGGCTTTGAGGGAAGCTAAAATAGCTTACAACGAAGATGAAATTCCAGTAGGCGCAATAATAGTTCATAAAAACAAAATAATAAGTAAAGGCCATAATCAATGTCAAAAATTACAGGACTCTACTGCTCACGCTGAAATGATAGCAATCACATCAGCTCAAAATAAAATTGGAAGTAAATACCTTAATGATTGTGAATTATATATTACTCTAGAACCATGCATGATGTGTAGCGGCGCAATATATTTATCAAAATTATCAAAAGTTACTTATAGTCTTGATGATAGGGAAAAGGGATATCTAAGAAAATCAAAAGAAAAAATTAATAAGAATTTAATTGTTGAGTCGAATGTACTAGAAGACGAATCTAAAAAATTGTTAGAATCTTTTTTCTTTAAATTAAGAAGTTGAAGCTTTAAAATGTGAGCTAAAATCTTTAAATTAAAATAATTTTAAACTTAACAAATTTTAAAAAATATGGCTTTTTTATTACCTGATTTACCCTATTCGTACGATGCACTTGAACCTTTTATTGATACTCAAACAATGGAAATACATCATAAAAGACATCATCATCTTTATTTAACTAATCTAAATAATGCAATAGAAAACACAAAGATGTCTGATTTGTCTATAGAGGATATTTGTAAGAATCATTCTGAAAATATGACATTAAGAAATAACGGTGGTGGTCATTACAATCATTCCTTGTTCTGGAATATATTATCTCCAAATGGAGGAGGAGATCCAAATGGTAAAGTAAAAGAACTTATAGATTCAAGCTTTGGTAGCTATGATAACTTTAAAGAAAAATTTAAAAATGCTGCGATGACTAGATTTGGCTCGGGTTGGGCCTGGTTATGTCAGATCAATGATCATTTAGAAATTTGCTCTACAGCAAATCAAGATAACCCTTTGATGCCTGGAATATGTAATGATGAAAGTAATCCATTACTTGGAATTGATGTATGGGAACATGCATATTATTTAAATTATCAGAATAAGAGAGTAGAATACATTGACGCGTTCTATAATTTAATAAACTGGGAAGTTGTTAATAAAAATATTAAATGAACAGCAGAAGAAAATTTGTTCAAAACGCATCTAAAATTGGTCTTGCAAGTACTTTTATTTCAGGAATTCCATTAGAATTAATTGCAAGTAAAAGAAAAAAGATATCAGCAAATGATAAAATAAACTTCGGAGTAATTGGGTGTAAAGGTATGGGGTGGAGTGATATGAGGTCAATTTTAAAAAATAGTGAAACTGACTGTATTGCTTTATGTGATGTAGATGAAAATGTTCTCAACGAAAGATCTAAAAATGTAAAAGATATTACTGGTAAAAAACCAAAAATTTATAATGACTACAGAAAATTATTAGAAAATAAAGATATAGATGCAGTTGTCATCGGTACCCCTGATCACTGGCATTGTCTGAACCTGGTTGATGCTCTTAGTGCTGACAAACACATATACTGTGAAAAACCTATTTCAAACTCTATCCAAGAAGCGGATATAATGTTAAAGGCTTCATTAGAAGCAAAAAAATGTGTTCAAGTTGGACAGTGGCAAAGAAGTGGCGGACAATACAGAGAGGCAATGGAATATTTATGGTCAGGAAATATAGGTAAAGTAAGATTAGTCAAAGTATGGGCTTATATGGGTTGGTACGGATGGGTAGATAATTTAAAAGATACTGAAACACCGAAAGGAGTAGACTATAATATGTGGTTAGGTCCTGCACCTTTAAGAAAATTTAATAAAAATAGATTCCATGGAAGTTTTAGGTGGTACTGGGATTATGCTGGTGGTCTAATGACTGACTGGGGAGTTCACGAAATTGATATAGCACTATGGGGAATGAATGCAAAAAATCCGTTATCAATTTCTGCAGCTGGAGGTAAATTTGCTTATCCTAATCAAGATACTGAGACGCCAGATTCTCTTCAAACTATATATGAATATAAAGACTTTACAATGTTATGGGAACATGCAAATGGAATCGATGGCGGAAATTATGGACTTGATGAAGGCATAGCATTCATTGGAAGTAAAGGAACTATAGTAGTAAATAGGACTGGATGGCATGTGACTCCAGAAAAAGATCATAGAAATGGAGGTGACTTATTTATTGAAGAAGTTCCAAGGACTACCTTTAATTGGAATGATGTTGGTAAAAAATATGGCAATGCTCTTGATTTACATACAGAGAATTTCATTAAAGGCATTAAAAAAAATGATCCATCAATTTTAAATTGTGGAATTGAAAGTGGAAGTCAAGTCTCAAAAGTTGCTCATATGGGTAATGTTGCTTTTAGAAGTAATTCTAAAATCAGATGGAACGAAAAAGAAAATAATTTCGATAATTCTTCAGCAAATAATTTAATAATTCCAAACTATAACAATGGATGGAAATTACCTAGAGTCTGATTTTTGAGAAATAATTTTTTTTAATTCTACATTTTCATCCCTTAACCTCGCAGCTTCATAAAAATCGAGATTTTCTGCTGCTGTATCCATTTCGATTTTATTTTTTTTAATAATTTTTTCAATCTCTGAACTCTTCATATCTTTTATAACTGGATCAATTTGAAGATCAGAGACAAACTTCTTATTTGAATCTTTTTCATTAGCAACTGTTGTTTGTTCTAGTATCTTTTCTTTTGATTTGATAATAGTCTTAGGTTTAATCCCATGCTTTAAGTTATAGGAGTCCTGAATCTTTCTTCTTCTATTAGTTTCATCAATTGTTGACTTCATAGACTTAGTTATTTTATCAGCATACATTATAACTAAACCCTTTACATTTCTAGCAGCTCTACCTACAGTTTGAATTAAAGACTTTTCATTTCTTAGAAAGCCTTCTTTATCAGCATCTAATATAATAACTAAAGAAACCTCAGGTAGGTCAAGCCCTTCTCTCAACAAATTAACTCCAACTAATACATCAAAAGTACCTAACCTCAACTCTCTTAAAATATTAACTCTCTCTAATGAACCTATCTCAGAGTGCATATACCTCGCCTTAACTCCATTATTGTTAAGATATTTATTAAGTTCTTCAGACATTCTTTTGGTAAGAGTCGTTATTAAAACTCTTTCTGAGTTTTTAACTCTTTTAAATATTTCATTAATGATATCATCAATTTGATTTTCTGTTTTTCTTACCTCAATAATAGGATCAAGTAATCCTGTAGGTCTAATTATTTGCTCAACAATTGACCCCCCTGAAGAAGTTAATTCATAATCAGAAGGTGTAGCTCCGACAAATACTACTTTATTAATTAGTGACTCAAATTCTTCAAAATTTAGAGGCCTATTATCTAAGGCAGATGGAAGTCTAAATCCATAATCTACAAGATTCATTTTTCTAGACCTATCACCTCCCCACATAGCTCTTATCTGAGGAATAGTAACATGACTTTCATCAATAAACATCATGAAATCATCTGGGAAATAGTCAATTAAACAGAATGGTCTTTTCCCGGGTTTACGTCTGTCAAAGTATCTAGAATAATTTTCAACACCAGAACAATAACCTATTTCATTTATCATTTCAATATCAAACTCCGTTCTTTCTTTTATTCTCTTTGCTTCATTAAACTTTTTTTCTTTCTCAAAAAATTGAATCTGTTTTTCTAAATCATCCTCAATTTCATGCAATGCCTTGTCAATTACATCTTTTGAAGTAACAAATAAATTTGCAGGATATATTTTAATAGAATCCTCTGAAGAAATTGACCTTCCTGTAGAAGGGTCTACTTTTTGAATAGATTCTACTTCATCTCCCCAAAAAATAATTCTTAAAATATAATCAGCATATGCTAAATACACATCTAATGTATCTCCTTTTAGTCTAAATGTTCCCCTTTTAAAATCAGATTCATGTGATCTTTCATAAAGTATATCTACTAATGAAAATAATAACTCTTTTAGTAAAATATTTTCCCCTACATTTATTTCAAGAACATTTTTGCCAAAATCATCAGGATTACCAATACCATAAATACATGACACAGAAGCAACTACAATGACATCATTCCTTCCAGAAAGTAAAGAAGATGTAGTACTCAATCTTAATTTTTCAATCTGTTCATTAATTGATAAATCTTTTTCTATATAAACATTAGAGCTTGGAATATATGCCTCTGGTTGATAGTAGTCATAATATGAGATAAAATATTCTACACAATTATTAGGAAAAAAAGATTTTAACTCACCATACAACTGAGCTGCAAGCGTTTTATTATGAGAAATTATTAATGTTGGTTTATTAATTTCTTTAATGACATTCGCCATTGTAAAAGTTTTTCCAGAGCCAGTTACACCTAATAAAACTTGACTTTTTTCATTATTATTTATTCCCTTTACCAATTCTGCAATAGCCCTTGGCTGATCTCCTTTAGGTGAAAAATCTGAATTTATTTTGAAATCCAATATCAATATATTATTTGTTCCATATTTTCCATGATAACTCAGCTTGTTTTACAAGCATTTCGTGTCCATTTTTAATTTTAGAACCCTTATCACTAGATAATTTAAGAAACAGAGTTTTTACTGGATTGTATACAAGGTCATATACATAATGTTCTCCAGAAAGAAAATTGAAATTAATAGAAGGATGAGTATTTATATTTGGAAACATTCCTAATGGGGTTGTATTTATAATTAACTTATTATTTTTCAAAAGATCTTTATTAAGTAATTCATCATAAGAAATTTCTGAATTAGTTGGTGTCCTAGAAACAAATAAAGAGGGAATATTCAATTCATTTAGAGCATACTTTATAGCTTTCGAACTTCCTCCTGTACCTAAGACAATAGAAGAAATATCTAAATTTGGCAACCATAACTTTAAAGATTCCATAAATGCAGAGCAATCAGTATTGTAACCCATAAGTTTTTGATTTTTTATTCTAATCACATTAACCGAACCTATCTTTTTTGCCGTAGAATCTATTTCATCAAGGTAAGGAATTACTTGTTCTTTATAAGGAATCGTTACGTTTAATCCGTAAATGTTTTTCTCTTTATTAATTAAAGTCTTTAATTGCTCTATTTCATCTAATTCATAATTATTGTATTCGGAATCTAATACCTTTTCTTCATGAAACTTATTTTTAAAATAAGCACTAGAAAATGAATGCTTTAATGGAGATCCTATTAATCCAAACTTTTTCATTTTGATTTAAAATAATATGTAAAAAAACCTGTTAGTATAAATATTAATAAAGAATAAAATAGGAAATTTTTTTCGCCAGAGATATTAGTAAAATCCATAGGAAAATATAATTTATTATTAAAGTTCCAGGGCCAAATTTTATTTAGTGCACCTAACATCACCCCAGATAGAAAGAAAATTGTAGTGTTATAGTAGTTATCTAACAACCAATAAATAATTTTTGAAAAGGATAAAATGCCAATTAGAGCTCCAAATGAAAAAATTAAAATATTAATTATGTAAAGATTAGAAATAGATTCTAACATAAATTCATACTTTCCAAGTATTAATAAAATATAACTTCCCGATATTCCTGGTAATAACATTGCTGAGATAGCAATAAAGCCTGAAAAGAAAATAGATAATAAACTATCAGAAGTATTTATTGGATTTAAAAGTGAGATAAAAAATCCAAAAGCAAAACCCAAAATGATAATTAGATAATTATTAAATGAACATGGTTTTAAACTATAAATAATCTTAATTGATGAAAAAAAAATTAAGCTAAAAAAGAAGCTAAAAAGTAATATTTTATATTCAACAATTAAGAATGAAATTATGTTTGAAAAAAAAATAATCGAAGTTAATATTCCAAAGACAACAGGAATTAAAAATTTGAGATTTAGTTGTTCAGAAAGCTTCTTGTGATTTAGAGTTAATATATAATGTAATGTGTCTTTATTAATTGATTTTAAGGAATTAATCAGATTTTTATATATACCTAATAATAATGCAACTGTCCCACCTGAAATCCCTGGAATTAAATCAGAAACACCCATTGCCATACCTTTTAGAAAAATAACAAGGTGATTTTTTATAATCATATTATAGATATTGGTTGAAAGTATCACCCCTTAACCCAACTCTAATTGTTTCAAGAGAGATAACCTCATTTCCTGAAATATTTCCAAGGTTTACATTTTGTCCCAGTAACTTGACAAACCAAACTTGTTGAGATTTTAGAGGAGCTTCCCATAATATTTTCTCGTTAGGAATTTCTGTGAGTATCTCTTCAACTAGCCCTTGTCTTACCTCTCCAGATGATCTAAATAATCCAACGTTTCCAGATTCTCTTGCTTCACCTATGACTTTCCAAGATCCAGCATTAAGCTCAGCTCTCATTTGTCTAATCCATTTATATGGAGGAATAATTTTTTTTTCATCTTTAGATCCAATTTCTGAAAAAACAGTTACATGATTAGCTATTTTTTCAATGTATTCACATTTTTTTTTGTGAGGAATTGAAATTGACCCGTCAGATACTTCGGCATACTTTAGGTTATATTCTTTTATAATGTTGATATAGTCATCAATTTGATTTCTTATTGCAAATGCTTCAAAGAGAGTACCTCCAAAGTATACATTAATTTGAGCATCACTAAATAATTTTAATTTTTCTTTAAGGTTAGTTACAAAATTTGAGGTAGTCCATCCAAATTTTACAAAATCTATATATTGTGCTGATGATTCAATTAAGTTTTTACACTCTTGAATACTAGAACCCTTATCAATTACCATTGTTATTCCATCTTCTCTTGGTTTAGGAGTTCTCTCAGGAATATTTTTTAGATTAAAATTCATTTTAAATTATTCTTTCTATATTGATTAATAACCCTTATTAATGCAGATTGAGTTTCAAAGTTTGGAACAAAATCAAAAAGGACCTCATGATTATCAAAATTCAAAGATAATGCACTTTCTAAAACATTAATGGATTCTTTATATTTTCCAGCATCCATAAGATAGATAACAAGCCTATAATATAATAAAGACTCATGAGGCACTTCATCAATAGCACCTTCAATTATAGATATCGCTTTATTAATATCACCACTTTCATAATACATTAGTGAAAAATCTAAAGATATATTGAAGTCAGAAGGATCTATATCAAGAGCTTTTTTATATAATTCAACACTGGAAACCATATTGCCAACCTTGAATTCTGCAAATGCTAAAGATTTTATATAGTTGATATTTTCATTGTCAAGTTTAAATGCTTTCTTAAAATAGTGAATAGCCTCAAACCACTTATCAAATGAAACTAAAGATTTACCTAACCAGTAATATGACTCTTTATAGAATTGATCAATTTTAATTGATTTTTGAAAATACTTTATAGATGTTGTGAAATCTTCAATATAATAATATACCCTTCCTATTGATGAATATACTTCAGGTGAAGGCCCATCCAGCTCTAATGATTTATAAAAATATTTTTTTGATAATTGATAATTTTTTAATTTAATATGCGACTCTGCTAAATTTGCATAAGCGCTTGAATATTCATCATCTATAGCTATTGCAAATTCGAATGCTTCAACAGCTCTTTTATAATTCTTCAATTTCAAATAAATATTTCCGAGATTAAACCAGGCATATTCTGAATAAGGGTCCTCATCTATAAATTTCTTATAATAATAGACACTAGTTTCAAGTTCACCATTTATCTCTTGACAATATGCCAAGTCATATAATGCATTTTCATGATTTATATTTATTTCGATAGCATTTTTAAAATATTCTGATGCTTCTTTGAATTTTTTTTGAGATTGGTATGCAAGTCCAATTTGATAATTTATTTCATCTTTATTTTGAGAATATTGAAGAGCATCATTTAATATTGAGATTGCGCCTTTATATTCTGCAAGAATTATTTTTACCTGACCTATTAATATAAAAATGTTTTCATCTGTAGGATTTAGGGAATGTGCTCTCTCCAAGGAAAATAAAGCATCAGAAAATTTCTGTAAGGCAATTAGAATATTCGCCTTCTGAATTAACAAATCAGATGAGTATTGATGTTGCGATAAAGCAAAATTTACAGCTTTTAGGCCTAATTTGAACTTATGATTATCTATATACCATTTAGTTATTTTTTCATAAGACTCAGAATCATAGTACATATCAATATCATTCTTCATCTTCATCTCAAATTCTAAAACAAGTTTATATATTTCGTCCTTCTTTTTCTTAAATTCTTCAGCCATGTAATGATTTTTTCAATGAAACTTAAAGCTAATAATTATATTGTTTATTTATAAATGAAATTTATTTTTGTTGGATGGCCCTGTAGTTCAATGGATAGAATAGAAGTTTCCTAAACTTTAGATACAAGTTCGATTCTTGTCAGGGCTACTATGAAATTAATTACTTTATTTATTTTTTTTTCTAGTGTCATAAATATTGACCTATTAGAAAAAGGAATAAGAAAATACAATAAAGGTAAGTACTTAAAGGCAATTGAAATTCTTAATAAAATTGAGAAAAAAGATAGAAGTGATGAGTTCTACTTTTATGTTGGACATTCATATTCCTATTTAGATAAAAATGAAATGTCAATAATATATTATGATTCAGCTATCCAAATTAATAATAAAAACGATATGATTTTTTTTGAAAAAGGGTTCTCAAATTTTATACTAGGGAATAGCTATGACGCTTTAAAAAATTTAAATAAAGCTATTAAATTAAAGCCAAATAATGCAAAGTATTATGTTAACAGAGGAACAATTAAATATGATTTAGGATATAAAGAATCAGCCTGCAATGATTGGTACAATGCTATTAGACTAGACAACAAAATAATTAATTATAGTATGATAGAATTAAATTGCAATTAATCTTTTCTTTTGAAATCACCTCTCTTTATTGCTTTAATGAATTTCACCCATGCAAAAGGATTAAGTAAGGGATTAGAGGGCAATTGATATTTGGTGGATGTTGATAACATCTGTTGATCCATAAAATATTTATAATTCATATTAGCACTCATTGGTTCATTATTATACATCCTCCTTAATAAATCCTTATCAAGAGATTTATCTAAATTTTCAATATCTCTTCTATTAGGGAGCTCAACTGCTAGTACAGCTTTTTTAAAAAGTTCTTCTGTTGGATAAGGAAAAATTTCAAGTTCCGGCAAAATAGTGGTATCAGGTTTTAACTCAATGAAGAGAGTAACAGACTCTCCCTTATCTCCAGGCATTATAAAACTTTGTTTCTGATATCCAATTGCACTTACAATAATACTATCTTTAGCTAGGACAGGCATAGCAAAATATCCATAAGGATTAGAGGTAGTACCCCTCCCTGCTTTGGGCACATATATATGAACACCACCAACGCCCGAGATGCTATCTTGACCAACCACAACACCTGAAAGCTGAATTATCTTCTTTTGACCCTGAGAATAAGAATCAAAAACAGTAATTATCGAAATGATAAATATAAAAAATAAGATTAAAGTTTTATTAAGTGTCATGTTACAATGTTATTTTTAAATAACATGCTAAATTACTTAATAAATATGTTTTTTTTATTTAGAATAGTTTCTAATAACAATATTTAACATCTATGAGATTAAAAAAATTTAATATTGAATATGGAAAAACGATATTTAAGTCTTTCTCAGATGTGTCAAGAATTAGAATTTTAAATATTTTATCAAAGAAGAAAGAGGTTTCAATATCAGATCTTGAAATAATTCTTAACTTCACACAGACAAAAACATCAAGACATATTTATTACCTAAAAAACTCTGGATTATTAAATTCAAAGAACAAAGATCAGTTTATTTTCTACTCTCTAAGGGAAGAAGCTTTAGATATTATCGATCAGATATTTGAATTTTTAGATAAAGATGATCAACTTAAAAAAGATTTAGAAACGTATGACACTATGTATTCTAATAGAGAATTAGCAAAAAATAAAATTGAATTAAAAACTTGGAAATAAACCTTTTAATGAATTATGAAAAACGCACATTTTGAAATACCAATCCCTGTAAATGAACCTGTAAAAGAATACAGACCTGGATCCAGTGAAAAAAAAGAACTAAAAAAAGAATTAAGTAATTTAAAAAATAATGAAGTAGATATTCCAATGTACATTGGAGACAAAGAAGTTAGAACAGAAAATAAAATTAGAATTTCTCCCCCGCATGATCATAGTCATACTTTGGGTTATTATAATCAAGGTGATGAATCCCACGTACAAATGGCAATCGATGCTGCAATGGCTGCTAAAGAAAAATGGAATGATATTGGACCTGTTAAAAGGGCAAATATTTTTTTAAAAGCTGCCGAATTAATTGCTGGTCCTTATAGAGCAAAAATAAATGCATCAACAATGCTAGGCCAATCAAAAAATGTATTTCAAGCAGAAGTTGATGCCGCTTGTGAATTGATTGATTTCCTAAGATTCAATCCACATTATATGAGCAACATATACAAAGAGCAACCTTTGTCTCCTGAAGGGATGAAAAATTCTCTTCAATATAGACCATTAGAAGGATTTGTCTTTGCTCTTAGCCCATTTAACTTTACCTCTATAGCTGCTAATCTTTGTTCATCTGTAGCTCTTATGGGAAATACTGTTGTCTGGAAAGCTTCAAGAACTCAAATTTATTCCGCTGATATAATTATGAAAGTTTTTAAAGAAGCTGGTCTACCAGATGGTGTAATTAATCTAGTTCACACTAGTGGGAGAACAGCTGGTAAAATTATATTTAAACATCCAGATTTTGGGGGTATACATTTCACAGGAAGCACTGCTGTTTTTCAACACTTTTGGAAAGAAATTGGTGATAATATTAGTATTTATAAATCTTATCCCCGTATTGTAGGTGAAACTGGAGGAAAAGACTTTATTATAGCACATAAATCAGCTAGCCCCTTAGCAGTATCAACAGCAATAATCAGAGGAGGATTTGAATTTCAAGGACAGAAATGCAGTGCTCCTTCAAGAGTATATATTCCTGATAATTTATGGTCAAAAATCAAACAAAATTTGATCGATGAAATTCCAACTATGAAAATGGGGGATCCAGAAGACTTCTCAAACTTTATAAATGCTGTGATTGATGAAAAAGCCTTTGATAATATTACTTCTTATATTGAATTTGTAAAAAATAGTGATAAGCATGAATTATTGATTGGAGGAAAATATGATAAATCAAAGGGTTATTTTATTGAACCTACCATAATTGTATCATCAGATCCAAAAAGTAAACTTATGTGTGAAGAAATTTTTGGGCCTATTGTTACAATCTATATTTATGATGCTGAAAAATATGAAGAAACAATTGATTTAGTAAATGAAACTTCACCATATGCACTTACTGGAGCTGTATTTTCAAATAATAAAGAAGCTATTGATATTGCTAGTAAAAAATTAGAAAATGCTGCTGGAAATTTTTACATAAATGATAAACCTACGGGTGCAGTTGTTGGTCAGCAACCTTTTGGAGGTAGTAGAGCATCGGGTACTAATGATAAAGCTGGGTCTTATCTTAATTTAGTAAGATGGGTATCTCCAAGAACAACAAAAGAAGTATTTGAAAGTCCAACTGATTATAGATATCCATTTATGGATGAAGAATAGTATTAACTAGAGATATAATTTAATTTCTTCTCATAAACTGAAAAATAAATCACAACCAAAGAAGATATTATAAAATATACCATTAAATATGTGGTTGCGTAATCAAAATAATCAGTAATATAAAACCAATCTCCATATGTGATTATAAAATACATTCCTAATAAGGCTTTTCCAATTTCAAAAAGCCAAGCGAACGAATCCTGATCCATTAGACTAGTTAAACTATAAATAGATATATATAAAAAAATTGCATATAAAACACCGTCATAAAAACCTATTCTGTGAAGATTATTAATAAAATACATCATAAAAAAGAATACTAATAAATACTGAATCCAAGACCAGATTTGTAGTTTCAATGATAACTTTGGATAATATTTTTTATAATCATTTGGAGAATCAATTGAAGTTACAGGATATCTTTTATTAACATCTTTAGGTCTCCAACCAGTTGGCATGAACCAAATTCTAAATTTATCTAGAATATTATTTGTCCTCCAAGCATCTTTTATTAATTGAAATAAGTGAGAAAAATTTATAAGGATTGGGTTCCAAGATCTTAAAGGTCTTTTTACTCCATAAACAGGGGGCACATCTTCAAGTTCTTCTTGAAAAGTACCAAATAACTTATCCCAAATTATAAATATTTGAGAAAGATTTTTATCTAAATACTCTTCATTAATTGCATGGTGAACCCTATGATGAGAAGGAGTAACAATAATATATTCCAAGAATCCAAGTTTATCAATAAGTCTAGTATGATACCAGTACTGAGCAAATAAATGTACTGGAGCAAGAAATGTAATTACCTCAGCAGGAACACCAATAATAGCAGTAGGTATAAGAAAAATAAAAGTTAGAGAAAAAAAGTTTGAAATTGATTGTCTAAGTGCGCAAGCAAGATTAAACTCTTCGCTACTATGATGAATTATATGATGGTTCCAAAAATAATTAACACTATGATTAATTCTGTGAACCCAATAACCAGCAAAATCTAACCCAATAAAAGCAATTAAATATAACAACCAAGATGTCTCTATCTTAAAAATTGCAAAGTTTTCAACCATATAACTATATGAAATAATTACTATAGTTAGACCCAAAACATCTCTTATTACATTTGTTAATCCTGAACACAAACTAGATAAAGTATCCATACTTCTAATCACATAACCTTTGTCAATAATTTTTGCATATAAAATTTCCAACAATATTAATGATACAAATACAGGGATGGCAATATTTAGTGTTGTTATATAATATGTCGGCACATAACAAATATAATATTTTTACATGTACCCTTTATTAGTTATAAAATTATGGTAAGTTTACGTTACATTTTAAAATTAAAAAAAATAAAAACTATATTCGTATCAAATTATATAAATGAAGAACTATTTTATATTTTTTTTCCTTTTCTTAATATCAATTTCAGGCCTAGGTCAAGAGGTTTATGTTCCAAAAAAAATATCCGATAATAAAATAAAGATTGATGGTATAATTGACCCTATCGAATGGGAAGGTGCTATTAAAATCAAACTTGATAATGAAACTGAACCTGGCTATAACATTAAGCCAATAGTAAATACAACTGGTTACATCTTGTATTCAGACTATCATGTATATCTAAGATTTGAAGCTGAAACTAAAGAAACAGTTAGGGCATCTATTAGAAAAAGGGATGACACCGGAATATTCACTGATGATATTATCGGATTTGATATTGACACATATGGAGACGGCAGAAATAATCTTTTTATAGGATCTAATGCTTACGGCTCCCAAGTTGATGTAAGAGTTATGAATGCATTACAAGAAGAATCTAGATATGATATGTCATTTGATCTAGAATACGAATCTGCAGGATCGATTAGTGGTAATAGTTACTCTGTAGAGATGAAAATACCATTTTCATCTCTTCCTTTTCCTAATGGAAAAGATCAGAAATGGAAATTTAGTTTTTTCAGAAAATATAATGATTACCAAATTTCTTCAAGTAAATCAGACAGAGACAACTCATGTATTACATGTCAATTTGATGATGAAGTTTTCTTTGAAAATATCAAAATTGACAAAAAACTTGACTTCATTCCGTATATAACAAGTGGTATAGAGGGAGCATATAATCAAAATACAGATAATATTGATTATGAAAAATTAAATAGCAATGTTGGTATCAGTATAAACGCTGAGTTTTCAAAAAGCCTATCATTAGAACTTGCAATTAATCCTGACTTTTCTCAAGTAGAAGCTGACGTAACACAAATTGATGTTAATTCTGCTTTCTCATTAAGTTATCCTGAAAAAAGACCTTTTTTTAATAAGGGAACCGATATATTAAAACTTAATAATCCAGACTTACAACCATTTTATTCTAGATCAATTAATGATCCAGTATTTGCATTAAAACTATTAAATCAAGGTAAGAAATCAAGACTATTTTATTTATCATCATTAGATAATAATTCACCTTATCTTATAGCAGGTAGAGACAGATCATACTTTGGGGAAGGTAAAAAATCTTTTGTGAATGTTTTAAGATATCAAAGACTTTTAAAAAATGGCTCAAAAGTTGGTTTAATCTCAACTACTAGAGCTTATAATGGAGGAGGGTATGGAAATTTATTTGGCTTAGATGGTCTTATTCAAGTTACTAATAGTATAAGGTTAACATTTGATTTACTTAAAAATTATAATGAAGAGCCAAAAAATGATTGGATAAATTCAGATGATTACTTTAATGAATATTCTGTAAGACTTGATGGAGAAAAATTTAATGGAAATGGAATGTTTTTAGGTCTTTCTAGAAATACAGAAAATTGGCGCACCTACTTAGGTTATAAATATATAGATCCAGAATATAGAGCTGATGTGGGGTTTGCTGTAAAAAATGATAGAAAATGGCTGACATATTATCAATCTTACAAATCTTTTTATGAAAAAAGATTTGTCCAAAACGTTGAGTATTCTGTTAAATATGATATGTTACATAATTTTAATAATAAACTTGATGTTATAAGTTTAGATGGTAGGATTAGCGCAGGATTTAAAGGTAACACTGAGTTTTCAGTCACTCATGATTATGATTTTGTTTCATATTACTTGGATAAAAAATATTCGAATTATGCTTCTACCAGAATAGGTTTAAATACTAGTCCTATAGAGTTAATCTCATTTGGGTCTAATATAAGCTTCGGGAAAGATGTAGCGTTCAATGATGAAGACCCAGAGTTAGGAAAAGAATTTAACTTTAGAGCTACTTTAAGCATACAATTAAATAATAATTTTTCTGTTTCAAACTTGTTTAGTTTTTCAAGATTAAAAAAAGTTGAAATAAATGAATTTTATTATAAAGGATTTATAAACAGATTCAACACAAAATATCAATTTTCAAAATCACTAGGAATAAGACTAGCAGCAGAATATAATAATTTTTCAGAATCTATATTTTTACAACCATTATTTGAGTGGACTCCAAATCCTTTCAGTATATTCTACATAGGAGGAAATCAAATCATTGATAAAGAGCTTGTGAGAAATGGTAAATATTTTGTTGATAGGTCTCAAATGTTTGTTAAGTTTCAGTATCTTATAAGTATCTAAAATAAAAATTAATTTATTGATACTATGAAAGACAGAAGAAAATTTCTTAAAAATGCTGGATCGACCGCATTATTTGCGAGTTTAGGATCGTCTTTCTTTATAAGTTGTGATGAATCTGATGATAATGTAACTCCACCTAATACTGTCCCAGAAGATGGATATACTTCTGAAGGAAGTGTTTATACAATCTATCTTGATCATCCTTCATTTTCCTTACTAAAAAGTTCGGGAGGTTGGAAAGAATTTCAAGAAGGGGGAATGCTTTTAGTAAATGTGGGACAAGATGTTGTAAGAGCTTTCTCAATAGTATGTCCTCATGGAGGTTGTAGAGACAGTTGGAGCTATTCAAATGAAAAATTTAATTGTGGTTGCCATGGTGCTATTTTTGACAATAGTGGAAACATAATAACCGACCCAGAACCAAGTGGTGGGACTGGTGATCTCACATCACATAATGCTGTTTTGAAAGACAATGTATTAACCGTAACTAAATAAAGTTATATTTTAACTTGTAAACCATCCTTAAAGTAGACCTCTTTCATGAGCTTACCATCTCTCCCATATATTCTCGTAAATCCGTTCTGAACTCCTTTAACGGTTTCTGTTTCATCTGAAAGTGTGCCATCTCCAAAAAAGTTTCTCTGTAAACCATCTCTAAGACCATTTTTAAATTTCCATTCACTTTTTAAGTTTCCATTTTTATAATAAAGATAAGATGTGCCATTTCTCACAAGTTCTTTATCAAAATTTTCCTTACTCTCTACTCTACCACTTTTATAAAACCTTGTAACTGAAATCTTATTATTACCATAAATCCATTCACTTTGCATTGAACCATTAGTGTAAAAAAGTTTTGTATAAAACTTTACACCATCATTATATTTTTCCTCTGCTCTTACATTATCATCTGAATCTTTTTTTATAGCTAAACCTGAGAATTTATTTTCATTGTAGTATGTTAAACCATCTATGATCTCTAACTGACTAATTAAGACTTTATTCTGGCATGATAAAAACAGAACAAAAAGGATGTATATTAATCTACTTTTGACCATATTGATTCATAAGTTATATTAATAATTTTTACTGAATCAGATTTCAGTTTTCTATTAAACTTTAAAGATAAAATGCCATCTTCCATAAACTCATACTTAAAAGCACGAGCTAAGTCATTTGTTTGTTCATCATATAAGAAAAGACTATCGTTCTGAATTTTATATTTCATCAAAGTATTATAATAAAAAACAAGATTATCAGATTTAAAAGATGTTATCATAGTTGGCCCTTCTAATGAAGGAATAGCCTCATTATCTCTAAATAAATCCACTAATTTCCAATCACCAGAAAAGTATTTTTTTTCTGAAGAGCATGAAAGTAAAGTAAATAATACAACTAATAAAATTAAGTATCGCATAAGATTATTAAATTTATCAAAAAAAAATTATGAATCTCACCTTTATTCATTTATTAGGGATAATATTTTTACTTTGGATGATATATTTTTCCTTAGGAGCATTTGCCAATATGACTGAAAATAAATTTCTTCTAAACATTTTTAAATCATTTAAGTATATAATGGGAGTAATTATTCTAATAGCTCTGTACTTATATTTTAAATGAGATTCGTAATAAATTCTATTTTTCTTATTTTATTTTCTCAAGCTTTAACAGCACAAAAACTAATTCGAGGGAAGACTGTAGATAGAATATATCAACACCCTCTTGATAGTGTTGAAATTTTAATTAATGGGAAAAAGATTTATACAGATAACAAAGGTGAATTCTCTTTCATCTACAATGAACTTCCAGTTGAGTTGATTATTAATGATTACAGGTATTTTTATAAAAAATTAAATTTAATAAATTCTGAAATTGGTGAAATTAAACTTACAAACAGAGGACTAGTTTTAGATGAATTAATAGTGAAAACAGATCTATTTTCAAAAAAATTAAAAAATGTTTCATTAGCAACATCAATATTAGATGATATTGAATTCAGAAAAAATGAAGGTGAGTTTTTGATAAACTCTTTAAATCAAGTTAATGGAGTTTATTCTCATTCAGCAGGTTATAATACTAATAGAATTACTATTAGAGGTATGGGATCAAGATCTCCATATTCAACAAATAAGATAAAAGCATATCTAAATAATATCCCTCTCTCAAATGGTGTTGGAGAAACAACAATTGAAGATTTTG
>CAYXSW010000025.1:0-21205 GCA_964467915.1 uncultured Marinoscillum sp.
TTTAACTCTATTCTTTTACCCACACCAAAAGGTCCCCCTATCCAGCCTGTGTTAATAAGCCAGACATTTGCTTTACAACTTTCTAATTTAGAGATAAGCATTTCTGCGTATACACTTGGATGTAATGGCATGAAAGGCGCTCCAAAACAAGCGGAAAAATTTGGCAAAGGATCATTAATATCAACTTCAGTACCAGCTAATTTAGAAGTGTAACCAGAGATAAAATGGTATGCAGCCTGATATTTAGAAAGTTTAGAAACAGGAGGCAGTACCCCAAAAGCATCGGCAGTTAAAAAGAAAATATTTTTTGGATTTGACCCTAATGATGGCTTCACTGAGTTTTTAATATGATGGATTGGATAGCTAACTCTAGAATTCTGAGATATGGAGGAATCATTATAATCAACCTCTCCATTTTTATCTAAAACTATATTCTCTAATAGCGCACAAGGTCTAATAGCCTTAAATATATCTGGCTCTTTCTCTTTCGATAAATTAAGAACCTTCGCATAGCAACCACCCTCAAAGTTAAATATAGTATTATCAATATCCCACCCATGTTCATCATCACCAATTAGTTTACGCTCATCATCAGTAGATAAAGTTGTTTTACCTGTGCCAGATAATCCAAAAAAAATTGACGTTTCACCTTCTCCATTTGTGTTTGCACTACAATGCATAGGCAAGACGTTCTCATTTACAGGAAGTAAGAAATTCAAAGCAGAAAAAATTCCTTTTTTAATCTCACCAGTATAAGCAGTCCCCCCTATAAGTATTCTTTTCTTTGAAAAATTAATTATTGAAAAGTTATTATTATCAGTTCCGCACTCTTCAGGATCTGCTATGAAATTTGGGGCACAAATTATTGTCCAATCCACTTCCTTTCCATCTAGAGAATCTCTTAAGAACATATTGTGAACAAATAAGTCATTCCATGGCAACTCACATATAGTTCTTATTTTTATTTGTGAATTTTGAGAAGCACACGCTGAACAATCTCTCACAAATAAATTCTTTCCTGATAAATACTTAGATAATTTATCTTCTATTTTAGAGAACAGGATTTCATCAAATGGCCTATTAATATCTCCCCACCATATCTTATCTTTTGTTTTTTCATCTTTTACAATGTATCTATCCCTTGGAGACCTCCCGGTAAACTTACCGGTATTAACTGATAGAGTTCCATCACTTGTCAAATTACCCATACCCTCTGATATGGTAATATTATATAGATCTTTGGGATCTGTATTATAATGGATTTTAGAGTCAATAATATTATATTGATCTAGCAAAATCATAGGTTAGTATTGTTGTTAGTTTAATATTACTACAAATATTATAATTCGATTACTAATTTTTATTTTTTTATTTAGAGAACTAAAAAAAAGTTAAAAAAAAGCGAAAAACAATACTGCGTTTCGCTTTTGTGGGCCCTGCTGGATTCGAACCAGCGACCCCCTGCTTGTAAGGCAGGTGCTCTGAACCAACTGAGCTAAGAGCCCAAAAAATTAGTGAGCAAATCTATATCTTTCAATTTATTAATCCAAGCTACTAGAATTGCTTTTATTTTTCATTTAGCTCACGTAATTTTTACAAGTTTATTTGAAACTAATGGCTTTGCTATAAAGCCAACATATGACAAATACAGTAAACCTAATAATATAGTGTGCATTCCTATCTTTAAATCAAATACTTGACCAATAGCAGCAATAATAAAAGGGAATATAGCACCACCAACTATACCTGTTAAAAGAATCCCAGTAAATACTGAGTGATTTTTAGCAACCGAGTTAAGTCCTAAAGATATCATGACTGACCATACTCCGGAGATAGAAAACCCTAAGAGTTTGAATGATAGAACAGAAAGGTCAGAATCACCATGAATAGCTAGGATCACAAGTACAGATGAAGAGAGAGCATACATATTTAATAATTTTTTCTCATCAATAATTTTTATTAAGAAAAGACTGACTACTGTGCCAATAGTTAGATTCCCCCAAAATGAAGAAATAACTTCAACCCCAACAACCTCTGGGTCTAAGGAATGATACTGATATAAAAATTCAGAGGACCAATTGTTTATTCCTTGCTCAACACCCACATAACAAAATATCCCAAAGAAGTAGAAATAAGTATGCCTACTTTTTAAAAAATCAAAGAAAATGTTAATATCAAAATGCTCTGAGTCTGAATATTTTTTTGGGATTTTTAAAAAATAAAGAAAAAATAGTAGAATTATTACAGCAAAAATAAATAGAACATAAATCCATATCCAGGGTGTGTCATTAAAAAAAAATATGCCTAATGGGTTATTATTTTCTAAAAGGAATTTGTAGAATATTGGACTAAGAAAAGAGGCTGAACCAAAAGCGAGCTGACCTATTATTGAAAAAAATGCAAAATTTTCTCCTGAAACAGCATGTCTTAGTAGGGGGTTAATTGCTACTTGAAGAATAGCCATTCCCGTACCGATTAAAAAGAAAGAAATAATAAAAGATATATAGCCAGGAAAAGCAATAATCAAACCTGCACCAACTGACGAAATCAAAAAAGCAAAAATCATTATTATTTTTCCTCCATATCTCTCAAGATAAATACCTGCTGGAATTGAAAAAATACCATACGAAAAAAAGAAAGATAGAGGCAAAAAAGAAGCCAAGACCAAACTTAAATCATAAGTTTTAATGAACTGAGGAATAAGGGGACCTATAATATTTGTTATAAATGATATCACAAAAAACACCACCATAACAAAAATTACTAGCTTTATATTAAAGTTAATTTTCATTTAATCCTTTATTCTTTCTTAAATACTCTCACATAATCTACCTCCATCTTATCCTGACTAAAACTTGGATCTATATCACCTCCTAAATTGCCACCTATTGCTATATTTAATAGAAGGTAATGGCGATTATCATAAGGGACATTTCCATTATTCTCAAGAGATACAAATTCCTTATCATCAACTAATATCCGAATAATTTTATCTGTCCACTCCATGGAATAAATATGATATTGACCAGAAGAGTTAGAAATATTTGTAACATTACCATGAGAGTTATAAGCTCCCTGTGGATTAGCATAATGAAAATAACCATAAAGTTCATTTTTATTCCATCCATTCTGTTCCATTATATCAATCTCGCCACACCTTGGCCATCCTACACTTCCTTCAGAATCTCCAAAGTAATTTCCTACCTCATTAATATTTGTCCCAAGAGTCCATATTGCTGGCCATGTTCCTCGAGTAGATGGCAACTTTGCCCTCACGTCTACCCTCCCATACTTAAAACCAAATTTAGAATTCAGCCTAGCAGAAGTATAATTTTTGGTTGAATTACCTACCGTATAATCTTCCTTTATTGCAACTACCTTCATTGTTCCATCACTAACAAATGAGTTTTTTGATGTATTAGTGTAATGTTGCAATTCGTCATTCCACCAACTCCCATTATTTGGGGGAATTATCTGATGGTGCCACTTTGAATTGTCTAAACTTCCATCATAGGAAAACTCATCTCCCCAAACCAAAAAATAATTTTCATCAAACTCATTTTTAATTTTACATCCAGCTTCATCGACAAGAAAGCCAGATGGTGTGCCTGGACATAAATCTTTAGAATCATCTACTCCATCACCATCAGTGTCTTTTGTAGAGACAATAATTTCAGAAAACTCAGCAACTACATTCATATCTGAATTTAATATTATGGACAGAGGATTTGATGTATCCACGACATCTCCCGACCACCTAGTAAATTCATAATTACCTTCACTTTTTGCTTCTATAGTTACACCTGACCCTTGATTAAAAATTCCACTTTCCGGGGTTACTTTACCTGCATTCTCAGGGATAGCGTAAGTGTTTAATACATAAGATTTCTGTTCTGTACAAGATAAGTTAGACAGGCAAAAAAATGATAATATCACTAGTAGGATGAATGAATTAAGATATTTCGTCATATTTTATTAATATAATTTAATTAACTTAAAAAAAAGATTGGTATGAAAATTAATATATATATATTTTTGTTGTTAATCAGTATCAGTTGCACCAAGATACAAAGCTCATACCTTGACTCGGAAAGGCTCGAATTAATTGATGATTTATTAACAAAAGATATAAAAGAAAACAAAATACCTGGAGCAGTTGTTCTAGTGGGAAATGAAAGGGGAGTAGTTTTCCAGAAAGCATACGGAACAAAAAATCCAATTACAAATGAAAAATATAAAGTTGATGATATTTTCAGAATAGCTTCAATGACAAAAGCTGTAACATCAATAGGAATAGTTAAACTTTGGGAAAGAGGAAAGATAAATCTAGATGATCCGATAGAAAAGTACATACCAGAATTTAAAAATAGTACTATTCTAGATAGCTTTAATAAGGATGATAGTTCATATACAAGTATACTATCACCTAGTAAGATAACAATAAGACAATTACTAACTCATACCTCTGGAATTGGTTATGGCTTTATAGATGGAAACAAAAGTATTAAAGCAATATACCATAAAGAAAAACAAAAATTTATGAAATATGGCGTGTTATGTTTTTGCGATGAAGACATCACAATAGGAGAAACAATTAAAAATTTAGCGCATGTCCCTCTTCACCATGAGCCTGGAAAAAAACATACATATGGAATTGGTCTTGATGTGCTTGGATACCTTATTGAAATTGTATCTCAAAAGCCATTAGACATCTTTTTTAAGGAAGAAATATTTGATCCTCTGGAGATGAATGACACGTATTTTTATCTTCCTAAAGAAAAGGAAAAAAGACTAGTTCCTGTACTTACTAAGGATGAAAATAAATGGAGAATTTTTACTGATGAAAGATTTAATATTAATTATCCAATTGAAGGAAGTAAAAAATTCTTTGCTGGGGGATGTGGGCTTTCAAGTACAGTAAAAGATTATTATAATTTCTTATCAGTATTTATAAATAATGGAAATTTTAACGGAAAACCTTTTATAAGCAGTCAAACAAATGATTTACTTTTTCAGAATCAACTCCCTGGGATAGATAACTTTTATTTGTTAAACTACGGAAAAGGAAACCTTAAGGCAGAATCTTTTCCATTAGGACATGGGCTTGCTTTTGGTCTAATTAGAGAAGAAGATCTGAGGTCTGGAGGGAGAGGAAGTAAAGGGACTTTATATTGGGGAGGATATTATAACACATCGTATTTTGCTGACCCAAATGATAAATTTATAGGTATTATTTTCAAACAAACTCAAAATATTTACGATAATTCATCCGAATTATTTCAGAGAGCTGTTACAGGCGCAGTAATTAAGTAAAAACCTTTAAATTTTTACTAAAAAGAAACATTATTATTAATAATAAATTATGTGTTTTGTAAAAAAATCAAAATATTTTATAAAAATTGTATTTTTATTATTAAAATAATAAAATAAAACAAGATTTATTATTATTAAATTAAATTATTTGTAATTTTGATTATTCATTTTTATAGTTTGGTTTAACAAACAAACTTGGTTAGTTAGTTAGTGCCCCAATTTATTGGGGCATTTTTCTTTTACAATTAAAAGCATATATTTGCGCGCTAAATTTGAATTATGAACTTTGATTTAAAAGAATTTATATCATCATCTATGATACTTTTTGCTATAATAGATGTCGTTGGAAACATCCCCCTTATTGTTTTACTGAGAGAAAAATATAAGGTAATTGAATCTGGAAAAGCTTCAGCAGTATCTCTTATCATAATGATTGTTTTCTTGTTTTTAGGAGAGATTATCCTAAACTTACTAGGAGTTGATATAAATTCTTTCGCAGTAGCCGGATCTATTATAATTTTATTTTTAGCAACAGAAATGATCTTAGGAGTAAAACTTTATAAAGACAACAACCCTAAGACTGCCTCAATAGTTCCTATCGCATTTCCTTTAATAGCTGGGCCAGGGACATTAACCACTTTAATTTCTATTAAATCAGAATATAATGACATAAACATAATTCTAGCAATTGTAATTAATGTGATTCTTGTCTACTTTGTTTTGAAGTCATCTGAAAAAATACAAAAGTTCTTAGGCTCTCAAGGGATAAATATTCTCAGAAAAGTATTCGGTATAATCCTGTTGGCTATAGGAATAAAATTATTCACTACAAATATTAAACTGATATTTGCCTAATAAGAGGCAGTATCATTTCAAGCTCAAAAGATCTTGAACCTTTAATTAAGATATCGGATTTTCTTATTTTATGTTTAATGATTTCATTTTCTAAATCATTCTTATCAAGAAACCAGAGTGAAGATTTATTTTTCTGATGAGCATACTTCATATTTCTACCAACAAAAAAACATTTTTCAATTTTTAATTTTTTTGTAAGATTCCCTATGTACTCATGTTCTGATTTTGACTCAGAACCTAATTCATTCATATCACCTAATATCACAACCTTATTTTTATTAGGGAATTCATTAATAGATTTTATTGCATTATACATTGATTTAGGGTTTGCATTGTAGGCATCGAGAACTATGCAGTTAGATTTTTCATAGATTTTTTCAGACCTATTATCTTCAGGAGCATATCTAGAAACCTCACCAGCAGCCTCTATAAGATCTACATCAAAAACCTGAGCAACGGTTAAAGCAAATAGAATGTTTTGAAAATTATAGTCACCAAATAATGATGATTCAAAAACCTCCCCCTCAATTTTAAATTTTAAGTTGGGAACTGACTCAATTAATTGAATATCGATAATAGAATTCTCTCCCACTAAGTGGATAGGATCTATAAATCTTTTAGAAAAATTATTTATTATCTCGTCATCATTATTAATTATGACCATGCCATCATTTTTCAATAAAAAATCAAATAATTCAGACTTGCCCCTAATTACCCCTTCTATGTTCTCAAAACCTTCAACATGAGCATTTGAAATATTTGTTATCATCCCAATAGTTGGTCTTGATATTTTAGATAACAATTCAATTTCTCCTACAGCACTCGCCCCCATCTCTACAATTGCGATATCATGATTACTTTTAATTCCTAAAATTGTTAACGGCACACCAATGTGATTATTAAAATTTCCTTTAGTAGCCACAACCTTATATTTTAATGCTAAGACTTTTTCAATTAAATTTTTTGTGGTAGTTTTTCCATTCGATCCAGTTAGACCTACCACGGGAATATCAAGTTTACTCCTATGGAACATAGCTAACCCCTGCAATGTATCTAGCACATTCTCAACATACAAAATTTTTTTTCTGCTGTCTTTTAATGAGACATCATCAACCACAGATAACTTAGCACCCTTAGCTACAGCATCCTCCGCGTAATTATTTCCATCAAAGTTTGGACCTTTTAAAGCAAAATAGATTGAATCTTTAATTAATTGCCTTGTGTCAGTGCAAACTCCACTTGAACTTTGGAAGATATCATAAAGCTTTTCGATTACAGTATTTTTCATCATAATCTCTTAACTTCATAACTGACATCTGTATTACCTTTAGAAATTTCCAAGAGTTTGTTTTTAATCAGCTTCCTTTTTAAAGAGGAGAAATAATCAACAAAAAGTTTGCCTTGAATGTGGTCATACTCATGTTGAATAATCCTTGCCTGCATACCTTTAAAGGCCTCAGTTCTCTTAACCCAGTTTTCATCATAATAAGTTATCTCAATTGTTGATTTTCTGTTTACACCACCCCTAACATTAGGGATACTTAAACACCCCTCCTCAAATTCCCATAAGTCCCCTTCATGATATAAAACAGGATTGATAAAAACTCTTTTAAATGATGCCATCTCTTCATCTTCAAGAGTAGATCCATCTACAACAAAAATTTGTTTTGATATTCCTATCTGTGGTGCAGCCAAACCTATACCATCAGCTTTGGCCATAGTTTCAAACATGTCATTAGCCAAATTTTTAATATCTAAGTCATCCTTATTAATTTTATCACACTTTTTTCTGAGCACCGGGTCTCCGTACAGAACTATTGGATATATCATAAACCTTTTCTTTTTAGATATGATTGTAATATAATTGAAGCACTCACCTTATCAATATTAGATTTATCTTCTCTAAATTTTTTATTTTTTCCCATCATTAAAATAGTTTCTTTTGCAATCTTTGATGTGTACCTTTCGTCATAAGTATCTACTTTAACCTGAGGATATTTTTTCTTTAAAACACTTATAAAACTAAGTGTTTTTTTTGTTGCATCAGTTTCTTCTCCTCGTAAATTATACGGGAGTCCAACTACCAGTAATTCAACTTTATGATCCTTGAGATAATTATTGATAAATGAAATGATATCAGACGTATTAACTGTCTTGAAAGGAGAAGCTATTATTTTAAGTTCATCTGTTACCGCTACACCTACTCTTTTCAATCCATAATCTATACAGAGTATTCTGCCCATTAATTAAGAAAAGAGAAATTTCTAATGTCATCAGAGACCTTATCTTGTAAGTCCAAAGCCCTAGGAAATAAAATATGATTTTCAATAGTTGAGTGAATTTCCAATTCATTATCAAATTCCTTTAGCTCTTGGAATATCACCTTAAGATGTAAATTATTAATATTTTTTAGCGAATAGTTCTTTGTCAAGCCTCTTATACCAGCCATCTCAGAGTCCTCACTCAAATGTTTTTCAGCAATTTCTTTCAGGGATATATTCTTCATTTCAAAAAAGATTTTGGCATGATTTTTTACATTTCCATCTAGATGATAAAGATTTTGTATATATGTGAATATATATTTTTCTTCTTCTAAGACATGGTCAACAAAATCCTCATAAAAAAGAGGGAATATAAACTTTAGATCATTAAAAAATTCATACTTTTTATCTTCTACACTAAGAGATGAAATTAGACTTTTAATGTATGGGAGTCTGTTTTTAATAAAATAACTATGATTGTGTTTTAGATATTCAATAACCAAATTAATTGGAGAAGACTTTAAAGTTTCTAAATCCAGATCAAAAGATTCGTCCATGGAAATTCTATAGCCTACCAACAAATCTTTATCTAAATTATTTTGAACACATATATCCTTTATTTTAGTGTTATAATGATCAAAAAAATCAATCCCAAAAGAGTCTAAAGCTTTTGCGTACCTAAAATCATCTGACACTAAGTCAAAGATTTTCTTTTCATCCAGATTTTTAGTTTCTAAAAACATGGAAATAAATGTAGAAATTAAATTTATTAATTAACAGAAAAAGTTAGGTTTTTATCCGTTCATCGAAACAAGAAACTCCTCATTGTTTCTAGTTCCTTTGATTTTAGAAAGAAGAAATTCCATCGCCTCAACAGAGTTCATGTCAGCTAAATACTTTCTAAGTATCCATAATCTTGACAGTTCGTCTTTACCTATGAGTAAATCTTCTCTTCTTGTTCCAGAAGCAGTAACATCAATAGCAGGATATATCCTTCTGTTAGATAATTTTCTATCTAACTGTAGTTCCATGTTACCAGTACCTTTAAATTCTTCAAAAATAACCTCGTCCATTTTAGAGCCGGTCTCTATAAGTGCGGTCGCAATAATAGTTAAAGAACCTCCTTTTTCAACATTTCGAGCTGCTCCAAAAAATCTTTTAGGTTTATGTAGCGCATTAGCATCTACACCTCCTGATAAAATTTTTCCTGAAGATGGAATTACTGTATTATGAGCTCTTGCAAGCCTAGTAATTGAGTCAAGGAGTATTACAACATCATGACCACACTCTACCATTCTTTTGGCTTTTTCTAAGATTATATTGGCAACTTTAACATGTCTCTCAGCTTGCTCATCAAAAGTAGAAGAAACAACTTCTGCCTTCACACTCCTTGCCATATCTGTTACCTCCTCAGGCCTTTCATCTATAAGTAATATCATAAGATACACCTCTGGATGATTTTCAGCTATTGAGTTAGCAATTTGTTTTAAAAGAACTGTCTTTCCTGTTTTAGGCTGTGATACTATCATACCCCTCTGGCCTTTACCTATCGGTGAGAAAAGATCTAAAATCCTTGTAGAATAATTATCTTGGTTTGTACTTAGGTTCAACTTCTCTTCAGGGAACAAGGGAGTTAAATACTTAAACGGTATTCTGTCTCTCACCTCATCTGGAGTTTTACCATTAATTTTTGATACCTCTATCAGGGCAAAATACTTTTCATTTTCTTTAGGTGGCCTTATCTTACCAAAAACAGTATCTCCAGTCTTTAGCCCAAATAATTTAATTTGAGAAGGTGACACGTAAATATCATCAGGACTAGCCAAGTAATTATAATCACTACTTCTCAAGAAGCCATAACCATCTTGCATCATCTCCAATACACCTTCACTCTCAATAACACCCTCAAATTCTTTCACTTGCTTCTCATAATCTGATGGTTTTCTTTGAGACCTACCCCTGTCGTTAGACCTTTCTGGTCTTTCTGAATATCCTTTTTGAGGTCTATTCCTTGGGGGGTTAGAAGAAGATTTAGAATCTTTTGGAGAAGAATTCGTGTCCTTAGAAGAAGATCTCGTGTTCTTAGAAGATTTTTTTGGCTTTGAAATAGCCTGCTCGTCTAAAATTTTATATATAAGATCTTGTTTTGATAATTTAGAAGCACCCTTAATTTCGAGTTCCTCTGTAATTTTTTTAAGCTCTGATAAAAGCTTATCATTTAAATCGTCCATTGTGTACATATCGAAAAAATTTTAATTGAATTTATAAACTGTAAGATTGTGTTTTTAGGTTGGCCTAATAACAATTGACACCGCAATGATACCATTATTATACATATTGTCAAAAAAAATATTAATTTTTATTAGATTGAATTATTATTGTCAATCGTGTTAACTTCATATAAAAATTCGTAGTATGATTGAACTTAATAAGTTAAGATCTGAAAAAAACAATATTGCATCAGCACTAAAGAAAAGGGGCTTAGAGGGAATTGATAATGAATTATCAAAAGTAATTGAGCTAGATGATAAGAGGAAAAGCTTAAAGTCTGAACTTGATAATATTTTAGCAGAATCAAATATTATAGCTAAGGAGATTGGTCTCAAGATTAAAAACGGAGAAAAAGATTCAGTAGATGACCTAAAAAAAAGATCAGGAAAACTTAAAGAAAAAAGTAAATCAATAGCAGAAGACCTTAAAAGTAACGAAATCAAAATCAGGGATATGCTGTGTAATATTCCTAATGTCCCTGACGAAATAGTGCCAGAAGGCAATTCGGATGAAGACAACATAATAGTGTCAAGTAAAGAATTGAATATTTCAGATGAGATAAAACATAAGCCCCACTGGGACCTTATTAAAGATTTTAATCTAATTGATTTTGATACAGGAAATAAAATTACTGGTGCTGGTTTTCCCGTTTATGTAAATAAGGGAGCTAAACTACAAAGAGCTCTGATAAACTACTTTTTAGATGAAGCTAACAAGAATGGATATTCTGAGATTCAGCCTCCTATTCTAATAAATGAGGATTCTGGTTTTGGGACTGGACAGCTTCCAGATAAAGAGGGTCAAATGTACAAGTTAGAAGATGAGAACCTGTACATGATACCAACTGCAGAAGTTCCAATAACAAATATTTATAGAAAAAAGATAATAGATAAAGATACTCTTCCAATAAAAAATGTTGCGTACACACCTTGCTTTAGGAAAGAGGCTGGATCATGGGGTTCACACGTTAGGGGTCTTAACAGGCTCCATCAGTTTGATAAAGTTGAAATAGTTCACATAGAAAATGAAAGTGATTCTGATAGTGCACTTGAAGAGATGTGTGATTACGTAGAAAGTCTTATCAAATCATTAGAGATATCTTACAGGAAACTCTTACTTTGTGCTGGAGACTTAGGTTTTACTGCAAGTGTAACTTATGACTTTGAAGTTTATGCTCCTGGTCAGGACAGGTGGTTAGAATGTAGTTCAGTTAGTAATTTTAGAACATATCAGGCAAATAGAATGAACTTGAAAGTAAGAGATGGTAAAAATAAGGTGCTAGCAAACACTCTAAATGGATCAGCCTTAGCTCTCCCAAGAATTGTGGCCGCGATAATTGAGACACATCAAAACGGAAAAGAAATTAATATCCCTAAAGTCCTTCATAAGTATACTGGATTTAAAAAAATAAATTTATGATTATCCGAAGGGGAATAAGAGAAGATATACCTCAGACACTAGAATTAATAAAAGAACTTGCTGAATACGAAAACGCTTTAGATAAGGTGTCCAATACAATAGAAAGACTAGAGAGGGATGGCTTTGGAGAGAATAAAGTTTTTGATCTATTTGTAGCAGAAAAAAACAAAAAAATAATAGGCGTTGCAATAACTTTTTTTAGGTACTCTACGTGGAAGGGCAAGGTTTTGTATTTAGAAGATCTTATTATCAATAGTGATAGCAGAAGACAAGGAGTAGGAAAAAATTTATTTGATGAAGTAACTAAATTTGCTAAAGAGGAGTCTTGTGTTGGGCTCTCATTACAAGTACTAGACTGGAATGAGGTAGGCATAAACTTCTATAAAAAATACAATATGAAATTTGATAGAGAATGGATAAACTGTTACCTAGAATTTGATGGAAAATAAAAAAAATATTTGTGTAATAGGTAGTGGGTTTTCAGGGCTATCATCCGCGACATACCTTTCCAGTCAGGGACACAATGTCTACATACTTGAAAAAAACACTAAGCTAGGAGGAAGGGCAAGAAAATTTTCCGCAAAGGGATACACATTTGATATGGGACCCTCATGGTATTGGATGCCTGAAGTCTTTGAAAAGTATTTCAAAGACTTTGGAAAAGACATAAAAGACTACGTGAAATTAAAGAGATTAGATCCGTCTTATAAAGTGTTTTTTAATGATGAGATAGTTGATATCCCAGCAGACTATAATTCCCTAAAAGAATTACTAGAAACTATGGAGGAAGGAAGTGGAGATAAGCTTGATGAATTTCTATCTCAAGCTGAAAAAAAATATAAAGTAGGAATAGAAAACCTTGTCTACAAACCAGGTCTTTCTATCTCTGAATTTATAGACAAGGATACAATAAGTGGAATATTTCAACTCGATGTATTTAAATCAATGCACAGCCACATCAGAAAATATTTTCAGAATGAAAAAATAATCAAGCTGCTTGAATTTCCTGTTCTATTTCTTGGTGCCATCCCAAAAAATACCCCCGCACTATATAGCTTAATGAATTATGCGGATATTAAGTTAGGGACATGGTACCCTGAAGGAGGAATGTACCAGGTCGTTGACGCAATGGTAAAGCTTGCAAAAGAAAATGGGGTAAAATTCTATAGTGGAGAGGATGTAAGAAAGTTTTCATATGATAGCAAAAACATATCACACGTGATAACATCAAAGAAGACATTTGATGTAGACTATGTTGTATGCTCTGGAGATTACCATCATTTTGATCAAAACGTGATAGAAGAGAGGTATAGAAATTACAGTAAAAGCTACTGGGATAAAAGAGTTCTTGCCCCCTCCTCACTTCTATTTTATATTGGACTAGAAAAAAAGTTAAAAAATGTTGCTCACCACTGCCTGTTTTTTGATAAAGATTTTGAGAAACATGCTGAAGAAATTTATTCAACTCCCAGGTGGCCCTCTGAGCCGTTATTCTATGCCTCATTTTCTTCAAAATCCGATGATTCCGTGGCCCCAAAGGGTCATGAAAATATGGTCCTTTTAATGCCAGTAGCCCCAGACCTAGAAGACAATAGAATTATAAGAGAAAGGTATTTTGAGTTAATAGTTTCTAGACTTGAAAAACTTACTAATCAAAACATAAAAGACCACATCACATACAAGAAAAGTTACTCAATAAGAGATTTTAAAAAAGACTATAACTCATTTAAAGGAAATGCCTATGGGTTGGCTAACACACTATTTCAGACGGCTATCTTAAAGCCATCTCTCAAGAATAAAAATTTAAACAATCTTTACTTCTGTGGACAATTAACAGTCCCAGGGCCCGGGGTGCCTCCATCTATTATTTCTGGTAATGTGGTTGCGAAAGAATTGCTAAAAAATATAAATACTTAATAATCTAACTCGTAATTTTCTAGTTTAATATCATCCATCCCGTCTCCATCAAAAGGATTCTCAATCTGCTCTTGCACATTAAATAACGATATAAGAATAAATGAAATTATAGTATTCAGCGCATAAACTAGAAATGTTGTATCAACAATTTCTGAGCCTCCGAATGTGGAGCCTATCTCAAAGCCCATGGCTGCATTGCCTATATTATAGATAAGAGTTGGGGCATAATAAAATGGGAATATATATATGAATAGCTCACAGTATGCTCTTATACTCTGTGGGGTTCTATGAACCTTTATAGAGATTGTGTTCTCAATTCCCATGATCACATCACGCATTAACCTATATACTCTAAGTGAGAGACTCCCTCCGAGAGACTCCCTGTGTAACATAATGAAATCTTGAATTTTTGCTATTGAATTATTTAACTCTGTCTTGTCATTTGACTCAGCGTAAAGGAAAGTAATTAATTGCTTTTTGACATTAATCACTTGAGTGTAAACTTTTTCTTTATCAGCATCTGATATTTTTTTTGAGGCAGAGAAGCAATATTTGATAGATGCTAGAGCTCCTTTAGCTCTTCCCAAGTGTTCTAAAGCCTTCTCTCTCCTTTGGAATGCACTCCCTAAAGTAAAGACAATTGGGAAAACAACTGCTACCGAAATAATTGTTAAATCTAAATTATAAGTAAGTTGATACTTATATGCGATCCAGGTTGCAATCAAAGAAATAATTACAGAAATTAGAGTTCTAAAATTTAACGCGCTTGTATACTTTTTTAATATCATAGAAATGAAATTTAATAAACAAACTAAAAATATTCTATTATTATGTACTTTATATTTTATTAATTTTATAAATATAGCCCAATCTCAAAATTCAGAATTGTTTTCTGATAACTTAAATCTAAATGCTCAGTTGTCTTTTGACTTTAAAGACCTCTATAAAAATACTAATGACTCAACTTTTATTAAGTCGAAAATGGTCTTTTCTGGAAATGGATTAGAGAAAGACTCTTTGACAGTAAGAATTAGGGTAAGAGGAAACTTTAGAAAGAAGATTTGTTATTTCAAGCCCATGCGATTGGAGATTAAAAAGAAACAGGCTGAAAATACAATATTTGAAAATAATAGAAAGCTTAAGTTAGTAGTGCCTTGTCAAAATGAGAAAGGAAAAGACGAACTTATATATAAAGAGTTGTTAGCTTATAAGTTTTTTGAGGAGGTTTCTGGTGTTTACCTCAAAACTCAACCCTTGACCTTGAAAATTATTGAGAAGAAAGGGAATAAAGAGATTGAACACACCATGTTTGCGTTCTTGATCGAAGATGATAACAAAGTTGCAAAAAGACATGACATAAAAAAATTTCCTAAGAGAAGAGTTAGTCCTCTAATCGTCACCGATTCATCTGCAATAAATTTTGCGATGTTTTCCTATATGATTGGCAATACGGACTGGTCAATGGCATATCAGCATAACACAGAAATGTTTTTTAACGGAAAAAAACTTATTGCTATACCTTATGATTTTGATCATAGCGGATTAGTTAATGCGTACTATGCCAAGCCTAATCCAATGTTAAAGATATCAAGTGTGACAGAAAGAGTATATAGAGGTCTCTGCAAAAGAGACCCAGAAATATTTGCTTCTATGAGAGAGCTTTACATCTCAAAAGAAGAAAATATATACAGCAGACTAAATATATACAAGGATAATTTTAATCAGAAGGAGTATAATAGGTTAACCAAATACATAAAATCGTTCTTTGATATATTGAAGTCAGAAAGTGAATTCAAAGACAAAATTCTTAGCAAGTGTAGAGGGTAATATTTATGGATAGTGCAATAAAATTATATAATGAAGTTAGCACTAACTGCAGTGAACTGGTAACAAAAAGCTATAGCACATCCTTCTCTCTTGGCATATATACTCTTAACAAGAGAATTCACAAAGACATTTATAGCATCTATAGTTTCGTGCGTTTTGCTGATGAAATTGTTGACACGTTTCATAGCCTTGACAAGGAAAAAATTTTAAATAAATTTGAGGAGGAGACATTCATCTCAATAAAAGATCATTTCTCAACAAATCCTATACTTCACGCGTTTCAGCTTACAGTAAATAAATTCATGATCGATGAGAAACACATAAAAGCATTTTTAGAAAGCATGAGGATGGATCTTTCCATGAAGGTTTTCAATGAACAAGAGTATAAGAAATACATACACGGCTCAGCTGAAGTTGTCGGACTCATGTGCCTAAAAGTTTTTTGTAATAACGAGAAATCATATGATGAGCTTGAGCCTTATGCTATTAGCTTAGGCTCAGCATTTCAAAAGGTAAATTTTCTTAGAGATATAAGAAGTGATTATGATGAGAGAGGAAGAATATATTTTCCCAGTGTGAAATTTGAATCATTTACAGAAGAAGAAAAGAGAAAAATTGAAGATGATATTGAGGGGGAATTTAATCACGCACTTTTAGGAATAAAAAAACTCCCTGCTGTTGCTAAGAAAGGTGTTTACTTGTCATATAATTATTATAGAGAGCTACTCAGTAAGATAAAGAGACTTGACCACAAAAAAATAAAGAGTGAGAGAATAAGAGTATCTAACTTTAAAAAATTTATAATATTTTTATCAACATATTTAAATCCTATTTAGGTGACTCTATACTTTAAATTATTACTTTTTACATTATCATTTCCACTTATTGCCTCATGGGATAAAAGATTTAGATATGCTTCTAAATTTAAGTATTTGTTTCCCTCAATAATTATAACTGCATCTTTTTTTATAGTTTGGGATATAATATTTACAAGAGATGGTGTCTGGGGTTTTAGTGAGACTCACGCATCAAACATCAACATATTTTCTCTGCCCATAGAAGAGTGGCTTTTTTTTATAATTATACCTTTCTCTTGTGTGTTTATCTACGAAAGTGTTAAATATTTTTTTAGTCTAAACAAATACAATGACGTGTCTAGGAAAATACTCTTAGTACTTGGAGTATCTCTACTAGCCATATCTTTTCTTAATATTGAGAGGTCGTATACATTCTGGAATTCTTTATTTTGTGGGACATTTCTTGTTTACAGCTCTTATAAAGTAAGAGACTATCACGCCAATTTTTTGATATCGTATTTTTTTCATCTTATCCCTTTCATTTTGGTCAATGGAATCCTTACTGATGGAAACTTTGACTTAAATCATATAACAGATCCCGTTGTGTGGTATAATAACGACGAGAATTTATTCATCAGAGTAGTCACTATCCCTGTAGAAGATTTTTTTTACAGTATGCTTTTATTGCTAATGAACGTAACATTTTATGAAAAATTTAAGTCTAAATCTCTATAAAGTATTTTATAAAGTAACTTTACATTATGCTATCATTAGATGTGACAATTGATACTAAGTCTGGATTTTGTTTTGGGGTCGAGTATGCTATCGAGATGGCAGAAGATATCTTAATTGAGGATGGAAAACTTTACTGTCTTGGTGACATAGTACATAATGACAGAGAAGTTAAAAGGCTTGAGAGAATGGGATTAGAGATTATAGACAATGATAAACTTAAGGAGATGAGAGATGTTAAGGTTCTTATCAGAGCTCACGGAGAACCACCCTCTACTTATGATATTGCAATAAAAAATAACATAACTCTAGTAGATGCTTCTTGCCCAGTAGTTCTTAAACTCCAGAATAGAATTAAAAAATCTCATGACAAAGAAGAAAAAATTTATATTTATGGCAAACACGGACACCCAGAGGTAAAAGGCCTTATAGGACAAACCGGAAAAGATGCCATAGTATTTCAAGATATAAAAGAATTAGAACTAGGATCTTTACCAAAGTCAATTACATTGTACACACAGACAACAAAGAGTAAAGAAAAGTTTTATGAAGTTATATCCACTTTAAAAAAATCAGGAACAGAAGTTAATGTCAACGACACACTATGTAGACAGGTAAGTAACCGTGACAATCAACTTCAAGAGTTCTCAACAAATTTTGACAAAATTATTTTTGTGTCAGGAACCAAATCTTCTAATGGTAATGCGCTATATAATGTGTGTAAGAAAAACAATGAGAAGTCTTATTTCATATCCTCATCTGAAGAGCTGAAAAAAGATTGGTTTGGAAAGAAAGAGAAGGTTGGTGTTTGCGGTGCGACATCTACTCCAATGTGGCTTATGGAAGAAGTAAAAGAGAAAATTTTAGAATTTTAAAAGTATGTTAGTCAATATTATAATTGTCTTCGGAACATTTATTTTCATGGAGGGAGTGGCATGGTTTACTCATAAATATATCATGCACGGCATGCTCTGGACTTGGCATAAATCTCATCACAAGAAACATGATCACTTCCTAGAACTTAACGACCTCTTTGCTGTTGTTTTCTCAATTCCCTCAATTCTTCTAATATATCTAGGATATACTTATGAGGCGTACTCGATTCTTAAATACTTTGGTATAGGTATCTTTCTGTATGGAGTGGCTTATATTATTTTTCATGACATTATCGTCCACAGAAGAATCAAGATACACTTTAAGACAACTAGTCCTTACATGAAAAGAATTATGAACGCACACTTCGTGCATCATAAGGTTCATACTAAAGAGGGTGCTAAAGCGTTTGGGTTTTTGTTTGCACCTAAAAAATATGACGTCAAAAAAAACTAATCTATTAACTTAGGTGGGCCAGGAGGAATTCTTGGATCATAAACTTTTTCTCCCTTTCTATCCGCAAATTCTTTCTTAACCTCGTCTATCATCTTAGGATTTTTATAAAAATCTAACATCGTCATTGACAATGCCTTTGATGCGTACATAAGACACTTATGACCTATGGACATACCAGTACAAGCTACCACTGCCCAAGAGTGCCATGGACCACCACTTGCTGCAGTGGTTACTCCGAGCCTTACGACTGGAACAACCTGACTAACATCTCCCACGTCTGTAGATCCACCTTGAGCTGGGATTGTCGGTTTTATTGGCTTAATCTTTCCGTCCAAACCTTTAAGCTCTTTTCCTGAAGCCTTAAGAATAGTGTTTGCGTATTCTACCTCATACTCAGAATATTTTATCTCGCCTAACATCTCAAGATTCTTTTGAACTATTGCAGCACCAGACCTACTAGGCATTATCTCATAAATACCAGAGATGAGATTTAGCTCATAGTCTACATTTGCCATCATAGCTGCTCCCTCAGCAATTTTTTTTGCTCGCTCGTACAAAACATCTACTTCTGTCTTGTCATTTTCTCTGAGTCTCGTCCATATCTGTGCGTACTCAGGGACAACATTTACAACGTCACCGGCCTTCTCGATGTCATAGTGAATTCTAGCTGTTGGCATGATGTGTTCCCTATAATAATTTAATCCTGTAGTATATAATTCCATAGCATCAACTGCACTGTTACCATTCCAAGGATCTCCAGAGGCATGAGAAGCGTCTCCGTAAAACTTCAATCTAAAATCTACTAGGGCCTTACTACTTTGTGTGCTGGCTGATATCTCAGAACTTGGGTGCCAGTCCATACATAAATCTAAGTCATCAAAGAGACCATCTCTGACCATCCACACCTTCCCAAAGATTGTCTCCTCGGCAGGTGTTCCGTAGAAACGTACTGTCCCCTTAATCTGTCCTGATTCTATCATCTCTTTTATAGCTATTGCAGCTCCTAGACTTGCGGTACCGTATATATTGTGACCACATCCGTGTCCTGCAGCACCCTTGACAAGAGGTTCCTTTGTGGATTGTCTCTTCTGAGAGATTCCAGCATTTGCATCAAATTCTCCTAAAATCCCAATTATAGGTCTACCTGAACCATAAGTGGCAGTAAATGCTGTAGGCATTCCTGCGACTCCTCTTTCCACAGTAAAGCCATTTTCCTCTGCGTAGTCAGAAAGGTATTTTGTAGATTTAAATTCTTGAAGTGAAGTCTCTGCGGCTTCCCATATATTATCACTGATACCTATAAGTCTCTCTTCCTTAGACTCAAGAATATCTATAAGTTGTCTCTTATCTTTAGGAATTTTTCCTTGAGATAAAGCATCTGTAAATGTTACCACACCTAGAAAAAGGGTGATTATTAGATTAATTCTTTTCATGTTTTTGGTTTTGGGTTTATAATATTTTTCTTAAATATAAGAAAAATTATAGATTAGAGTCTGCTGACGCTATAGAGTATATCCCGTCTTGTATTGCTACACTTGAAAATGTTATAACATCACCAGAAGCACTGTCCCCTGTGGTCCATGGCACCTCACCATAGAAAGAAGAGCTGCAATTACTAGTACAGTCGTCATCGTTATCAAAGTCTATAACAAAAGACTCATCAGAGTCTGAAGAGCTGAGTTTATGATGTACTCCGACAGAAGGTGGAAGGATCTGTGAGAAACAGATATTAACATGTATTAAAAAAAGAAAGAAAGAAAAATAATTCACTCTGGTATTAATTAGCAGTATCTCCAGAAACGATATATGTCTCAGATCCTATATTTATAATAGATATCACAGCATATTGTGCAGCTGTCTTAGTCTCTGAACTTCTATTTGCTACAGTGACTGATCCACTTACAGGACTAATAGTTGTTTGATGATTCCCCTTCTGTACTATTAGACAATTAAACCCATCTCCTAGACCTGTTGGGATAACAACTGTAGCTGCAGTTGTATTGTTATCAATAGTTACTACTTTACCATTGTCAGAGGCAACTAAGGTATAACTATTACTAGAAAGAGTTGCCGCATTAAGCGAGGCATCAAATCCTGATATGGCTCCAGTATTTGCAGATGTATTAGTACTTGTCCCGGTCAAGTTTCCATTTACACTTGTCGCTGAAGAAGAGGCAGTACTAATTGTAACTCCACCAGCTGTAGAGGTAAGAGCTATTGCAGCGGCATTAGTTCCTGCATCATTTACTAAATTTATAGTCTGAGATGTCCCCGCATCAGCGTGTAGTTTTATTGCGTCTGCAGCGTCTTCATTAGCAGTTATTACCGCCCTACCTCCTTCGGCCCATAATTCTTTGCTGTCACTCCATGCTAGTCCAATTCCTCCAGCTGCTGCACTTAACTCAATTGCACCAGCATCATCTATTCCGTCAGTAGTACCTTGAGTGTTAGTCAATACGATAGTTTCACTTGAACCAATATTTG
>CAYXSW010000026.1:0-19963 GCA_964467915.1 uncultured Marinoscillum sp.
TTCCTACCCATCCTTCTCCTGTTCCAGCATAAAGAATCTGTGGATTACTCGCAGATTGAGCAAGTGTGGTAACTGCAATATTTTCCATATCAGGAGATAAATTAGTCCACGTAGACCCTTGATCTGAAGTCTTCCATACACCACCACCAACATTTCCAGCTATCCAAGTATTTCCACTAGCATCAGCAACATCAATAAGAATTGTTCTTGTCCTCCCAGCAACATTTCTTGGTCCTCTTTCGGTGAATGTAGCTGTAGCTGCAGCTGAAGTGCCATAGGTAGGATTATCAGGATCTGGACTTACACTAGTTCTAATTCTCTTCTTCATAATTTCTAGTTCCCTTTCTCTGTACCCATATGTGTACCCTTCCCTTGCTTCTGCAAATAATTTCATAAATTCTTGTGGATCATCAAATTTTTCTTCGGCTTTAGTATCGTATTTACTAACCCTAGAGTTGTTCAATTGAGATTCATGTTTATTTTGAGAACAAGAAAATAAGAAGAGAAACAATAAAAGAAATAAATACCTGAACATAATATTATCTATTTTTATTTCAATATAATTAATTTTTATAAAACTTGAATATATCCTTGATTATACATGTTGCCTGACATATACTTATGATTATTATTGTCCAAGTAATTCAAAACTTTTTCTTTCATCTTTGATGAGTTCCCTGTTATAATTTTAAATGGTGGCTCATTATCATAAAAATGTTTTTCTAAAGATAGATCCACATCATCATAATATCTCCCATGAAGATCAATACTATTAGATTTTTTCATTTTGAAACGTTTGTTGGTATAAGAGTAAACTATCTATCAACTCCTCGTATATCTGTTCTAATTCTTGAGGATTAAAGAAATAGTAAGAATAACTTTCTCTGTATTCTTTCTCAGTAATAGAATGTTTTTCAAAAATTTCTTTTTCTTTTTCAGAGAACAATGCGTTTAAGGTGTCTTTTTTGAATTTCAACATATCAATAGACTCTTCTGAAAGATGCATTTCAAGAAGTATTTTTGCCATTTTACCTTTTTCAATTACATTAACCTCCTTTTTATTTTCACATGAAATAATTATAAAAAATGTTAAAATAATAAAATACTTTAATTTAATTGAATTCATTTATATACGTATAATCTAGCTTTGCAGTAAATATAATAATAGTGAAAGATATCTTAAAGAAAGTAAGGAAATACGAAATAGAGATAAGAAAATTTTTAAATAATTCTAATCAAGGAGATTACAATTCTATTTTTAAGGGATCTGGAATTGATTTTGATGATTTAAGACCTTATCAGTATGGAGATGATCATAGATCTATAAACTGGAATATAACAGCCAAAGAAGATAAGATATACACCAATACTTATAAAGAAGACAAAGAGCAGTCAGTGTTCTTTTTATTAGATATCAGTCAATCTCAATACATTGGAAAAAATAATAAGATAAATATATCAAAAGAGATAGCATCAGTTTTAACTATATCAGCTCTTAACACAAATAGTCAAGTTGGACTACTATGCTTTTCTGATACAAAAGAACTATTTATAGAATCAAAAAAGGGCATACCTCACGGATACTTAATAATTAAAAAATTATTTGAATTAAAACAAAAATCAATCAAGACAAGTATCTCGTCCATGATTCAATTTTTTATGTCATCAATAAAGAAAAAGAGTCTAGTGATAATTATTAGTGATTTTATAGATGAAAATTATTTAAAATCTTTAAAATCTTTAAACAGATACCACGACGTTATATGTCTTCATATTTACGATGAACAAGAAGTAAACATACCAAATTTAGGAATCATACCTTTAGAGGAGAAAGAAGATAACTTTAAGAAATGGATTAATACTTCTTCAAAAGATTTTCAAGACATGACTAAAAAACTATATAATAATGATTCTGAAATTTTAAAAAGAGAAATGAACTCTGTAGGGATCAATTACTTGAAAATAAATTCAAAAGAGAATTACATAAAAAAATTGATCAAATTATTTAAATACAGAAAAAATAAATGAAAAAAATAATCTTTATTTTTTTGTGTTTTTTACATTCACATAAAATACATTCCCAAGACATTGATTATAATATCTATTTTGTTCAAGATTCAGTAAATATTGGAGATCCAATAACATTAATTTCAACTTTAAAATATCCTTTAAGTATTGAAATTGTTCAACCTGACTCCTCATATTTTTTTAATTCTTTTGATTTTGTGAAAAAAAGAGTTTTTGAGTCAATTAGCTCTAATAATATAATTTCTGACAGCACCATTTACTACCTTCAAACATTTGAATTAGACTCTATCCAATCTCTTTACTTAAATTCTTACATAATTAATGATAATGACAGCCTAAAAATATCATCTAATAATGACTCAATAACTATTATCAGTTTAGTAAAAGAAATAAACTCAAAAACAAAAGCTAACACATTCCTTGAAAAGTTAAATTCTATTTTCAATTCAAGAAAATTTCTTATAACCTCAGGTATAATATTTTCAGTATTGCTTTTTGTTTATCTAATATTTAGAAAAAGAATCAAGAAATATTTTAAAATTAAAAGAATGAAGTCTGAAACATTATTTTTTAATAATGAATTTGATAAAATTTTAAGTAATTATCTAGAGACAAAGGAGACAAAATTTTTAGAAAATTTATTGCTTCTTTGGAAAAGATTTATGGAAAGACTTTCAAAAAAACCTTATTCAAGCTCAACTACAAGTGAAATTGCTATATTTAATAATAACAAAAGAAGCATTAATACTTTAGAAGAGATAGATAAAAGCATATACTCTAAAAGTGAAAATATTATAGATAAAAATAAAATAAATGTTTTAAGAAATGAAAGTATCAAGCTATCAAAAAACTATATAAATCAATTAATAAATGAATAATAATTTACTTGATAATTGGTTTTCATTAAAATGGTTTTCATTAAACCAACTAATTTCTTATGAATGGGCAAATTCTACTATATTATACTTGCTATTATTAATCCCAATAGCATATGCTGCTGGCAGGTTTCTAAATAAAAAAATAACATACCAAGTATCTATACCTAAAAGTAAGCTTATTAACCTAAGGTATTCTTTCCTTAGAATTATCCCAAACTTCTTATTTATTTGCTCACTAATAATGATAATACTTTCCCTTGCTAGACCACAAAAGTCTAATGAGAAAATCGATAGATGGTCAGAAGGAATTGATATTATGCTTGTAGTTGATATTAGTGAGTCAATGCAGATTGAAGATTTTTCTCCAAATAGATTAGAGTCTGCAAAAAATGTTGCCAAAAAATTTATAGATGGAAGGTTTCAAGATAGAATTGGTCTGGTTGTTTTCTCAGGCGAATCTTATTCAAGATGTCCCCTCACATCAGACTATACACTTCTTAAAAAATATATTGATGAAATAAATTTTGATCTAATAAGTACAAGAGGAACAGCTATAGGTAGTGCTATTGCAATAGCAACTAATAGAATGAGAGAGTCAAAGTCAAAGACAAAAATTCTAATTTTACTTAGTGACGGAGATAATACTGCTGGAAATATTGACCCAAAAACTGCATCAGAAATTGCAAAAGCCTACGGAATAAAGATTTATAGTATTGCAATTGGAAAAAACGGGAAAGTGCCATTTGGAAAGGATTACTTCGGAAGGCCTAGGTATGTTGAAAATTCACTAGATGAAAAGAATTTAAGAGATATTGCTAAAACAACTGAAGGTAAATTTTATAGAGCATCAAATAACACATCCCTTGAAAATATATTTTCTGAAATAGATGAATTTGAAAAATCAGAAATAAAAGAAAATAGATACAAAAATACAGTTGACTATTATCAATATTATTTATTATGGGGTATTATATTTATTTTATTATTCATTTTTATTAAATCAACTTATTTAAATAATATTCTTAAAGATTAAATGAAAGATATTCTGTTTAATAATAATTATACATGTGTGGCTGTTAGTAAGACAAAGCCAAATGCAGATATTAAAAAAATATATGATTTAGGACATAAAGATTTTGGAGAAAACAAAGTACAAGAGTTAGAGATCAAATATAAAAACCTACCCAAAGATATCAACTGGCATATGATTGGACACCTCCAAACAAATAAAGTAAAAAAAATAGTGCCTTTTGTTAGCCTTATTCATAGCATTGATAGTATTAAACTATTAAAAGTAATTGATAAAGAATCTAAAAAAATCAACAAAATAACTAATTGTCTAATTCAAGTAAATATCTCAAGTGAAAATTCTAAATACGGATTTAAGTTTGAGGAATTAAATTTTTTAAATTTAGAATTCTTAAAAGATTTTAAAAACATAAAAATTAAAGGCCTCATGGGGATGGCTTCTTACTCATCTAATGAGTTAAGTATTAAAAAAGAATTCAATTTATTAAACAGGAAATACATTGATTTAAAGAATGTTTTAAGCTCTTTTGACACACTTTCAATGGGCATGAGCAATGACTATAAATTAGCTTTAAATGAAGGAAGTAATATGATAAGAGTAGGCTCTAAAATTTTTGGAGAACGAAACTATCATTAGATGTCTTTTAATTCTTATCACAATTATTTATAATAGCATACAAATTTTGAATTATGAATAAAATTAAACTATATACATACGGAACTTTAGTACTTGCTATAGTACTTGCATTCTTTTTAGTGAACAGCATTAAATATAGTATTGATGAAGAAGCCAGAATAACTTCAGCTGAGGCAAAGGTTATAAACAAGTTAAAATTGATTAGAGGGGCACAGATTGCCTTTCAGAGTGTTAATGGAGAATACGCGAGTCAGTGGGATAGTCTATTAAATTTTATAGAAAATGGTAAAATATTCATAATACAAAGAAGAGAAGAAACAGTTCTTCTTGATTATGGTGCTGAAGAGACCACATTGTATTTAGATACCTTGGGTAGTGTATCTGTGCTAGACTCAATATTTTCAACATACCCTAACTTTGACGCACAAAACTTAGTTTATGTTCCAGGCTATGAAAACATTAAATTTGAATTCTGGGCTGGTGAAATAGAAAAAGGAGGAGTTCTAGTTGATGTTGTAGAAGTAAGAAACCCTAAGCCTTTTGATCTTGACAGAAAAGAATCTAATGAAGCAAACATAAATAAGCCACTTAGATTTGGTTCAAGAACAAGTATCACAACAGCAGGAAATTGGGAATAATTTAATTGATATTTGAGTAATCCAAATTCATCAAATTCTAATTTATATATTATAAATGATTCTTCTGAAAAAGAATATTATTTATCGGATAAACCTTCTTTATCTCTAGTTCATAAAAATCAATTAAATAGTTTAATAAAAGAACATAAAAGTATTTACACTGTATATACTTCTAATAACTTTATAATTCAACCAAGGGATTTATCGAAAACATTTAAAAAAATAAACCTAAGAGAAACTATTAATATTGATAAAGATCTAATAGAAAAAAAAGATGTTCTTTCTAAAGACACATCAATTGTATTCTTTTATAATAAAAAGAATTTAATAGGTTTTAAAAAAGACATTAACCACATAGCTGAAATACTATTGAAAGAATCTCTCAAAACGAAAAAAAATGAACAAATAGTAAATATTCTATTTTTTAAAAAAAAATTGTTTATATCTATAACTCAAAAAAATAAAATTCTTTTTTATAACCAATTTGGGTATAAGGATAATGGATATATGAAGTATATCTTAATTGTTTTTGATGAATATAAATTAGACAGATTAAAACAAAATGTAAGTCTTATTAATGGAGATACAAAATCATCTTATAATAAAAAAGAGTTAGATAATTACTTTGCAAAAATAAATTTCAATAAAAAATCTATATTTGAAATAATAACTGAATTTTATGGATAAAAAAATTGCACTATTTCCGGGTACTTTTGACCCATTTACATTAGGTCATCATGACATAGTAATAAGAGGATTAAAGATATTTGATCAAATATGTGTTGCAATAGGTAATAACCCAAAAAAGGATAGATTTTTTGAGGTTGATTTTATAAAAGAAAAAATAAACAAATTATATTCTGAAAATAAAAATATATCTGTTATATCATATAATAAACTAACAGCTGAAGTTGCTAAGGAAAATAAGGCAAATTATATTTTAAGAGGCTTAAGAAATACTACTGATTTTGAATTTGAAAACTCAATTTCTCAAATCAACAGAGATTTAAACAAAAGTTTAGAAACTGTTTTCTTAATTACCTCACCTAATCTTGCACCTATTAGCTCAACAATAATAAGAGATGTAATAAATTACGGAGGTGATATTAATAAATACTTACCATATAAAATAAATTAGAGATGTTCAAGAAAATAACATTAATTCATTTTATATTAATTCTAAACTTAAATGCATTCTCTCAAACTAATAAACCTATTCTTCATGGAAGACACTGGATAGCTATTACTGGTAAACCTATAGGGGCTACTGCTGGATCTATAATTTTTGAAAAAGGAGGTAATGCAGTCGATGCTGCATGTGCGATGGTAGCTGCAACTGCTACAATGTGGGATGTGTTAGGATGGGGAGGAGAAACTCAAGCATTAATTTATAATCCAAACACCAAAAAAGTTATTGGAATCAACGCATTAGGAGTTGCACCAAGTGGAGCAACTCCTGATTTTTTTAAAGAAAAAGGGTATACTATTCCACCTAAATTTGGACCACTTTCTGCCGTTACACCTGGAACACCTGGTGGGATTATGACAATGTTAGCTGAATATGGCACAATGAGCTTGGAAGATATTTTAGGGCCTGCTATGGAAATGGCAAAAGGTTATCCTATAGAAGCTCAAGCTGCAAATTCAATTGAAAGGAATAAGGAAGAAATAAAAAAATGGAAATATTCGAAAGATATTTTTTTAACTAATTTAGGCGAAGAAAGAGAAGCCCCTAATAAAGGTGAAATTTTTATACAAACTGATTTATATAATACTTTAAATAAATTAATAATAACTGAAAGAGAAGCTCTAAAAAAAGGAAAAACAAGAAAAGAAGCAATTTATCAATCATATAAAAGGTTTTATGAGGGAGATATAGCTGATGAAATAGCACGATCAACACAAGAACAAGGAGGTTTAATTACTAAAAATGATCTTAAAAATTATAAAGTTTATATAGAAGAACCTTTAATGGCCTCATATAAAGGTATTGAGGTTTATAAACTTACTACATGGGTACAGAGCCCAGTATTGCTTCAGTCACTTAATATGGTTGAAAAATTAGATATAAAATCTATGGGATTTAATTCAACTAATTATATTCATAACCTATACCAAGTGATGAATTTAGCCTTTTCTGACAGAGATTTCTATTATGGAGATCCTTATTTTGAACCTAAAGAGCCAATAAAAGGTCTTTTATCTAAAGAGTATGCAAATGAAAGGCTTAAATTAATATCTGATAAAAATATGAAAGATATAAAGCCTGGAAACCCCTATGATTTTCAAGAAGGAGAAAATCCGTTTTTAAACTATCTAGAAAGCTGGGAAACTGATAATAATCTTGATAAGATAATGTCATCATTTGATTTAAATCATAATATGAGTTCTAATTATAATTATGAAGAATCTTTCATAGCTGGAACCACAACAGTTCAAGCTGCTGACTCTTCAGGATGGGTAGTTTCTATAACTCCTAGTGGAGGATGGATTCCTGCAGTAATTGCAGGGAATACTGGAATTGGACTAAGCCAAAGAATGCAAAGTTTTGTTCTTGATCCAAAAGATGGCCCTTATAATATTCTTGAACCTGGAAAAAGACCTAGAGCTACACTTACACCAACAATTGCACTAAAAAATAACGAACCTTATTTATCATTTGCAGTTCAAGGAGGAGATACTCAAGATCAAAATTTATTACAATTTTTTCTGAATATGGTAGAATTTGATATGAATGTACAAGAGGCATGTGAAGCGCCAAATGTAAACAGTTTCCAAATGAGAAGTTCTTTTGGATATCATGAAAATAGGCCGGGAGACTTATTACTTCATAGCTCTACACCTAAGTTTATTAGAAAAGAATTAATAAAGAAAGGATATAAACTTCAATTTAGAAATAAGACTTCAGGACCAATTAACGCAATCTATTTTGATAATATTAATAAAACATTTCAAGGAGGATCAAGTGATTTCGGAGAAGATTATGGAATAGCGTGGTGAGGTGATATTTTGAGCCTCGTGCCGGGATCGAACCAGCGACCTAGTGATTACAAATCACTTGCTCTACCATCTGAGCTAACGAGGCTTAAATTAATTTTTTGGCAAATATAATATCAATTTGAAAAGAAAAAAATCTTATACTTAAAGTAATATTATTTCGGGCATTCAAATAGACTTCTTGTTGGTTTTCTCTAAAGGAAACTCTTTCCACGGGCAGGTTTAATTTAGAAAAATATAAAAATTAAAAATAAATATAGTGTCCCTTCAACTTTTTATTAGAAAACTCAAGAGTTGGAAGAGGAATTTTTATATAACTAAGGGCATTAAATATTTTTTTTAATAACTTAGAATTAGTCTTCATCTTAGAAAAATCTATATCTAGAGATAAATAATATTGTCTATATCTCTCGTATTCTGGAATATTTTTACCATTATAAGTCGATATGTTTTTAAATTCACCAATCATGCCATCAGCTCCATATCCTAATGATAAATTAATCCACTCCGGAATATTCTTTATTTTAAATATTCTTGATGGAGAAAAAGACAACCAATAAGTATAACCATTATAATCGTAAACAAATTGAGATAAAAAATTATTTTTTCCTAAAAATCCGTTTGCATACTTTGCATAAATAGATGTACTAAATGATAATTTTGGTTTAATTAATTGATCACCAAAAAAATTTTGCTGCACAATAAAAAAAGCTGAGCCTAAGGTGTTTGCAAGGATATCTGAAAAAGAAAAACCCCACCCATCATAATAAGCATCAAAAAATTCAATTGGAGTTTCTAATATTAAACCTTGGGAACCACCAAAGAATAAAGAGTTTTTTTCAGAAAAATTAAATTTTTTCATCAAAGAGTATCCAACATTGCTTTCAAGATATGACACATAAAAGTGGCCAAATTTATCAATTTGATTCCATCCCTTAAAATCATTATAAAAATGAAAAGGAACTCTTTTTTTATCAGAATACCATTCATACTTTAAATATGACATTGCCCCTGTTAGCACAGCTCCTTCAACTAATAAAAACTTGTAGAAATTTTTATCAACTTTATTTTTTATAGTATCTCTTGAAAACAAATTATGATTAATTATTAGAAGTGAAATAAAAATAAGTAAAATGTTTTTCAAAATAATGATTTTATATTTTTTAGATCAATATTACCCCCACATACAACTACTAAACATTTAGAATTAGGACAAACTTTAATTTTATTATGTAATATTGGGACAAAACATGCAGATGCTGCTGGCTCTGGTACAATTTTAAGTCTTTCAATAATCATTCTTAAAGACTCAATCATTTCCTCTTCTGAAACATTAATAATATCATCTACATATTCCTTAACATACTCAAAAGTAAATTTTCCTGCAAATGGAGCTGCAAGTGTATCTGCAATTGTTTTATTGTTTAGTGTGTCAAATAATTCAGGTTTATTTTGTCTAATACTTTTGGTCATTACATTAGAGTTAATTGGTTCAATACCTATTACTTTTATTCTTGGATTAAGTTGTTTTAATACACTAGCCATTCCAGAAATCAGTCCACCTCCACCTATACTAATGAAAGCATAGTCTAAATCTTTAATTTTATCAATTACTTCTAATGATGTAGTACCTTGTCCCAAGATTATGTCAATATCATCAAAGGGATGCACAAATGTAAGACCTTCTTCATCTATGATGCTTTTACACTTGTCCATCATATTTTCTTTAGTTAAAATCACTTCACCACCATATGATCTAGTAGCTTCAATTTTTGACTTTGATGCTGTATGGGGCATTACAATTTTTGATTTTATATCAAATTGTGAACAAGCCCAAGATGTAGCTTGTGCATGATTTCCAGCAGAAATAGCTACTACTCCTTTTCTTCTTTCATTGTCCGATAATTGAAGGACTTTATTAATAGCTCCTCTTGCTTTAAAAGATCCAGTCTTTTGCATTAATTCAAGTTTAAAATAAATATCAAGACCGAACATTTTATTTAATGAGGTAGATGATATTATAGGAGTCTTATTTATATAAGGTTTTATTCGATCTAATGCTTGATGAAATTTATCTAAAACTGGAAAATTCAAACTTTATTAATAAGATTTAGCTGCAATTTTAAAGATTCAATCTCTTTGTCTGAATTATTAATCTTCTCCATATATTCTTTCTTTAAATTATCAGCAGCTACTGATTCTTTTAGATAGTAGATATTATTTTTTAAGTTTTTAATTTCTGATTGAATAGAATTGATTTTTTTAATAATATCTGATTTCTTTTTAATTATCTTATTTTTTGAATATGGATTTTTAGCTAATGAATTTAGTTCAATTATAAATTTAAATCTATCAAAATCATCTTTATTCATCAAAGAGGAAGATTTTTCAACAACTTTATCTATAACTTTTTTAAACATAACTTTTGTGTCATCAATTTTCTCTTTAGGAACATGACCAGCCTCTAGAAACTTAACTTGAAGCTTAAAGAATTGATCTTGATCAAAACTATCACTAGATAATAATTTTTCAATATCACTACATGCCTTAACTTTAATATTTAAGTTATCCTCATATATTTTAATAGTATCCTTATCTTCTAACCTCATTCTCTCATAAAAAAAATCACATACTACCTTAAATTCTTTATATATATTATCTTTTTCTTTAATAGGTACCTTCCCTATCTTTTTCCATTCTTTTTGAATTGATTGAATTTCTTTTGATGTTTCTTCCCACTGATCACTATCTTTTAAATTATTCACTTTATCTATCAATTCCTTTTTCAGATTTAGATTATTTTTATAGGAATCATCTATTTTTTTAAAAAAACTTGATTTATTATTAAAAAATTCTTTAAATGAACTCCAAAACTCTTTGCTTATATTTCTAGTAGAGTTTTTTGGTACTCCTCCTATAGAGTTCCATTTATCTTTAAGATTTAAAACTTCTCTTGTTTTGCTATTCCACTCTTTAAAGTGTTCAGATTTAAAAGTCTTAAGTTGATTAATTTCATCTAATAATTTTGTCTTTTTATCTAAATTTTCACCAAGAGACACTTTAATATTTGAAATAAAATCTTTTTTCTTTTTATATATCTCATCAGATGCATTTTTTAATCTATCCCAAATCTCATTTTGCTTTTCTTTTTCAACAGGGCCTATATGTTTAAATTCTGAATGTAATTCATTTAATTTTGATACTGATCTCATTACATTTGAGTCTTTAATTAATGATTCAGCCTTATTACAAATATTAGTTTTAAGCTCTAAATTTTTCTTTCTATCTAATTGCTTTAATTCAAAATAAATACTTCTATTATCATAGAACCTATCTAAAAGTGCATTATAAGTAGTCCATAGTGATTTGTCCTTTGAATTATTTATTTGACCAATCTCTTTCCATTTATTTTGAAGACCTTTAACCTTATTAAAAGTATTTTTATCTTCAACACCATTTACCATAACCCTTAATTCTATAACTATCTCTTTCTTTTTCTTTAATAATTTAAAGGGATTTGATTCTTTAACAGATTCATCTTTTTCATCCAAATCTTTAGTGCTAGATTTTGACAAATTATCGTCTGAAATTATAGGAGAACTTTTAACATCTGAATCTATCTTTTTTTTATCATTTTTAATCTTATCATCTGTAGCTGAATTTGATAATTTTGAATCTAAAACCTTGGAGGTTTTTTTAGAATCTACTTTTTTTGATTCTTTTTTTACTGATGATTTAGTAGACTTTTTATTATCTACTTTATCTTCATTCTTCTTTTTTGAATCAGCCATAATGCAAATCTATATAATATTTTAATTCAAAGAAGGGTCTTTAGGATAATTAGAAAATATTTTATTTTTTCCTCCAAAATTAGATAAAAATATAGACCAAAATTTATCATCAATATTCCTAAACAGTATATTCATGTCATATTCATTAACAACTATCCATGAGTTTTCATTAATTTCTTCTTCTAATTGATTAGGTGACCAACCTGAATAACCACAGAAAAACTTACACTTTATCTCTTTCTCTTTATCGATATTATTTTTTAGAAAAAAGTCTATATCTCCACCTAAAAAAACATCATCCAATATTTTATCTGAACTAGGAAGATTATTATGATTATGTATAAAATTTAAATATGATTTATCAACAGGTCCTCCCAAATAAAGGTTTTTAAGGATTTTTTTATTTATATCTAATTTTAAATCATTTGGATATATTTTTTCATTTAAAACATATCCAAGACTTCCTTCGTTATTATGCTCACATATTAGAATTAATGATCTTTGAAAGTTTGGATCTTTCATTAGGGGTTGAGAAAAAATTATGCTACCTTTTTTAACTTTGTTATTAGATTTAAAATTAAAATAATCAAATTTCATACTATTAATATTATTCAATTATGAAAGAAATTCAAAACTTAAGAGCTGATTATTCAGGGGAAATAATAGACATAAAAAAATTAGATAAAAACCCTATAAATCAGTTTAAAATATGGTTCAATGAGTCTAAAAATAAAAATATCATTGAACCAAATGCAATGGTATTATCAACAATATCAAAAAAAAATATAATAAACTCAAGAACTGTACTACTAAAAGACATTTCAGATAAAGGTTTTATTTTTTATACAAATTATGAAAGCAGAAAAGGTAAAGACTTAGATTATAATAAAAATGTTACTACAGTTTTCCTTTGGAAAAAAATAGAAAGGCAGGTAATTATAAAAGGTACTGCAAATAAAATTACTTCAAAGGAATCAAAAAAATATTTTGATTCTAGACCTAGAAAAAGTAGAATTGCTGCATGGGCATCTAAACAAAGTAGAAACCTAATAAAGTCAGATGAACTAATAGAAAATTTTAATTTTTATAACAAAAAGTTTGAAAATAAAACAATTCCTTTACCAGATTTTTGGGGTGGTTATCTAATAAAACCATCATCTATTGAGTTTTGGCAAGGCAGGTCATCCAGAATGCACGATAGAATATTATATAAAAAAAAAGGTGTAATATGGAATGTTTCTAAACTCTATCCTTAAATAAAATTTTCTAAAGAATTTATTTTTAACTTATTTTCAGAAGTAAACCCCTCACCATGTGATACACCAATTGCTTGGCCCATTTCTATAGATCGTGATTTAATAAAGCTCATAAATTCTTTTGTTGATATATAAGACTCAGTCTCTTTACTTTCTGGATCATAGAACTGACTCTTAAAGCAGTTTATTGCATTAATTTTAATATCGAAATAATTCGATACATCAATAATAAAATCTGGCATAACATAATTACTCTGTATGGAGTAAAATAAGGATTTAGGTTTCCAAGGTTGTTGATTTTTATTAGTTATAATTTTAACTAAACCTGATAAAAAACATGCTTTTTTTACTAATCTTGCAGCTGATTCATGATCCGGATGTCTATCAGTTTTAGAATTTGTTATAATAATTTTTGGTTTAAACTCTCTTATTTGTTCAACAACTTTTAAAACTGATTCTTCATCATCACAAATAAACCCATCTCTTAATTTTAGATTGTACCTAAATTTTACTCCTAAAACTTTTGCAGCATCATCAGCTTCTTTAAGTCTTATCTTAGCTGATCCTCTTGTACCTAGTTCACCTTTAGTTAAATCAATAATACCAACAGACATACCTTTATCAATTGAAGATAAAATTGTTCCTGAACAGCACAATTCAGCATCATCAGGATGAGCCATAATAACTAGTATATCAACTGTAGTCATATTTAATTATTTGAAATAAACCTTTCAGCATCTAGAGCACCCATGCAACCTGATCCAGCAGCAGTAACAGCCTGACGATATATTTTATCTTGCGCGTCACCAGTTGCGAATACACCTGGAATATTTGTAAGAGTTGACCCTGGCTTTGTAATTATATATCCACTATCATCTAAATTGAGATAATTTTTAAAAATTTGAGTATTTGGCTTGTGACCAATTGCTATAAAGACACCACTTAGTTCAATATTTTTAGTCTCTTTAGAAATATTATTAATTACATCAATACTATCAACTGACTCATCTCCATTTATTTCTTTAATTTCAGAGTTCCAATGAATTTTAATTTTTTCATTTTCTTTTATTCTGTTTTGCATTATAACAGATGCTCTCATCTCATCTCTACGTATTATCAAGTGAACCTTATTAGTAAGTTTGGATAGATATAAAGCTTCCTCAGCTGCTGTATCACCTCCTCCAACTACCGCAACATCTTGGCCCCTAAAGAAAAACCCATCACATACTGCACATGCTGATACACCCTTACCATTCAACCTCTGTTCTGATTCTAAGTTTAACCATTTTGCTGAGGCTCCAGTTGAAATTATGACAGATTTAGCTATAATCTTTTCATTATTTTCTGAAAATGAAATAAGTGTTTCTGATGAAAAATCTACAGATGAAATCATTCCAGATCTTATATCTGCACCAAATCGTTCAGCTTGCTTTTCGAAATCATCCATCATTTCTGGACCCATTACTCCCGAAGGATAACCAGGATAGTTTTCTACGTCAGATGTTATTGTTAGCTGACCACCAGGTTGATCTCCTTTGTAGAGTAAAGTTTTTAGCCCAGCCCTAGAAGTATAAATAGCAGCTGTATAACCAGCAGGGCCAGATCCAATTATTAAAATATCAACACTTATCTCTTTCATTATTTTTTATCACCTTTATCTGGTCTTGGTAATAATGCTTTTCTAGATAATCTAAACTTACCCGATCTTTTATCAACTTCTATAAGTTTAACTTTTATTTCCTCTCCTTCTTCTAAAACATCATCCATTGTCTCAACTCTTTCCCATTTAATTTCAGATATATGTAAAAGACCATCTTTTCCAGGCATAAATTCAATAAAAGCACCAAAGTCTTTTATTGTCTTAACTTTACCTACATACGTTTCACCTACTTCAGGTACAGCAATTATAGCCTTAACTCTTTCAACAGCATTGTCCATATCTTCTTGATTTGAAGAGAAAATATTAACAACACCATGTTCTTCAACCTCCTCAACTAAAACTGTAGCACCTGACTCTTTCTGAATTTCCTGAATTATTTTACCACCCGGTCCAATAACAGCACCAATCATATCTTTAGGAATAGACATTTTATAAGACCTAGGAGTATGAGCTTTTAAATCAGATCTAGAACTTTTCATAGTTTTAGACATTTCTTTTAATATATGTAGTCTTCCTTCCTTAGCTTGTTTTAATGCTTCAGTTAGAATATCGTATGATAAACCATCTATTTTTATATCCATCTGACAAGCTGTTATACCGTCTTCAGTACCAGTAACTTTAAAGTCCATATCTCCAAGATGATCTTCATCTCCTAAAATATCAGATAAAATGGCATAGTTTCCAGATTTAGAGTCAGAAATCATACCCATAGCAATTCCTGAAACAGGTTTTTTAATTTCTAGACCAGCATCCATAAGAGCTAAACTACCAGCACAAACAGTAGCCATTGAAGATGATCCATTAGACTCAAGTATATCTGAAACTATTCTTATAGTATAAGGATTATCTTCATCAGAAGGTAACATATTTTTAAGTGCTCTAAGTGCAAGATTACCATGACCTATTTCTCTCCTACCTGCACCACGATTAGGCCTAACTTCACCTGTAGAAAATCCAGGAAAGTTATAATGAAGAATAAACTTATTATATCCTGAATTCATGGCGCCGTCAATCATCTGCTCATCAAGTTTTGTTCCTAAGGTAACTGATGTTAAAGATTGAGTTTCACCTCTAGTGAACACAGATGAACCATGTGCATTAGGTAAGTAATCTACCTCAGACCATATTGGTCTAATTTCATCTAATTTTCTACCATCTAATCTTATTTTATTATCTAAAACAGCATTTCGTATTGCATCCTTTTCAACATCATGGAAATACTTTTTAAATAAAAACTCATCAAAATCTTCAGTTTCTTCAATACCTGATAAATATTTTTCTCTAATTTCACCAAAAGCTTCACTTCTCTTCTTCTTATCAGCTATACCCTTTTGAGCGATTTTATAAAGATCATCATATGTTTTCTCATGAATATCTTTTTTAAGATCCTCATCAGAATTTTCATGAGAATAGTCTCTATTACCATCACTTTTGATTTTTTTAAGTAAATCATTCTGAAGTTCACACAAAGATTTTATTGCATCATGAGCAACCTTAAGAGCTTCTACAATTTCCTCTTCTGATACTTCCTTTGACTCACCCTCAACCATAGAGATATTATCATAAGAAGCACCAACCATAAGGTTAAGTGTAGAATTTTCAATTTCTTCAGGTGTTGGATTAACAATATATTTACCATCAGTTTTAACTACCCTTACCTCTGCTATTGGCCCATTAAATGGGATGTCAGATACAGTCAAAGCAGCAGATGCAGCTAATGCAGCTAATGCATCAGGCAACACATCTTTGTCAGCACTTATTAGATATAATAACACTTGGGTGTCGGCATGATAATCTGAAGGAAATAATGGTCTTAGTACCCTATCTACAAGCCTACATATTAAGACTTCATGATCTGACAACCTACCTTCTCTTTTAAGAAAACCACCAGGTATTTTTCCAGCTGATGCAAATTTTTCTTGGTAGTCGACAGACAAAGGGAGAAAATCCACATTATCCATAGCTTCTTTTTTAGAGACAACCGATGCTAATATCATTGTCTTTCCCATTGTTAATACTACTGAGCCATCTGCTTGTTTTGCTAATTTTCCAGTTTCAATGGATACTTCTCTTCCATCTGAAAGTTTTTTACTTACGTTTATTGGTTTAATCATATGTGTAAAATTTATTGATATAAGTCGTGAAAAACGATGTGAAAATAATTAAGAACTACTTTCTTATGTTAAGCTTTGCTATAATGTCTCTATACCTATCAATATATTTGGAAGAAAGATAATTTAATAATTTCCTCCTTTTACCAACTAATCTTAACAGTCCCATTCTAGATGAGTGATCATTATTGTTTGTTTGTAAATGATCTGTAAGATGTTTAATTCGATAAGTAAACAAAGCTATTTGAGATTCAGCTGAACCCGTATCATTGTTTTTCTTTAACCGACCATGATCTTTGAAAATCTTTTGTTTTTCTTCTTTATCTAAATACATGCTTAGTCAAAGTTTAATTGTTTTATTCGTTAAAATTCAGGCAAAAATAGGAAAATATTAACTGATTAAAAATTCTTAATCATTTTTTTAATTTTAGAAATTTTTGATGATAAATAATCTTTAATATTAAATTCAAAAATTCTTGAGTCTTTTCTTGAATGATACAAAAAAAATAAACCAATTGGAAATAAAATTAAATTTGATAACCAAGCAGCTAATTCAGTAGAAATTATATCTTCTCTAGCCCACTTTATACCTAAAATATTTAATACATAGTATATAATATAAAAAACAATAGATATTATTACAGGTACTCCAATTCCTCCCCTTTTAATTAAAGAACCCAAAGGCGCACCAATTAAAAACATAGAAAAGCATGCAAAAGCTTGAGCATACTTTTTGATAAGTTCAATTTCATTTTTATTAATTTCAAAATTTTGCGATTTAATTCTAGCATAATTAATACTTAAGTTCGTCTTAATATTTCTTGCTGTGTTTAATGCTCTAGAATATGTACTTCTATCATAGTCTAATTTTTTATTAACTCGATATAAAAATGAATCTGATAAATTAATTAAAGAATTATCATTGCTGAAATAATCTTTAACTAAATCTTCTTCTTTAAATTCAGATCTAATAAATTTTACATCCTCTGGTAAAATAAAATTATCATTCATATGATAATTATAGAAAGAAGATGAATTCTTTAACATGATATATTTTTGCTTTGATTGATTAAATCTTAAGGAATCAATAGAATTTGATAATTCATAAGTATTCTTCATTCGATAATCGCCTGCAAATAATTCTTCTTTTGTCCTCTTAAGATCAAAAGAAGACATATCAAAGATTAATTTCATGAAAGAAAAATTATTTCTATAAAACTGATTAATATATTTAATTCGTGAACTTTGGGATGGAACTTCAGTATAAGAACTTCCGTCATATAATTCAAATACCAAATACCTATTATCTAAAATTGAGTACATAAAAGCAGAATCTGACAATATTACTCTATTGTTGCCTTGATAAGTAACATGATCATAAATCATCACATCTTTTAAAAGCTCGTCATTTATTTTCTGATTTGCTTTGATAGTGTATCCAGGTATCCCACTGTAAAACTGACCTTCTTTTAAATCCATAGAAGGTTTTTTTCTCTTTATATCATACAACAGACTCAAGGCTTTTAAGTTGGCTTTTGGAACGAAGTTGTTATTAGAATAAAACGCAAATATTGATATCAAAATAGAGATAATAAATAAGGGAAATAATGTCCTTAATAAAGAAATACCAGAACTTTTAATTGCTGTTAACTCATTATTCTCTCCTAAATTTCCAAAAGTCATAATGGATGACAATAAAACAGCCAATGGTAATGCATCTGGAGTTATTCTTACAGAAAAATAAAATAGGAATTCAAACAAAACCGAAAAACTTAAGTCCTTACCTAAAATATCATCAAAATATTTTAGCATAAACTGTAATAAAAGTATAAAAACTACAACAAAGAATGTTACAAAGAAGGGGCCTATAAAGGATTTTAAAATTAAGGAATCAAATTTTCTCACAAGAGAAATGGTTTAAGCTCCAATTATTTCTTTTAGTTGAGATAAAAGATTATCCCAAATTTGATATGATTCCTCTAAATCATCTGTTTCCGTATACTCTTCAACTCTAACGAAAACAGATTGAGTTAACTCATTTATCTCAAGTCTAAATTCTAGAGTATCATATTCTTTAGGTTTTTCATCTTCATTAATAAACTTAAACCTAACATATCTGTTTTTTTTAATTGAATCTATTACAGCAATTCTCTCCTCTCCATCTAATAAAAATATTAAGGTCTTATCTATATTATTAATGTTAACATCATCAGCAAACCATTCACACAAACCTGTGGCAGTACTAAGGTATGGGAAAAGCATTTTTCTAGATGCATTAATTGGATACTCTCCTATAAATTTTTGTTTAGCCATTTACTTTTTTATTTATAACTCTTTTAATTTATATAGTATATTTTAAGAACCCAAAACATTTTCTTTATTTATAATAATATATCTAGATTTGCCTACTTTTTTAGCGAGGTAGCTCAGGTGGTTAGAGCGTCGGATTCATAACCCGGAGGTCGGGGGTTCAATTCCCCCTCTCGCTACTATAACAATAAAACGGTTATACTTTTATAAAGTGTAGCCGTTTTTAATTAAAAAAGACTTGGTATAAGTACCTTCCGGGAACAAGTGTAAATCCTCCTGCTATTATTAAACCGGCCCAAAATAGTATAATCATTGATCTTGAGTGATCTTTAATTTTACCTTTTTTTAAATAATAAATACTCTTTGGAACGGTGTATATAGTCAGAATACTTAGTAAATGAATCCATCCAAAATGATTTAAAAATTGAGGTCCTACTCTTGCCTCCATAAAAAGAGAAATAACTGCTTGAAAAAACATTAAGATCATATATGACCAACCAATAATTTTATGATTTCCAGAGCCCTTAGTTGAAAAATAAATTAAATATGCTCCTATAATTAAACAAGGACTTACTGCAATTAAATGAATTGTTCTTAGTAGTTCATACATGGATTTCAAAAATAGATT
>CAYXSW010000027.1:0-1734 GCA_964467915.1 uncultured Marinoscillum sp.
ACAATCTATTATTTTTTATTTTAATACTAATATCAAATTATAGTTTTTCTCAGATTTTGCCATCTAATCATGCTGTCCATCATAAGGCAGATGGAATTATTGAAGATAATCTTATTCTTCATTTAGATGCATCAAATACAAGTTCTTTAAATCAAAATGATTTATCGACATGGAATGATTTAAGTAGTTCAAATAATGATATAAGTTTAGTTACAGGTTTTACTAGAAATTCATATACACTAAATAGTGATCCTTCATTTTCATCTGATAATGGAGGATCAATAATTTTTAATGATGATGCTGCTTACAGAAAATCTACATTTTCTAATTTTTCTGGAAATGCATTTACAGTCTCAATGTGGATCAAAACATCTCAAACCTCTGGAAGACTTTTTAGCGTAGCTAGATCTCCAAGTTCTTATGGAAAACAAATGATATTGTGGTTAACTAGTTCAAAGGTTGGTATTTACGGTGCAAGTAATTCTATGAATACAGTTAATGATAATACATGGAAATTTATTACTGTCGTAAGAAATTCAGGTACATATAAATATTATATAAATAACTCTTTAGATGTTACAAAAACAGGTCAAGACTCAAAAACATTTAATTCCAATGATTTAGTAATCGGATGGGATTATAGAAATAATAATAGTGGATTTGAAGGAAATTTAGGAGCTGTTTTTTTTTACAATACAGATTTAACAACTGATCAGGTAGTTAATAATTATAATACTACAAAATCAAGATATGGGCACTAATTTATAGAAGGGCAGCACCATAAACACCAGCACTATCTCCTAGTTTAGGCCTTAAAATTGGGGTATTAAAAGTTGGGTTAAAGACGTATTTTTTAAGTTCTTCGTAGCCTTCATTATATAATTCATCAATGTTACTGAGACCTCCTCCTAAGACAATTACCTCAGGGTCAATGATGTTAACTACATTGCTTAGACCCTTACCAAAAAATTTAATCATTCTCTTAAAAGTTTTGTTTGCATATTTATCAGTTTCTTTTTTCCCATATATTTCTTTAAATGGTAGTTTAATGCCAGTAAGAGAATAATAATATTTTTGAAGTGCTCTTCCTGATATTACAGACTCAACACACCCTCTTTTCCCACAATAACACATATCACCATCATCAGTTACTATAGTATGTCCCCACTCCCCTCCAATTCCCTGATTACCATAAACTGTTTTCCCATCTATTACTACTCCTCCTCCAACACCAGTTCCCATAATGATACCAAATACATTCTTGACATTAGGATATTGTTCCTTTACAGACCCTAGCAAAGTCTCGGCAAGGGCGAAGCAATTTGCATCATTTTGAATTAGAATGGTTTTATTTAAATTATTAGCCAAGTCTCTTTGTATTGGCATCCCATTAAGGCACTGAGAATTAGAATTTTTTAGTAAACCTGTTTTTGGATCTATTGTTCCTGGAGTTCCAATTCCAATTTTATTAAATTTATGTTTAATTTTTTCTTCTATATAGTCTACTAATGATTTTATGTTATTAATTACATGAGAATATCCTTTTTTTTCTTCCGTATTAACTCTATGTCTAATTATTTCTTCAGGATTTTCTTTTGATTTGAGAACAATTCCTTCAATTTTTGTGCCACCTAAGTCTATGCCTAATAACATTTAGAATTATTTTATATTTACTCAGTAAAAATATCAAACTATGGATAAGAAAAAAATATTTAACTGGTCTATAACAGTAGC
>CAYXSW010000027.1:1834-15818 GCA_964467915.1 uncultured Marinoscillum sp.
AAAAATATCAAACTATGGATAAGAAAAAAATATTTAACTGGTCTATAACAGTAGCACTAGCTGGATTTCTCTTTGGTTTTGATACAGTTGTAATTAGTGGAGCAAATCTTCCGATAAAAGAATTATGGAACACTTCTCCTATTTTTCATGGAGTATTTATAATGTCTATGGCACTATGGGGGACAGTTTTAGGGTCTCTATTTGGATCTATACCATGTGATAAAATAGGACGAAAAAACACATTAATATGGATTGGAATACTATTTTTTGTTTCAGCATTAGGATCTGCAATTGCGTGGGATCCTTACTCATTTTCATTCTTTAGATTTATAGGAGGTGTAGGGGTAGGAGCTTCAACAGTTGCTTCTCCAACTTATATCTCAGAAATATCTAATAAAGAGAGTAGGGGGAAACTGGTTGCTCTTTACCAGTTTAATATAGTATTTGGTATACTAATAGCATTTTTTTCAAATTATTTGTTGCAAGGGTTTGGAGGAGATATAGACTGGAGATATATGCTTGGAATCGAAGCAATACCAGCTATTTTATATATTCTTTTTGTTCTAAAAGTTCCTAAAAGTCCACGATGGTTAATACTATTTAGAGGTGATGAACAAAAAGCAAAAGAAATTTTAAAGCAGATTTATCCTGAGTCAGAAATTTCAAAAAGAATTGCTCAAATTAAAAGTTCAGCAGAGAAGAATAATAGTACTATTTTTTCAGGATTATTTAACTTTCAGATATCTCTCGCTTTCCTTATAGCATTTTTCAATCAGCTTTCAGGAATAAATTTTGTTTTATATTATGCTCCAGAAATTTTGCAAAGCGCTGGGCTTGCTGCTAGTGACTCTCTTATGAGTTCAGTCTCAATTGGCTTTGTAAACCTAGTTTTTACAATGTTTGGTCTAAGATTAATTGATAAGTATGGCCGTAGATACTTGATGAAAATTGGCTCAATAGGATATATTATATCATTAATCAGTATTGGAGTTTGTTTTATATATTCTCTTAATTCTTATGTCTTACTAACATTTATTTTAATTTTTATAGCCTCTCATGCTATTGGGCAAGGCACAGTTATTTGGGTATTTATCTCTGAAATTTTTCCTAATAGTGTTAGGGCTAAGGGTCAATCTCTTGGTACTGCAACGCATTGGGTTTTTGCTGCTTTAATTACAGCCCTAACTCCTTATGTTATTAATATGCTTGGTAATAATCCAGGAATGATTTTTTACTTCTTTGGATTTATGATGATACTTCAACTGGTATTTGTATTAAGAATGATGCCAGAAACCAAAGGTATTTCTTTAGAGGAGATGAAGTTTAATTCGTAGTTTCTTTCTTTTTCTTTCCAAAAAGTTTTCTAAACAACATCATAATAGGATCATAGAATCTATCAACTACTCTTTCTTTTAAAGGTATGATTGCATCATCTGTAATTTGAATTTCTTCTGGACATACTTCAGTACAACATCTAGTGATATTACACATACCCGAACCGTGCACATCCTTAATGTCTTCAATTCTATCTACTCTATCCATAGGATGCATCTCTAAACTTGCAAGTCTAGTCATAAATCTAGGGCCAGAAAACTTGTCTTTACCCTCATTATCTCTAATTACGTGACACATATTCTGACATAGGTAACATTCAATACACTTTCTAAAGTGTTGAACTCTATCAACATCTTTTTGCATCATCACAAAATCTTTTTCTTTATCCTTATTTGAAGGAGAAAAAGGTTTTATTTTCATATTTTGCTCATAATTCCATGTGACGTCTGGAACTATATCTTTCATAACTGGAAAAGATTTTAATGGAGTAATTACTACAGTTTTATCTTCTTTAAACTCATTCATTCTTGTCATACATGCAAGTCTAGGCTTACCATTAATTTCAACACTACAAGACCCACACTTTCCAGCTTTACAATTCCATCTACATGCAAGGTCGTTAGCTTGATCTGCTTGAATTCTATGAATAACATCCAGGACAACCATACCCTCAGAAACATTACACTTATAGCTAACTAATTCACCTCTTTCATCATCACCTCTATAAATTTTAAAGTCTCTCTCTTTCATATTATATTACTTATGATGATCTAATTTAACTTCTTTTTCAAGATCTTCAATGCTAGAGTTAGCAATTCTTTTGAGTTCAGGATCTGGATTAGATCTCTTAACTTTTATAGTTTCCATTTTTCCTTCTTTTCCCTTTTTATTAATAATATTATATTCTAACCACTCTTGCATTTCTGATGGAAAGTCTTCTCTTGTGTGTGCACCCCTACTTTCTTCTCTTAGTAAAGCAGATTTTGAAACCGATTCAGCTGAAATAAGTAAATTTCTAAGTGCTAGAGCCTCATGCCAACCAGGATTAAATTGACTTGTTCCTGCAGCTTTAACATCTTTAAACTGAGACTTCAGGTTATCAATTTTAGAGATTCCATCTTTAATTTCTTCCTTAGTTCTAATAATACCAACATTGTATTGCATATTTTTTTGAAGATCTTCATGGATAATATAAGGGTTATTTCCCTTCTCTCTATTCAAGATTGATGTAGCATTTTTGATAATCTTTTTTATATCATCATCATTTGATTTTGGCATAGATTTAATTTTTCTAGAGTATTTTGAAGCTTCAACTCCAGATAAATTTCCAAATACTAGTAGGTCTGAAAGTGAATTACCACCTAATCTATTTGCTCCGTGCATACCCCCAGCAGCCTCACCACATGCAAATAGTCCTTCAACATTAGTCATGGATGTTTCGGCATCAACTTTAATGCCACCCATGAAATAATGACACGTTGGACCAACTTCCATAGGCTCTTTAGTTATATCCAACTCAGCAAGTATTTTAAACTGGTGGTACATAGAAGGTAGTTTCCTTTTAATGTCTTCGGCTGATCTTTGTGTGGCTATATCAAGGTATGCTCCTCCGTGAACTGAACCTCTCCCAGCTTTAACTTCAGAATTTATTGCTCTGGCAACAACATCTCTAGTAAGTAACTCAGGAGGTCTCCTAGCACTTTTATCTCCTTGAAGCCATCTTGAAGCTTCTTCTTCAGTATCTGCAGTTTCATTTGCAAACTTTTCAGGGATGTAATCAAACATGAATCTTTTTCCCTCACTATTTTTTAGGATTCCTCCTTCTCCTCTAACACCTTCTGTCACTAAAATTCCTTTTACTGATGGAGGCCATACCATTCCAGTAGGATGAAACTGATTAAATTCCATATCTATGAGTTCTGCACCTGCTTCGTATGCCATGCCGTAACCATCTCCAGTATATTCCCAACTATTTGATGTTACCTCCCAAGCTTTTCCAGCACCTCCGGTAGCAAATATTAAGGATTTGGTCTCAAAAATTATAAACTCACCAGTTTCTCTATACATACAAACAATTCCAGAGACTTTTCCGGATTTATTTTTTAAGATGTCTAGGGCTGTACATTCCATTTGAATATCAATCCCTTGATGTATTCCGTGATCTTGAAGAGTTCTAATCATCTCAAGGCCCGTTCTATCACCAACGTGGGCAAGTCTAGGGTAACGATGCCCACCAAAATTTCTTTGATTAATAAGACCATCTTTTGTTCTATCAAAAACTGCACCCCAATGTTCCAACTCTCTTACCCTTTTTGGAGCATTTTTGGCATGAATTTGAGCCATTTTCCAGTTATTAAGCATCTTTCCGCCTCTCATTGTATCTCTGAAGTGAATTTTCCAGTCATCTCTATTGTCAACATTTCCAAGAGCAGCAGCCATACCTCCTTCTGCCATAACAGTATGAGCTTTACCTAGTAATGACTTACATACAAGACCTACTCTCGTATCTTTTTCTTGAGATGCTGCTATAGCTGCAGATAGACCTGCTCCTCCAGCTCCTATTACTAAAACATCAAATTGTAACCTTTTAATTCCTGATATATCTAACATACTATATTCCCCAAGTATTAATGTCATTAATTATTCCCATTGATACTAATCTAACGTATACGTCAGAGAATCCTACCCATACTAGGCTGAGCCATGCAAATAATTGATGCCTTCTATTTAAAAATGTGACAATTTTCCAGTTACTATGTGAAACTTTGTCATGGTATAAACTGCAAGAGTAGCAGTCCAAATTTCCTCCAATAAGGTGTCTGATGGAATGGCAACCAAAAGTGTAGCATCCTAAGAGAATTGGGTTAATAGTAAGAATAAGTGTTCCCACTCCAAATCCAAATCTTCCATCATTGAAAAATGCTAAGAATGCGTCGTAGCTTAATATAAATATAAAAATTACAGCAAAGTACATAGCATACCTATGTATATTTTGAAATAATAAGAGTCCCGTCTCTCCATCATATCTTTTACCAGAATTGAATGCGTTTATATTACCATTAGTGATTGCAGATACTTTAGATGGTAATCCCTTTACAGGGTTAACAGCACAAGCAGGTGGATTTAATGAAAATGCTCGATAATATGCTTTCCTATAATAGTAACATGTGAATCTGAATGATAAAGGAAAAATGAGAATTAACCATGCAGGTGATTGACCGGGTAACCAATTTAACCAATCTGGCCATGATCCAAATAGAGAGTGATACATTGGAGGCACACCTGGCTTAGAAGGGTCAATGTATACTGTGGGAGAGTAGAATGGAGAAAGATACCCTCCAAAACCCTCATTTCCTGCACTCCACCAAAAGTATTCTCCTTGCCAAGCAGCCCAAGTAGAATATATCACAAATGATAAAAGTCCTAATAAAACAAAGAGAGGTGAAATCCACCACTTATCATCTCTCAATTTATTAGTTAACAAGTCTTTTTTTAACATATTTTTATATATACCTAAACAAATATAGAGCCCAAAGCTTATGAAACAAAAGTTTTAAAAAAATTAAATTTCATAACTTTTTCCTAACTTAGTGAACCCTTAAAAACATTAAAATTTGAGGTATAATAATGAGCAGATTTCTTCTCCTTTTTTTTGGATTTTTCCTTTTTAAAAATCCTGTTTTTTCACAAGACACTGTAAATGTTGTCACATATAATTTGCTTAGATATAACTCCTCTACAGATAGAAATTTAGATTTTAAAAATATTTTAGGACATATCGAACCTGATATATTGATTACTCAAGAGATGGTTGGCCAGGAAGGTGTAGATAATTTCTTGAATAATATTCTAAAAAATATTAATGAAAAATATAAAGCTGCCAATTTTATAGATGATGAAGACACTGATATAGATCAGGGTTTATTTTATAATTCAAATAAATTTAATTTTATTTCAACTTCTCAAATAGATGGATATCCTAGACCAGTATATATATTTACTTTAAAACACTTGGAGACTGGAGAACAATTTATCATATACAACTTACACTTAAAGGCTTCAAAAGGAGTAGATAATGAACTTGCTAGAAGTGATCAGATAAAAGAACTTAAAAATTACATTTCAGAGGACGATTCAAAGTTTTATTTAGTTGCTGGAGATTTTAACATTTATTCTACAGATGAAAGTGCATACAAAGATTTGTTCGCTATAACTGAGTCAGGAAAAGGCAATTTACATGACTTAATAAATGTTGTTGGGATATATAATGACCCATCAAACGCAAAATTTCATACACAATCTACAAGAACGTTACAATTTGGAGGAGGTTCTCATGGTGGACTTGATGATAGATTTGATTTTATATTATTTTCTGATTCTCTTATGTATGGCAATAGAATTTTTGTGATTGATTCCACATATAACTCATTTGGAAATGATGGTTTACATTATAATTCTTCACTTAATGTTTTTCCAAATCAAGAAGTATCTACAAGTATTGCAAACTCGTTACATAATGCATCAGATCATTTGCCTGTACAAGTTAAAATTATTTTCAGTAATGAGGATATATATAGGGAAGTATTAAATGTAGAATCTTACATTATACCTAAAAAAATATTAATTTTTCCAAATCCATCCAATGATAAATTATTTATTGAATCTAAAATTAATAAGATTATTAATGTGGAAATTTACTCATATAATGGTGAAAAATTTTTTGATCAAAATGTGAATTCAACTTCGTTTACAATGAATGTTTCAGACTTAAATCCTGGTAACTATCTAATGATAATAAATTTTAAAAATTATTCTGAGCAAATTAAATTTGTAAAAAAATAAGATGAGAAAACTAATACTTATTGTTATACTAAATTTTTATTTTATTGGTTCATACTGTCAGGAATTAAAAAATGAAATACATACTCTTGCCTTTTATAATCTTGAAAATTTATTTGATACTATAAATGATATTACTATAAATGATGAGGCAAGTCCAATTATGGAGACCTCAATGAATAGAACATCAGTATATCTAAATAAACTTAAAAATCTTTCTAAGGTTATATCTGAAATTGGGTTTGCTGAGACAGGATCTAGCCCTACAATTATAGGTATATGTGAGGTAGAGAATCGATTAGTGGTTGAAGATTTAATTAAGACTGGAAAACTTAAAGATATAAATTATAATATTTCTCATTTTGATTCTCCTGATAACCGAGGAATAGATGTTGGGTTAATTTATAATCAAGATTATTTTGAAATTGTTAGGGAAAAAAATATAGCATTGGAGATATTTGATAATGAAAGTGGTAAAAAAATTTTTACTAGAGATCAACTCCTTGTTGAGGGGTTATTAAGTGGCGATCGGATATTTATAATTATTAATCATTGGCCCTCAAGATATGGTGGAGCAGAAAGATCAAAGCCATTTCGAAATAAAGCAGCAGAGTTAAATAGATTTATTATTGATTCTATACATAATGTAGACCAAAAGGCTAAAGTTTTTACAATTGGTGATTTTAATGATGACCCTACAGACGAGAGTATAAAAAAGATTCTTAATACTGTTAAAGAAAAAAATAATCTTTTTACTTCTGAGATGTATAATCCTTATGAGAAGATATTTGATGATGGATTTGGGACATTGAAATATAGAGGGGCATGGAACATGTTTGATCAGATAATTTTAAGTAAGTACTCTCTTAAAGATTACAATAAAATTAATTTTTATTTTGACGGTGCATATATCCATTTAAAACCTTACTTGATTAATCAAGATGGTAATTACAAGGGTTATCCCTTTCGAAGTTTTGCTGGAGGAAATTTTATAGGGGGTTATAGTGATCATTTGCCAGTATATATAATACTAAAACGGGAACAATAACTCTTAATATTTAGTATAATATTGTATAATATTTACGTTTAACAAATACATAGTAATCATCATATGTTAAAGGGTTTATTAAGGTTTTGGTTATTTTCAGTTTTTGGGATATTTTTTTCTTTTGATCTTTACTCAACACACATAAGGGCAGGGGAGATAATTGCTAAAAGAATTTCATCGACAAGTTTAACATATGAATTTACAATTATAGGCTATACAGATACAGGATCTGAAGTAGAGTTTGGGGGAGGTAGTTTTGGTTTTGGAGATGGTAATTTAATTGAAGTTTTGGATGAGGGGGCTATATCATCTAATAAAATTTTATTAGAAAATAAGGTTGCTTTAAATCTATTTAAAGTCGTTCATACATTTCAGGCGCCCGGTAGATATGTTGTAAGTTATTTTGAGCAAAATAGAAATGCTGAAATAGTAAATATGGAAAATTCTGTTGACACACCATTTTATATTGAGACTGAGATATTGATTGATCCTTTTTTTGGATTAAATAATACTCCTGTACTTTTGATTCCTCCAATTGATAATGGGGTGGTTGGAATAAGATACATACATAATCCAGGTGCTTTTGATCCTGATGGGGATAGTTTATCTTACGAATTGGTTATTCCAATGCAAGAGAAAGAATATCAGGTAACTAATTATCGTTTTCCTAATGCAGAAGAATTTTATGGTGAGTATAATGAAGGAAGTGAAGGAGGCTTAGGTCCTCCAATATTTTCCTTAGACTCCATAATTGGAGATCTAATTTGGGATGCTCCTGGATCAGAGGGAGAATATAATTTTGCATTTAGAGTTGTAGAATGGAGAAAAGTTGGAGATCAGTGGTTTAAGTTAGGACATGTTACTAGAGATATGCAGGTAATAATTGATGATTCAGATAATGAAAGACCTAATTTAGAAGTTTTAGATCCTATTTGTGTAGAGGCTGGTTCAATTGTACGAGACACAGTAAGAGGTGATGATCCTAACTTTAATGATATTCAAATTGAAGCATTTGGTGGACCTTTTGAATTCTTATCATCTCCAGCTGTTTATTCTCCTAGCCCAGCCCAATTTCAAAAATCTCCTGGTACTCTTCAATTTGAATGGAAAACTAACTGTTCTCATATCAGAGAACGTCCATATGATATCCAATTTAAGGTTACTGACAAACCTGGCTACGGACCAAATCTAGTTGAATTTACCAATTGGCAAATTCAGATCGTGGCACCTTCTCCAGAAGGACTTGAACTAATTCCTTTATCAAATCGTTCTGTTGAAGTTTCATGGGATCCATACAGTTGCGATAATGCCGATGAAATTCAAGTGTGGAGAAGGATAGGGAGTTATGATTTTGAACCTGATAATTGTGAAGTAGGAATTCCTGATGGTTCGGGCTATAAATTAATTGGAGCAGTAGAAGGAGATCAAATAACTATGGTAGATGATAATTTAGGTGATGGATTAGCACCAGGATCTAAATACTGTTATAGAATTTTAGCTGAATTCCCCTTGCCTGAGGGAGGAACAAGCTATGTATCTGAAGAGAAATGTATTTTAATTGAAGCAGATGCTCCAGTAATAACAAATGTTAGTATTTTAAATACAGATAAAGGTGATGGCCAAGTAATGATAAATTGGATTCCGCCTTTCGAGATAGATACTATTATATTCCCAAAACCATATTCATACAGAGTAAATAGACGTGAGGGTCTCTCTTCTAATATTAATTTAACTCAATCAAATATTTTTTTGGATACATTTTACATTGATACTAAAGTGAACACATTAGAAAATGTATATAATTATAAAGTGGAAGTTTTTTCAGATTCTGATACATCTTTTTTTGAGTCTTCTTATAATGCTTCAACTGTCAGATTAGAACTAAATGGCACTCAAAATAGTATTGAATTAAATTGGGGTTTTGAAGTGCCATGGTCAAATGCCTCATCTCTCTACCCAATGCATTATGTATATAGAAACAATGTTTTTGGGAGTAATGAAGATAAATATATTTTAATTGATTCAGTAAATGTCATTGAGAGCGGATTTAAATATATTGATATAGGAGAATTTGAAGGTGTAGATCTTGATGAAAACAAAATATATTGCTACTATATAATTACATCAGGTACCTATGAAAATAATAAGTTGCCACTAAATATCATCAATGATGATTTATTATTAAATAATTCACAAAAAATTTGTGCTCAAACTAATGATCTATTACCTCCATGTCCTCCAATTGAATTTAAAATTTCTGACCAATATTCTTGTGAATATTATTTTTACGATAAGTCATGTGATATGAAAGATTTTGAAAATAGGATAGAGTGGACCGTTGGTGCTGACGATTGTTATTTAGATTCAAAGTTTTTTAATATATACTTTTCAGAGAATGGAACAGATAATTTTCAAACTATTGGTTCAACATCAAATAATTATTTTGTCCATAAGAATCTATCCAATTTAAAAGGAGCATACTATATTACAGCTTTAGATAGATCTGGCAATGAGAGTATCCCTTCTGATACAGTCATAAGGGATAATTGCCCAAAATATCTTTTGCCTAATGTTTTTACTCCTAATGATGATGGTAAAAATGATTTTTTTACTCCATTCTTTACCGATGGATCTATAACGAATTTTAGTTACGGAAACTGTCCTAGATTTGTTAAATCAGTAAAAATATCAATAGTTGATAGAACTGGTAAAGAAGTTTTTTCTCATGATTCCGAGAAAAACATTATAGACGGTATATATATTAACTGGGATGGAAAAAATAAAAGTGGAAAAAATTTACCTTCAGACACATATTATTACAACGCTACTGTTATTTTTGATGTTTTAGATGAAAATGAAAGTGTAAAAGAAATTAAAGGATGGGTACAGATATTAAGGTAAATAATAAAATTATATTTTACGATGGCTTCTGTGTCATGTGTAGTAGGTTTATAAGATTTATAGTTTTATTGGATAAGAGAAAAAAATTTAAATTCAGTGCTATATCATCTGATTTTGCATCTAGAGTCCTACCTAAAAAATTAGATAAAAAGCAAGTAGGTAAATTTATAATTTATCTCTCTAATGATAAAGTTTATAAAAAATCTAATGCAGTAATTCAAATTCTTATTGATATTGGTGGTTTTTATCATGTTTTTAAATTGTTAAAGATTTTTCCTTCAAAAATTAGAGATATATTATATGATATTTTTGCAAATAATAGGTACAAATGGTTTGGCAAGTCTGATGTGTGTCATATTCCCCCCAAAGAAATAAGGGATCAGTTTATTAATAAGTAACTTATTAGCTATTTTTGAAAGAAATCAAGATATATGAATGCAATAATATTTCCAGGTCAAGGATCGCAGTTTGTTGGAATGGGTAAAGACCTATATGAGGGTGATGAATCAGCAAAAAAGAAATTTTTATTAGCTAACAAAATTTTAGGTTTTGATATTACTGATGTCATGTTTAATGGAACAGTTGATGATCTTAAAAAAACAGATATTACTCAGCCAGCTATTTTTATTCATTCTTGTATAACTTTTCATCATAATAAAATAAATGACATTTCAGCTTTTTCTGGGCACTCATTAGGTGAGTTTTCTGCCTTAACATGTTCGAGCTCTTTATCATTTGAAGAGGGACTAGAATTAGTTTTAATTAGAGCTAGGGCTATGCAAAATGCATGTAAAAATAATGACTCAACCATGGCAGCAATCCTAACCTTATCTGATAGTGAGGTAAATGCTGTTTGTGAAGGTATAGAAAATATTGTTCCAGCAAACTATAACTGTCCAGGTCAGATTGTAATATCAGGATCAAAAGAAGGAATTTCAAAGGCATGTGAAGAATTTAAAGAAAAAGGTGGTAAAGCAATACCGTTACCAGTAGGAGGAGGTTTTCATTCTCCCTATATGGAATCAGCTAGGGTAGAACTGGAAGATGCTGTTAATCAAGCTAATATAGATATACCAAGTGCACCTATTTATCAGAATTATGATGCAAAAGGGCATACTGATATTAATAAAATTAGATCTAATTTAGTGAGTCAGTTAACATCTCCAGTTAGATGGACACAGTCTATAAATAATATGATTGATGATAATATAAAAAGCTTTATTGAATGTGGTCCGGGAAGAGTTTTACAGGGTTTAGTAAAAAAAATAAATAGAGATTCTGATGTCTCATCACTTTAAAATAAATTTATGAAAGGAATGCTTAAAGAAAATAGTTTAGTAGATAAAGTGATTCTTGTTACGGGTGGAGGATCTGGACTTGGTAAGTCTATGGTTAAATATTTTCTAGAGCTTGGTGCCAACGTAGTTATAACAAGTAGGCGTGAAGAAGTATTAAATGAGGTTGCTAAAGAATTTAACTCTAAATATGAGCCTGAAGTTTTTCCTATTTCATGTGATGTTAGAAAAATTGATGAAGTAGAAAATGTAATTAATGAGTCTTTTAAAAAATTTGGTAAAATTGATTGTCTTGTAAATAATGCTGCTGGAAACTTTATAAGCCCAACAGAAAGACTTTCCACAAGAGCTTTTGATGCTGTTATTGATATCGTTTTGAAAGGAACAATAAATTTTACTCTTACCTTAGGAAAAAGTTGGATAAAGGATAAATCAGAAGGTAATATTTTAAATATTGTAACAACATACTCCTGGACAGGATCTGGATATGTAGTTCCTTCTGCATGTGCTAAAGCAGGTGTTTTAAGTATGACAAGATCACTTGCAGTAGAATGGGCAAAATATAAAATTAGGTCAAACGCTATTGCACCTGGTCCTTTCCCAACAAAAGGTGCATGGGAGAGACTACTTCCAGGAGACTTAAAAGATAAATTTGATCCAGCAAAAAAGGTTCCTGTTGGAAGGGTAGGTGAACACCAAGAGTTATCTAATCTTGCTGCTTACCTATTATCAGACTACTCATCATATATAAACGGAGAGGTGATAACAATTGATGGCGCAGAATGGCTGAAAGGTGCTGGGCAATTTAATCACTTAGAGATTATTACAGATCAGATGTGGGATATGTTTGAGATGATGAGAAAGAAAAAATAATGAGTCAAAAAAAAAGACATCTTGTTACTGCAGCTTTAATTTATGCTAATGGGCCAATACATATCGGTCACTTAGCAGGATGTTATATTCCATCAGATCTTTATGTTAGATTTTTAAGATCAAAAGGGGAGGATGTCAAATTCATTAGCGGTACTGATGAGCATGGTGTCCCTATAACAATCAAAGCTAGAGATGAAAAAAAATCACCACAAGAAGTGGTTGATTATTATTATAATCTGATAAATGAGTCATTTAATGAGTTTGGAATTAGCTTCGATATTTTTTCAAGAACATCAAGGAAAATTCATCATAAAACCAGTTCAGATTTCTTTCTTAATTTGTATGATAAAAAAACATTTAAGGAAATAACTTCTTCTCAGTATTATGATGAAAAAGAAAATCAATTTCTTTCAGATAGGTATATTATGGGTAAATGTCCAACTTGTGACAATGAGAATGCATATGGTGATCAGTGTGAATCATGTGGAAAAACATTAAGTCCCATGGATTTAAAAAATCCTAAATCAACCTTATCAGGAAATACTCCTGTTCTTAAAGAAACAAAAAATTGGTTTTTACCAATGGATAAACTTCAGACGAATATTGAAAAATATATTAATACTAAAAAAGATTGGAAATCGAATGTGATTGGTCAGTGTAAGTCCTGGTTAAATGATGGTTTAAAACCCAGAGCAATGACAAGAGACTTAGATTGGGGAGTAAAGGTACCTGTTAAAGGTGCTGAAGGTAAGGTTTTATACGTATGGTTTGATGCGCCAATAGGTTACATTACTGCTACTAAAGAACTAGATCCAGACAATTGGGAAAAATATTGGAAGGATGAAGAAAGTAGTTTAGTTCACTTTATAGGAAAAGACAATATTGTATTTCATACAATAATCTTTCCTATGATGCTTATGGAACATGGAGATTATATTTTGCCTGAAAATGTTCCAGCTAATGAGTTTATGAATTTAGAAGGCGAAAAGATTTCAACATCAAGAAATTGGGCTGTGTGGTTACATGAATACCTCAAAGATTTTCCAAATATGCAAGATGAACTGAGATACTGTTTGATTACTAATTTACCAGAGAATAAGGATAGTGACTTTTCTTGGAAAGATTTTCAACAAAAAAATAATAATGAGCTAGTGGCAATATTAGGAAATTATGTGAATCGAGTATTTGTGTTATGCAAAAAATTTTTTAATAAAAAAGTTCCAAAAATATCTTCTGTTGAAATTGACAAACAAATTTTTTCCGAACTAGAAAATATAAAAGAAAAAATTGAGTCGTCAATAAGAGCCTATAAATTCCGCGAAGCAATGAGCTATGTGATTGATGTGGCAAGACTTGGCAATAAATATTTGACTGATACTGAACCATGGAAAATTTTCAAGGATGATCCAGATAGAGTTAAAGCTATAATTCATAATTCTATACAGATAGTAGCTAATATCTCTATTTTATGTGAGCCTTTTCTTCCATTTACTTCTAAAAAGATTAAAGGCCATTTAAATATTAGTGATCTTTCTTGGGATAGTGTTGGATCAAATATTATGCCTACTGATCACATTATTTCTGGTAAAGCCCACATTTTCTCAAAAATCGAAGATCAATAAATTGAAGATCAGAAAAAAAAACTTAAATTAAGAATTGATAACAATAATGATTTGCCTCAAAATAATACTAT
>CAYXSW010000028.1:0-15139 GCA_964467915.1 uncultured Marinoscillum sp.
CAGAACCAGAACCAGAACCAGAACCAGAACCTGAGCCAGAGCCAGAACCAGAGCCAGAGCCAGAACCAGAGCCAGAACCTGAGCCAGAACCTGAGCCTGAGCCAGAACCTGAAGATGATGAATCATTAAAAAAAGGTTTAGAAAAAACTAAAAAAAGCTTTTTCTCTAAGTTAAAATCAGCCATAATTGGAAAATCTAAGATTGATGACGAAGTTTTAGATGATTTGGAAGAAGTATTAATTACATCAGATGTGGGAGTCAAAACAACAGTGAAAATTATTGAAAAAATAGAGGAAAGAGTATCAAAAGAAAAATACACTAGCGTTAAAGAGCTTAATAGTATTTTGAAAGATGAAATCGTAAAAATTTTAGCAGAAAATAGTTCTGATCTTGACGCATTTGATGTCTCAGAAGATTCGGTTCCATATGTAATTCTGGTAGTTGGAGTAAATGGGGTAGGGAAAACTACAACTATTGGCAAGTTAGCTTCTCAGTTTAAAGATGGAGGGTTAAAAGTTTTAATAGGAGCTGCCGACACTTTCAGAGCGGCAGCGGTTGATCAAATATTGCTTTGGGGTAAGAAAGTTGGAGTTGAGGTTGTATCTCACGGGATGAATACTGATCCGGCATCAGTAGCATATGATACTGTTAAAAAGGCAGTAGATGAAAAATATGACGTAGTAATTATTGACACGGCTGGTAGGTTACATACTAAGCTTAACCTAATGAATGAGCTGTCTAAGATAAAGAGAGTTGTCCAAAAATTTAAACCTGATGCTCCCCATGAAGTAATGTTGATTTTAGATGGAAGCACTGGACAAAATGCATTCGTTCAGGCTGAGGAATTTACCAAGGCTACAGATGTAAACTCTATAACAATTACTAAGCTTGATGGTACTGCTAAGGGTGGTGTAGTAATTGGCATTACTGATCAATTTAAAATTCCAATTAAATATATAGGTGTAGGTGAGAAAGTTGAGGATTTAAAATTGTTTCATAAAGGAGAGTTTGTTAATTCGTTTTTTGATTAATGGATTTCTTATCTTTTTTTTCTGACTTAATTATAAGTTCTGCCGACACTTTATGGAATGGTCCTGTCTTGATTTTGTTACTTATAGGTGGTGGATTATATTTTTCAATAAGATCTAGGCTTACCCCAATTTTATATTTTAAGCATTCATTTAAACTCTTAAAGAAGAGAAACAGCTCTGAAAATGGGATAAGTTCTTTTGAAAGTGTCTCAAGTCAAATAGCAGGAATAGTTGGAATGGGAAACATAAGTGGTGTTGCTATAGCTATTTCTCTAGGTGGCCCGGGTGCAATATTTTGGATGTGGGTTACGGCTTTATTTGGTATGATAACAAAGTTTTACACTTGCTCACTCGCTGTTTTATATAGAAATAAAGTTAATAACAAATTTTATGGGGGCCCAATGATTGTTATTTCTAAGGGGTTAGGTAAACAATGGAGACCATTAGCTTACATTTTTTGTTTTTTTGGGTTGCTTGGAGTTTCCCCAATTTTTCAGTCAAACCAAATTGTCGAAGTAGTAAACGCTGTTATAATTAAAGATAATTTTTTATTTGATAGTAAGTTCTATAATGATCTTACAATAGGTGTCCTAATAGCTATTATTGTGTCTTCTGTGATTTTAGGCGGAATTAAAAGAATCGGAAAGGTTGCAAGTAGGTTAGCCCCAATTATGGTCATAATGTATATGATGACCGTTCTCTATCTTATGGCTATCCATTATGATATGGTCTTACCAAGCCTATACCTTATAATTACTGATGCATTTACAGCACACTCAGTTTTGGGTGGATCTATTGGCTCTATAATATTAATTGGAGCAAGAAGAGCTTCATTCTCTAATGAAGCAGGAATTGGTACGGCTCCTATTATACACGCCTCAAGTAAAACAGAAAGCCCAGTTGAGGAGGGCATGGTATCAATGATTGGCCCATTCGTTGATACTATAATTGTATGTACACTTACCGCCCTATGTGTCTTGGTTACCGACTCTTGGACAAATTATAATTACGCAGGCATTGAAATGGTTAACAACGCATTTAGTAGTTCAATGCCAAAATTTGGACCTTTTATATTAATGTTTACAACTTTGACTTTTGCTGTTTCTACTCTTTTTAGTTTATCCTTTTTTGGTGAAAGGTGCACAGCATTTTTATTTGGAGAGAAGTATAGCTCAAATTATAGAATATTCTACCTGGTACTTATTTTGATAGGATCTGTGTCATCATTAAAGTTTGTTATAAGCTTAATCGATCTCTCTTATGGCATCATGGCCTTCCCAACTTTACTATCAGCGCTGATTCTTGCCCCAAAAGTGGAAAAAATATCAAAAGATTATTTTAAAAAATTAAATTGACTCATATAGCTACAAATTTTTATATTTGTAGTGCGATAAAAGCAAAATATGAATATAATTATTGCGGGAACAGGTGAAGTTGGTTTTTACCTTTCTAAGTTACTTGCGCAGGAATCTCATAATATAGTCATTGTTGACCATGATAAAAAAGCGCTCGATAGAGCCACCCATAACCTAGATGTATCTACAATAAATGGCGACGCTACATCTATAAGAACCCTTGAAGTTGCTGGAGCAAAAAAGGCAGATTTATTAATTGCTGTAACATCATCTCAACAGGTAAACATTTTGTCTTGTTCTATTGGTAAAAACTTTGGTGTTAAAAAATGTATAGCAAGAATTTCAAATACAGAGTTACTTCATAGAAAAGATACTTTTGATTTAGCATCTTTAGGTATTGATGAGGTCATATATCCAGAAGCATTGGGAGCAAGTGAAATTAAAAACCTACTAAAAGAATCTGCAGCAACAGACTCCTTAGAATTTGATGGAGGAAAACTTAATCTTATAGGGATAATGATAGATGATGAGTCTGAATTAAAAGATAAAACACTTGCTGAATCTGCCTATTTAAATTCTGAGAATAATTTTACTCCAGTTGCTATAGTTAGAGATATTGAAGATGTAATTCATAATGAAACTATTATACCACGTTCCCATAATATTCTGAAGAAGGGTGACCATGCTTACTTTATAACAGAGTCAGATAAGGGTGTTGACAAGGTATTATCTTTGGCAGGGAAAGAGAACTTGGACATTAAAGATATAATGATTTTTGGGGGATCTCCACTTGCTTTCATGACCGCAAAATATCTTTCTAAAAAGTATAACATAAAATTAATTTGTGATGACATTATCAAGTGTGAGAGGTTTGCTGATGAATTGCCTAATGTTATGGTTATTAACGGTTCTGCAACAAATATTGATTTGATGAAAGAAGAAGACCTTGACAACATGGATGCTTTTCTTGCCCTGTCATATGAAACTGAGAAAAATATTTTAGCGTCACTTGCTGCAAAAGAATCCGGTGTAAGAAAGACAATTTCTCAAGTTGAAAACATTGACTTTATTCCATTAGCTCAAAATATGGGATTAAATACTACAATTAATATAAAGTATTTGGCTGCAAATTTTATATTTAAATATATCAGTGAAAGCAAGTTTCTGGATTATTCTACATTACAAGGTGTTGACGCCGAAATTATAGAAGTTGAAGTAAAATCAGGATCAGGTGTTTTAGGTAAGAAATTAAAAGATTTAAATTTTCCAAAAGATAGTATAGTAGGAGGTCTTACAAGAGGTGAAAAGGCACTGTTCCCAAGAGGTGATTTTGAGTTTGAGGAGGAGGATAGGGTCATTGTTGTCACAAAAAAAGAAACAAAGAGTACTATAGAGTCAATGTTTAAATGAGATTCAATTTAAAAGTTATAAGTAATATTATTGGAATTCTATTAATGATTAATGGATTCCTTATGCTTACTGCTGTCCCGTTTGGTATTTATCATGCTGAAAGTTCTTGGGAAGGAATATTACTTTCTTCTTTGATAAACTCTTCTATTGGATTTATCCTTTATTATACCACTAAGAATAATGATAATAAAGAGTTAAGAAAAAGAGATGGGTATCTAATTGTCACATCCTCTTGGATTATGATGTGCCTTTTTGGAATGCTCCCATATATATTAACAGGTCAAATACCGGATCTAGCTAATGCTTTTTTTGAGACCGTATCTGGCTATACAACAACAGGAGCAAGCATTTTGAATGATATTGAATCACTAGATCATGGAATTCTATATTGGAGAAGTTTAACTCAGTGGATTGGTGGTATGGGAATAATTGTATTAGCTGTAGCTATTTTACCTTTCTTAGGGATTGGTGGTATGCAGTTATTTGTTGCGGAAGCTCCAGGCGTATCAATAGACAAATTACAACCGAGAATCAAAGAGACAGCTCAGAGGTTATGGCAGATATATATCTCATTTACAGTAATTCTTTTTTTTATACTTTGGGCTGAGGGAATGGATTCATTTCAGGCGGTTAATCATGCTATGACTACTTTTGCAACTGGAGGTTTTTCTACAAAAAATGCTAGTATTGGACACTTTGAATCGCCACTGATTCAATATACAATCATCCTGTTTATGTTCATTTCAGCCACAAACTTTACTCTTACCTATTTTGCAATTAAACTTGATTTTAAGAAAGTAATTAATAATGAAGAATTTAGAATTTACTTCTTTTTCATAATAATATTAACACTTATTGTCTTCTTAACTCTATTGGGTATAGATAGTTCATATGCTGAGGAGACTTTTAGGTCTGCTCTCTTTAGTGTAGTATCCATATTAACCACTACGGGTTTTACCGTTGTTGACTTTACAGGGTGGACAGAATTTATAACAATTCTATTTTTCATATTAATGTTTTTTGGTGCATCTGCCGGTTCTACTTCAGGTGGAATTAAGATTGTGAGACACGTTATACTTCTTAAAAACAGCTACAATGAGATTAAAAAACAGCTACATCAGTCTGCCGTTTTCACTTTAAAGTTTAATAATAATAAGGTGCCCCAAAGCGTAGTGACAAATATACTTGCTTTTATGATGCTATACGTGGTAATTTTTTCTTTGGGCTCTATCATGATGACTATTCTGGGAGTAGACTTTATCACTTCAATTGGATCAGTTGCTGCAACTCTTGGAAATGTAGGGCCAGGAATTGGTGAGGTAGGACCAACAAGTAACTTTAATTCTATACCTAATACAGGAAAATATTTACTATCTCTCTTAATGTTTATAGGGAGACTGGAATTGTTAACTTTTTTAATGATACTAACTCCAGTTTTCTGGAAATATAATTAATGGTTTAACAAAATTTATCATTTTAATATTCTAATTATAATAGTTTGCCAATAAATTTATTTTATGATAGTTATCTTATATATAATATGGAACGCTAACCCTGAAATTATTTCGGGATTCCCACCTAGATGGTATGGACTTTTATTTGCCTCAGGGTTTTTAATTGGATCTTATATAATGCGATGGATCTATAAGCTAGATGGAAGAGATCCAGAGGAAGTTGAGAGACTCACTTTGTATATGGTCATTGCGACTATTGTCGGAGCTCGAATTGGACATTGTTTATTTTATGACCCAGTTTATTACCTTTCTAATCCTTTAAAAATTTTATATATATGGGAAGGGGGTCTAGCAAGTCATGGTGCTGCTATTTCTATTATACTTGGGATGATTATTTATTCAAGGAAAGTAAATGAATCCTTCTTCTGGGTTATGGATAGAATTGTTATTGTTGTATGTCTTGCCGGAGCTTTCATAAGAACAGGGAATTTTATGAATTCAGAAATTCTTGGGCTACCAACAGAATCAGGTAATGGTGTAGTATTCGCTAGAAGTGTAAATGACATATTATCATATAGGTTTGATGGAAGAGTTGAAAATATTACATTTCACAAGAGGGATGGAGACATAACCGAAAATGGAATTCCTTTAACAATTAGATTAGAGTATGGCGATGGTGTAGGTGTAGATGAGGAGTATGAAAATAATTATTACAGGACTAATGTAAAGAATTATTTAGTAGGTTATGAGGGAATTAGAAAACATATTTATGAGGAACAGGGAAAAGATTTAGATTTTAAAATATTTAAAAATGGCTCTAAGTATTATGCCGAAATTTATACTGTTGGAATTCCTAGACACCCTGCCCAGATGTATGAAGCATTTTACTGTCTTTTATTATTTATATCTCTACTGAGTTTATGGTATTTCAGGAGGTCCTCTCTAAATGATGGTTTTATATTTTCAATTTTTATGATTGTGCTTTGGACACTAAGAATTGTTGATGAACTCTTAAAAGAAAATCAAGTTGATTGGGAATCAGACATACCGCTTAATATGGGGCAGTGGCTAAGTATTCCAATGATTATTTTAGGGTTAATAATTTTCTTTAAAACTTACCCTAGAAGTAAAACAACTAATTAGATTGTGGAAAACACCCACAGGGTCTTTCCTTAAATGAATAACCTATACCAATTTCAATTGAATAATCACCTGACTTTAATACACCCCACCTACCAAATACTTTTAAGTTATTATTAGATATTCCTATCACACCTTTTAATATACGTTCTAATAAATATTTATTAGAGTTATGTAAATATTCAGCTCCAATACCGACCCCAATAAAAGGTGAGAATTCTTCATCAAAAAAGTAATAGTAAGCATTGATAGTTACAGGTATTAAAGGTTTTTCTGTTGACGAATTGTCTGGATTAGAAAAAGTTCTCATGATTCCAGCTTCAATGGAGATCTCATATTTTGCTTTTTGATCTAATGTATAAATTAACTCTCCTACTAGACCAATTCCATGGTCAAACAAATACTTACTATTAATGTGATCATTGGGACCTACTACAAATTTTGTTAATCCAGAAACCGAAAATCTAAAAGGGTTGTAATATCTATTCTGTTTGTTCTGAGAGAATGAGAGATAAGGCAATAATGTAAGCAAGAAAAAAATTAACGTAAATTTTCTTATGTGAGATAGCATAAAAATTATATACTTGTTTAATAAAATCAATTCTTAAATCTATGAAAAATTATTCCTCTTTTTTAATATTAACCTTTTTGTTTTTCTCTTTTTCTTGTTCAAAAAAACCCGTTGAACCGATTGTGGCTGACCTTGTTATTCATAATGGGACTATTTACGATGGTTCTGGAGAGAAGCCTTTTATCGGGTCTGTTGGAATAAAAGATGATAAGATTATTTACGTTGGAGAGAACACAAATTTTGTTTCAGATACTACAATTGACGCAACTGGTCTTTCTGTATCTCCTGGCTTTATTAATATGTTAAGTTGGGGCTATGGGACTCTAATGAATGATGGAAGAGGACTATCAGATTTAAGACAAGGTGTCACATTAGAAGTTTTTGGAGAAGGTACGTCACCCGGACCTTATTATAAAGACGGCAAATTAATTTCATTTGGTGATGCCATGAATAAACTTGAAGAAAATGGAGTGTCATTAAATATTGCATCTTTCCTTGGTGCGGCAACGACTAGAATTTTAGAAGTAGGCTATGATAATAGACCAGCATCTTCAGATGAGATGAAAAGAATGAAAGGTATTGTTGAAAAGTCTATGAGAGAAGGTGCTATGGGAATAGGTTCATCTCTTATCTATGCCCCAGGAGATTATGCCTCCACTGAGGAGTTAATTGAGATATGTAAAACAGCCTCTGAGCACGATGGAATGTACATTTCACATATGAGAAATGAAGATAATAAAGTTATGGAAGCCCTAGAAGAATTAATAACAATCTCTAGAGAAGCAAATATTCCCGCAGAAATCTATCATTTAAAAACCTCAAGAAAAGCAAACTGGAAAAAAATAGATGATGTAATAAGAAGGGTAGAAGAGGTAAGAGAAGAAGGATTAAAAATTACAGCAGATATATATACATATAACGCAAGTTCTACAGGTTTAACAGGGGTTATACCTACCTGGGTACAAGAGGGAGGACACAGGGCATGGATTAATAGGATGAAAGATCCTAGTGTCAGAGAGAGATTGATGGAAGATATAAGAAAAGAATTATCAGAGCAACCACCAGAAGGAATTCTGATGGTAGGGTTTAGGACCGCTTCTATGTCTAAGAAATATTTAGCAAAAACTGTTGCAGAGGCAGCTGATATGAGAGGACAGAGCCCTGAGGAGGCAATTATTGATATGATTATAGAAGATGACAACAGAATACAGTGTATATACTTTAGTATGTCTGAAGAAAATATTAGGAAAAAAATCAGTTTACCATGGGTATCGTTCTGCTCTGATGCTGGAATATATAGTGATATAAGTAAGAGTTTTAGAACTCACCCAAGAGCTTTTGGCAGCTTTATAAGAGTCCTAGGAAAATATTCTAGAGATGAGAAGCTATTCCCTTTAGAGGAAGGGATAAGGAGGTTAACAGGTTTTCCAGCAAGTAACTTAAAGTTAAAAGAGAGAGGGCTGCTTAAAGAAAATTATTTTGCTGACATTGTGATTTTCAATAAAGATGAGGTAAAAGATAATGCAACATTTGAGGAGCCTCTTCAGTTTGCAGAGGGAGTTAATCATGTTTTAGTTAATGGAGTCCCCGTTCTAATGAATGGAGAACACACTAATAAGTTCTCTGGTAGATTTGTGAAAGGTCCAGGTTTCTCTAGAGATTAATTTTTTATTTTAGATAGATACCTTTCTAGGTGCATTTTATTTAAATCATCAGAGTCTCCATATTTTTCTCTCATCTCAACCAATCTAACATGCATCATCTCTCTGACTTCCTTATAGTTGGGATCATCATATATATTATTCATCTCTGAGGGATCTTCTTCTAGATCATACATCTCCCACTCATCAATGTCATAATAGAAATGCATTAATTTATACCTATCTGTTCTCACTCCATAATGTCTCTTTACCATGTGAACAGAAGGGTACTCATAGTAAGTATAGTAAATCGCATCTCTCCACTCTGAATTAGTCTTATTTACAATACCCCTGAAAGATTCTCCTTGCATATCTTTTGGTATTTTAATTCCAGCATAGTCTAAAAATGTTGGCGCAAAATCCAAATTTTGAATTAACTGATTTACTTCAGTCCCTCTAATAATTTCTTTAGGATACCTCATTAGAATTGGAGTTCTAAGAGATTCTTCATACATAAACCTCTTATCATACCACCCGTGTTCACCTAAATAAAAACCTTGATCAGATGTATAGATAACTATTGTGTTCTCAGATAAGTTATTAGAATCTAGATAATCTAAAATCTCTCCGACACCATCATCAATTGATTGGATAGTCCTGAGGTAATCTTTTATGTACCTATTAAATTTCCAAACAGCTAATTCTTTTCCTTCAAGATTCATTGATCTAAATAAATTGTTTTTAGGTGTATATGCATTAAGCCATTTAGTTCTTTGTTCCTCTGTCAATCTGCTTAGTTGTCTATCAAAATTTGTGTTTTCACCAGTAAATGGATCTGATAATAATTTAAAGTCGTGACCCCAGTATCCGTGGCCATCTATCTTCATCTCTTGTTCTTTTGCTGCTCGACCTCTACCGTCATAATTATCAAAAAAATTTGAGGGGGGTTCAAATGTCTTATCGTCAAATAATGTTAGGTATTTTTCTTCTGTCATCCAGTTTCTATGAGGAGCTTTTTGGTGATATAGTAAAAGAAAAGGTTTCTTTTGGTCTCTTTTGTTTTTTAACCAATCTAAACTTTTCTCAGTGGTTATAGGTGTGACATGACCTTCAATTTGAATGGTGTCTCCATTTTCAATAAAAACAGGATTGTAGTAATGTCCTTGCCCTGGAAGAACAGACCAGAAATCAAAACCTTGTGGGTCACCTCTCAGGTGTATTTTACCAACTAGTGCAGTTTCATAACCTCCCTTTTGGAGACTTTTTGCAAAATTTGACTGATTCCAGTTGTATGGTTGAATGTTATCAACTTTACCATTGATAAAACTGTGTTTCCCTGTTAACATGACTGCTCTACTTGGTGCACAAATTGAATTAGTTACAAACCCTTTATTAAATATTGCTCCCTCCTCAGCAATCCTATCTATGTTAGGTGTGTTGTTTAAATTATGCCCGTATGCACTTACAGCCTGAAAAGCATGATCATCAGACATTATAAATATGATATTCGGTTGCTCAACTTTAGTTGTACATGAAGAAAAAAAAATGATTATTAGTAGGAAACTAGTAATTGATTTATTCATTTTTTATCATTTAATAAAGATATAAAAAACGCATATTCCATGGCGGTTTCTCTGTAAGCTTCAAATCTACCCGAAGCCCCACCGTGTCCAGCATCCATATTACAATACATTAGTAGAGGCTCATCATTTGTTCTTCTATCTCTAAGTCTTGCAATCCATTTTGCAGCCTCAAAATATTGTACTTGAGAATCATGGTAGCCTGTTGTAATAAACATTGCAGGATAATCTTTATTGCCTACCTGATCATAAGGGGAATAAGATAACATGTAGTCATATGAGTCTTTGTTATTTGGATTTCCCCACTCATCGTATTCAAGTGATGTCAGTGGAATGTCTTCGTCGAGCATAGTTGTGATTACATCAACAAAAGGAACTCCTGCTATAATTCCTTTAAAAAGTTCAGGTGCCATATTTGAAATAGCTCCCATTAATAATCCCCCAGCACTTCCACCCATGGCAAATAATTTATCTTCATTGACATATTCTTGTTTGACAAGAAATTTTCCAGCATCAATAAAATCATAAAATGTATTTTTCTTTTTGAACATTTTTCCTTCATCATACCATGCTCTTCCAAGATACTGACTACCTCTTATGTGTGCTATAGCATATACAAAACCTCTGTCTAATAGACTCAATCTAACTGAACTAAAGCTAGCACTATTTGTTATTCCATAAGAACCATAACCATATAAAAGTAGAGGGTTTTTACCTTCATTAAACATATCTTTTCTATAAACTAATGAAATAGGTACTTTTTTACCATCTCTTGCTGTGGCCCAAACTCTTTTACTTTGGTAATTATTCTTGTCAAATTTATCTCCAAGAACTTCAGTCTCTTTCAATACTTTTTTCTCTTTTGTTACCATGTTGTATTCTATTACAGAGTTGGGTGTGGTCATTGAGGAATAGTTATATCTTAATTTTTTTGTCTCCATTTGAGGGTTTGAGCTTAAATAAATTGAGTATGTTTCTTCGTCAAAATTTATAAAGTGTCTCCCCTTACCATTCCATGGTCTAATATCAATCCTTCTCAATCCATTCTTCCTTTCTGAGACTACAAGAAAATCATCAAAAACTTCAACTCCCCCTAAAAGCACATCTTCTCTGTGTTTAATGTAATCTACCCAGTTTTCTGATCCTGTTATTGACTCCGAGCAAGTCATTACCTTGAAATTTATTGCATCATCCTTATTTGTTGTAACAAACCATTTATCTTGGAAATGAGATATGGAATATTCTAAACCATTAACTCTTTCCTGGAAAAGTTTAATTTCCCCATCTGGATTATCAGCATTTATATATCTATATTCTTGAGATAATGTGGCACTTGAACCAATAACTATAAATTTGTCAGACTTTGTTTTATAAGAGTAGACACTGAATGTTTCATCAGCCTCGTAATATATTTCTTTTTCACTGCCTTCAGTATTTAAGTTATATTTCATAACCCTCTCAGTTCTCAAAGTCTTTAAATCCTTTAAGTTATAGAAGACTGTCTTATTATCGTTTGCCCATGTTATTGAACCTGAGGTATTTGGGATACTTTTCTCTGATATTTTTCTGGTTTCAAGGTCCATAAAATATATTGTATAAATTCTTCTACTTACTGTGTCTATACTATATGCCATTAACTTATTGTTTGGGCTAATTTCTATATCTCCAACTCTAAAATATTCGTGACCTTCTGACATTATATTGGCATCTATTAATATTTCTTCATCAGAGTTAAGTGAACCTTTTTTTCTACAGTAGATCGGATACTGCTTATCCTTCTCGTATCTAGTATAATAAAAGTATCCATTGTCAAAGTATGGGACACTGCTATCATCTTCTTTTATTCTTGACTTAATTTCTTTAAAAATATCATTTTCTAAAGTTTTATAATCTTTCATAAAATCCTCTCTATATTGATTCTCTGAATTTAGGTAATCAATTACCTTGGTGTCTCCTCTATTACTTAACCAGTAATATTCATCAATTCTATCATCTCCGTGGATGGAAAGTACCTTATTAATTTTTTCAGCTTTTGGTTCTTCTAGTTTAGAGTTTTTCATATTACATCCTGTTATTACTATAAAAATTGCTAATATTATTTTCTTCATTGATTTTTCTCTATTAAAAGTATGAGAATATGGATTATCTTAATGTGAATCTCTTGAATTCTATCTGAATATCCAAAATGAGGAACTCTTATTTCAATATCAGAAATTTTGCCTAATTCTCCACCATCTTTACCTGTTAGAGCAATCACTTTTATATTATTATTCTTAGCAAATTTTGCAGCATTAATAATATTATTTGAGTTTCCACTAGTACTAATAGCTAATAAAACATCTCCCTTTTTTCCAACTCCTTCGATATACTTAGAGAATATATGTTCAAAACCATAATCATTTCCAACACATGTTATGTGAGAAGGATCAGATATGGAAACTGCTGGGAGGGCTTTTCTCTCTTCTCTAAATTTGCCTGTTAGCTCTTCAGCAAAATGGATTGCATCACACATGGAACCACCATTGCCACATGAGATAATTTTTCTGCCACCTTCAATTGACATTTTTATTTCTTGTGCTGCCTGTTTAATCTTTTCTAGGTTTGACTCATCATCCATAAACTTTTTAAGTAAGTCATGTGCCTCAAGTAATTCCCTTTTTATTTTTTCCATTTAACTCAAATTTTGCATTTTACTTAGTTTAGAATAAAAATCATCTTTTTTAATAAGTTCTTGATGAGTTCCCATCTCTATTATTTTTCCATCGTCTATGACTATTATTTTATCGACATTTTTTATGGTACTTAACCTATGTGCTATAATTATTGATGTTCTATCTTTCATCACTTTTTCTACAGCCTTTTGAACTGAAATTTCAGATTTAGAATCCAGTGATGAAGTTGCCTCGTCAAAAATTAAAATAGGAGGATTCTTATAAATTGCCCTGGCAATACATATCCTTTGTCTTTGTCCACCAGATAGTTTGAGCCCCCTCTCTCCGATGACTGTCTCAAATTTATCTTCTAAATTATTAATGAAATTAAGTGCGTTTGCAACCTTTGCAGAATTTATCATCTTTTTCTCGTCTATTTCGTTACTACCAAAAGTTATATTATTTTTAATAGTATCATGAAATAGTAATGATTCCTGGGTAACAATCCCAATTAGCTTTCTTATGTCTTGAGTATTATAAGAATTTATACTCTTTCCGTCAATCTTTATATCTCCTGACTTTGCTTTATAGAATTTGGACAGAAGATCTATTATAGTTGATTTCCCACTTCCTGATGGACCTACAATAGCAATTTTATCTCCTTTATTGATTTTAAAACTAATATTTCTTAGTACATCCTCATTTTTGTAAGCAAAGTATATACCTTCAAAAGAGATAGAATTTTTTACATCCTCTATTTTTTCTAGTCCTTTATCTTCTTCTCTAATCTCAACTTTGTCTATATATTCAAAAACTCTATCAGCTGATGCCAAGCCCCTTTGAACGGTATTAAATGTAGTAGTAAGAGCTTTAGCTGGAGGCAATACTTGTGAAAATATAATTATAAATGCAATGAATTCGGATGCGCTAATAGTTGATGAGTTATTAAGGACCATTTCTCCACCTATAAGCAGAAGCAGTGCGACTGTGGCTATGCCAAGGAATTCTGTAATTGGATTAGATAATTCAAACCTTTTATACATTGAGAGGTTCTGTCTTCCGTAATCATTAACTTCATGTTTAAATCGGTTTCTCATAAAGCTATTTGCGGTAAAAAGTTTAATTATTCTAATTCCATCTAATGTTTCATTAATAATATTATTGATTTTGCCAAGAGCTGTCTGGCTAAATGCTGCCTTAATTTTTAAGTGTCTTGCTACAGTTGATATTAAGTAACCTGATACTGGCACAAGTATCAGAGTGTAAAAAGTAAGTTTAGTTGAAATAGTACTCAAAATAAAGAAAAGGCCTAGAATAAAAGCTGGCTCTTTGAAAAGTACTGTAACAGAGTTAATAACAGAGTTTTCAATCTGTTGAATATCACTTGTTAATCTAGATATAACATCTCCTTTCTTTTTATCAGTGAAAAAATTGATTTTAAAGTTTATTATTTTATCGTACAATGAATTTCTTAGATTAGTAACAACCCTTACTCTTACTCTTGCAATCATAATAGCTGAAAAATATCTAAAAAGATTAGCTAAAAATACAGATGATAGCATGACGTAGCAGACAAATTTCAAAGCTTCTTGTCTACCATTATTTATAATTAATTCATTGAAATGAGAGTAAAAAATATTTCTTATATACTCTATAGAAAACTCAAAACTTTTCATTTCACCTACTTTTTCTATATCCTCTATCTTTACTTGATTAAATAAAACTTCAAGAAGAGGGATTAAAACAGAGTAATTTACCATGCTAAAAACAATATATAAAAGCGTTAAAAAAAGGTATAAGGGTAGTATTTTCCCGAATGGACTCGCTTTTGACAGAATTCTTAGGTAAGTATTCATTCGGCTAAATTAAGAATAATATTTCACTCATTTTTTGTAAAAAAATAACATTTTGATAGCTTTGCAAACCTTTACATAAAAAAGAAATAATAAAATGAAGAAAGATATTCATCCAGAATACAATGAAGTTGTCTTCCAAGACGTTCAGAGTGACTTTAAATTTTTGACTAGGTCTACCATGACTTCAGAAGAAAAAATTAAATGGGAAGATGGGAAAGAGTACCCATTAATTAAGATCGAGGTTAGCTCTGCATCTCACCCATTTTATACAGGTAAGAAAATATTTGTTGACACTGCTGGTAGAGTTGAGAAATTTAACAAGAAGTATAAGGCGAAGCAAGCATCGAAGTCTGCTCCAAAAGAAGAATCTGTTGCTGAAGAAACTAAACTAGAATCTACTCCAGCACCTGAAGCTCCTGCTACTGAGGAAGTTAAGGAAGAAGCTCCTGCT
>CAYXSW010000029.1:0-14498 GCA_964467915.1 uncultured Marinoscillum sp.
ACCATAAGTAACCCATCATCTCAAGTCGTAACACTTTCATTATCTGGAGAAAGTAGTCCTTTTGTACCTGACCTTGCAATTCAAGATGAAGATTATAAAATAAGTGTTGACTCACTATCAATTCCTGCTCTAACTACTGAAATAGATTTTAATATTACATCTATTCAAGATGAAGTAGATGAGGTTGACGAAGTAGCTGTAATTAATATTGAGTCTATCACAGATAGTATTATTTTAGTTTTAAGCATAATTATAATTGATGATGACAACCCAATACCGCTATCCGTTGAGAATAGACTTCTAATTAACAGCATATACCCTAACCCAGCTGCAAGCAATTTAAAAGTTCAATTAGAAGAGGATGTGAAAATCGACAATATTCATTTTGTTAATTTAGATGGAAAGACCATAAAACCAAGGCATATAAGAAGACAAAATAAATTTGTTGAAATAAATGTTTCTAATTTAAATAATGGGGTATATATTTTAAATATTACATCTGACAAAGAAGTTAATAAAGTTAAGGTAGTAATTGAAAGATAAATTCATTTGAGAAAAATAATAATAGATACAGATACAGCTACAGATGATGCTGTTGCAATAATAATGGCTCTTAAATGTAGTGATTTTGATGTCAAGGCTATAACTACAGTTGCAGGAAATGTAGACCTTAGCCTCGCAACTATAAATGCTCTTTATACCGTTGAATTATGTAATAAAAATACTCCTATATATAAAGGATCATCGGTCCCGTTAAAAAGAAAGTTGGAAACCTCAAAATTTTTTCATGGTAAAGACGGACTTGGTGATACAGGACCTTACCGCCCAAAGAGAAAAGAAGAAAAAGAAAACGGGGTAGATAAAATTATTTCTCTTATAAATTCAAACCCCAATGAAATAGAAATTATTGCAATAGGACCTCTAACAAATATTGCGAGAGCTTTTATCAAGGATAATTCTATAATAAATAAAATTAAAAGCTTATACGTAATGGGTGGAATTGGGGAAGGAAAAGGAAACATAACAGAACATGCTGAATTTAATTTTTGGGTAGATCCAGATGCTGCAGATATTGTACTCAACTCAGGAATTGAGGTTAAAGTAATAGCTTGGGATACCACACAATTATATGGTTATTTAAATAAAAGAAATTTTAATGATCTTGAAAAAATCAAAACTTCACTTTCAAGATTCACTATAGATATTCAGCAAAGAGGATTAGAGTATTATAAAGAAAAATTTAATGAGCATAAAATTGACTTAGCCGATCCTCTAGCTATGGCAGCTATGATTGATGATACCGAGTCAGAATATAAGACTTGTGAAATTAAAATCATATTGAGTGGAGAAGAGAGAGGTAAAGATGTTATCTCTTTCTCAGAAAAAGGAAAGGTAAAGCTAGCTTCAAAAATATCTAGAAATAATTTTTTGAATACTCTCAAAAATAGTCTAGTATAGATATATGAAAATTCTAAATTTTGGTTCAATAAATAAAGATTTAGTTTATAATGTTGAGAATTTTGTCAAGCCTGGAGAGACAATTTCATCAAAAAATTATGGTTTATACTTAGGTGGAAAGGGATTAAATCAGAGTGTAGCTATATCAAAGTCAGGATCAGAAGTTTATCATGCAGGATGTATAAATAAATCAGACAAAAATATAATATCCGATCTAAAAAAATGGGGGGTTAATACAGATTATATAAATAAGATAAATGAAGCAACAGGACATGCTATAATTCAGATAAATAATCATGGAGAAAACTCAATTATAATTCATGGTGGAGCAAATAATTGTATAAAATCGGATCAAATAGATAAGATACTATCGGATTTTAATCAGGGAGATTATATTCTTTTACAAAACGAGATTAATAACATAAATGAAATTATTGAAAAGGCACACAAGAAGGGTTTAATAATTTTTTTTAATCCTGCACCCTACTCCAGTGATGTTAATAATTATTCAATAGAAAAAGTAAATACCCTAATATATAACGAAACTGAGGGACAAAACCTTTCAGGAGAAAAGGATGATTTCAAAATAGTAAACGCATTGTCAAAAAAATACCCAAATACTAGACAGATTTTAACATTAGGAGAAAGAGGGTCAATATATTATTTTGATAAAAATACTATTACAGTTAAAGCAGAGACTGCAAAAACTGTAGATACAACAGCTGCAGGTGATACATATATTGGATATTATTTATCGTGTGTAAGTAAAAACATGAGTGTTGAGAACAGCATGAAACTTGCGTCAAGGGCAGCGTCAATTACAACAACTGTACTAGGCGGAGCAAACTCTATACCAGAAATAAATTAAAGCGCCTCATTTTTTCTTTCGACAAAAGAATTAGATCCATTTTTATTTTTTACTAAATCAAAAGCATCGAAAAGTTCCCCCGTTGTAGTATAAGATTTATAAGAGAGTTTATCTTCGTCAATAGATATTACCTGAAAAAGTTGTTTGCTTTCTCCAATTTTATCTCTTAAAGCACCATAATCTTGCCATCCAGGTTTAACCTTATACATTTTTCCACCACTAACAGATACAACATATACTGTACCTGTTAAATCTTGCACATTCTCCCCATCTAACAAATTCTTTTCATACGGTTCTACCCTACCTCTAGTATAGGTGTGGTCATGACCTTGTAAAGCTAAATCAACTTTATATTTATCAAATAGTGGCTTCCAAAGATTTCTTAACTCTTCATTATCTCTACCTCTAGACGCAGAAAATATTGGGTGATGGTAAGTTGCAATAGTCCACTTATTAGGATTATTTTTAAGAACATTATCTAACCAATCAGCTTGTTCCTTAATCATCAAATTACTATTTAAAGCAACAAATCTTACCCCTTGATAATCAATAAAATAATTTGTTTCTTCAATACCTTCAACTCCATTAGAAGGAAGAGTAAACTGGTTATTCCACTGTACTGAAAGTCTTTTAATACGCTTGTCTATATCTTCTTGGACTTGTGGATTATATTCATGGTTACCAGGCACAGACATAGATGGAAGAGACCTATGAATCCATCCTCCAGCCATAAACCATTCGTGCCACTGATGTTCTTCGTGAGCATCATTAATTAAATCTCCCGCATGAATAATAAAGCTAGCATCTGGAGCTTTCTTGTATCCCTCTCTAATCAATCTTGACCAAAGTTCTAAAACATAGTTTTGGGCATCTCCTACATACAGAAAAGAAAATGGTTCACCTTCTTTTTTTGAAGTTTTAAATTGAATCCACTCACTCCAAATTTTTCCGTCTCCTACTCTATAGCCATACATTGTGTTGGGCTTCAAATTTTTAAATGTTACAGAATGATAATTATGATTTAAATTATTAAAAGTAGTTTTCTTTGGGTTTTTTCGATCAATGATTCCAACAACACTTTCTAAATTAAGGTTCGTAGTAGCAGCCTTAATTGTATTTGCATTACTTATAAAAGCCGGATTAGGGTCAGCAACAGCTATCTCACCGTAACCTACTTTCACTTCTTTACTTGTCCTCCAAGTAACACTAATTGTGGTCGAAGGATCATCTGAGAAATTTAAGACTATATGGTCTGGGTGTTTTGTTGGTTTACTCCAATTTTTCACAAACTCAGGTTTTTTATAAACTCTCTGAGAATAGGAATTTATACTGAATACAGAAATAAGTATTATTAAAAGTAATTTTTTCATAGTATAACAAAATTAAGGATTTGTTTATAGTATGTACTAAAAAAATAATATTTCTACCATAGGTAATTAACTTTTCCCATTCACTTAAAAATAGTGAGAATATATATTTTGAAGAAATTGCAAATTCTTCAAGAAGATAAAATAATTTATATTTACTTTTCTTCTACATAAAATGAAAAAAATAACTATTTTAATTTTTCTTTTCTTAAGTCACTTAGACTCTCTATCTCAACACATTTTCGAAGATAAAATAACTTTTTCAAGACAGGACAGTCTAAGAGGAAGTATAACAAAAGAGAGAGCTTGGTGGGATTTAAATTACTATCATTTAGATATAAAAATCGATCCCAAAAAAAAATATATTAAAGGGACAAATAAAGTAGTCTATACTGTTATCAAAGAAAATAATTTAATGCAGATAGATCTCCAAAAACCTTTAAAAATTACATCAGTAACAGAAGATGGCAAAAAAATTTCTTATATAAGAGAAGGCAATGCTTACTTTATTTCTCTTAGAAAGAGACAAAATATTGGAGAAATAAATGAAATTAAAATTTACTATGAGGGTAACCCAAAGCAAGCCGTTAGGGCACCTTGGGATGGAGGATTTTCTTGGGATAAAGACGATAACGGGAATCATTTCATAGCAACTTCATGCCAAGGACTTGGCGCAAGTGTGTGGTGGCCAAATAAAGACCATATGTATGACGAAGTAGATAGTATGCTAATTAGTGTTAACGTGCCTAATGATCTAGTCAATGTTTCTAATGGAAGACTTCGGAATATTTCGTATCCTGACAAAAATACAGCCACGTATCATTGGTATGTTTCTAATCCAATAAATAACTATGGTGTCAATGTAAATATTGGAGATTATATAAAATTTTCCGAAGTATATAAAGGTGAGATGGGTGACCTTGATGTAGACTACTATGTTTTAAGATATAATATTGATAAAGCAAGGGAACAGTTCAAAGATGTACCTAAGATGTTTGATGCTTTTGAGTATTGGTTTGGGCCTTACCCTTTCTATGAAGATAGTTATAAGCTAGTTGAAGTTCCATATTTAGGGATGGAACACCAGAGCTCAATAACATACGGAAATAAGTATTTAAAAGGATATCTTGGTAGAGACCCATCCGATTCAGGTTGGGGGCTGAAATTTGATTTTATAATAATTCACGAGTCAGGACATGAGTGGTTTGCTAATAATATAACTTATATAGACATCGCAGATATGTGGGTGCATGAAGGCTTTACTGCCTACTCTGAAAATCTATTTCTTGATTATCATTTCGGTAAGCAAGCAGGAGCTGACTACACAATAGGTACAAGAAAAGGTATACAAAATGATATGCCAATTATCGGACCGTTTGATGTAAATAAAAATGGTTCAAAAGATATGTACTCAAAAGGAGCAAACCTTTTACATACAATTAGACAGATAACAAATAATGATGAGTTATGGAGAGAAACTTTAAGAGGACTTAATAAAAGATTTTATCACCAGACTGTATCCTCAAGACAAGTTGAAAATTTTATCTCTGAATCTATAGGCTTTGACCTTAAGTATGTTTTTAATCAGTATCTAAGAGATGTCAGGATACCAAAATTTGAATTTAAAATTGATGATAATGGTTTGAATTATAGATGGACAAATACGATAGATAATTTTAATATGCCTCTAGACATTAGGTTAAATGGTGAGAAGACAAGACTATACCCAGGAAATGATTGGAAGACTTATAGAACAAAAGTAGAGGATATCAAAGTAGATCGAAATTTTTATATAGAATAAAAAAAAGCCTCCATAAATATGAAGGCTTTTTAGTTTAATCAGATTATCTATTAATAGAATTTATATCCAATATTATTAGTATGAGGAACTAAACCATTAGATCCACCAACTAGATATTTAGATAGCTCTTGAGCTATTCTACTTGGATCATCATTTAATCTCCAATCTAAGTAAGTTTGATATTTTTCAAATGACTCCCAGTGCTCAATTATGAAATAAGTTCCGGTTTCTTCATTAAATAATGCCTCTAGATGAGTACATCCATCATAGTTTCTAGTTACACTCAATCCATTTTCTGAGTCTAGCATTTCTTTTACTTGCTCATAATATCCTTTCTTAACTTTTAATGTTGCTACAACAACATTTCTGTTTACAGGACCAACTGCATTAACCATACCAGTCGCATCAAAGTACTCACCAGTAGTAACAATTTTACCGTCCTTAAAATCAAAATTATGATAAGATGGAATTCTAAATGTTCTGCCTGTAGACTTACTCTCTCCAGTCCAAACACCATAAGCCCTAACACTTCCATCTGGACTCATTGTTGCTGTATCTATACCAGGTAACCACACAGGGTCATTAAATTTTACATTAGTATAGCTATTAATATAAAACTCAGCAACTTGTAATGATGTAGCATAGTCTACTTGACCCATACCATACATTGGTGCGATATCTAATAAATCTTCAGATACTACCTCTTTCCAAAGATCAATATTTCCATCTTCAAAGGTTTTCACCCACTTCTCAGCAAGAGCTTTATTAGCCTCATACTGAGGATTTGATACGTTGTTACATCCATAAATAAATAAAATAGATATAACAAAAATTAATTTTCTCATATTCTTAATAATTTGTTTAGGACACAAAATTAATAATAAAATGCTAATTGATAATCCTCTGAGTACTAATTAGTCTTTAACCTAATATATTCTCTGAACTCATTGTAGTCCTTGATACTTACAGAATTACTTTCCTTTCCTTCTAATTTTTTTAATTGATCTGGCATCTCAAATTCTTGATTAATGAAACTTTTAATCTCTTCATGAAACTTTGAGTGGTGTGCCGTCTCTAGAAAAATTATTTGAGATTTTGGGTCATTATTAAGATGTTTTTTTGCGCCTAGATACCCTATTGCCCCGTGAGGATCGCATGTATATTTATATTTACCTATCAACTCTTTAATAGCTTCAAGTGTCTCGGAGTCGGTAAAACTATAACCATACATAACTTGCCTGATTTTATCTAAATTAGATTCAAATAACTCCTTTACTCTGACAAAATTACTAGGGCTTCCCACATCCATAGCGTTTGATAGTGTCCTCTTTGATGGTTGAGGTTTGTATTCCCCAGTTAAAATATAATTTTCTACTGGGTTATTGATATTGTTTGCAGATATTATATTTTTAATGGGGAGCCCTAATTTTCTAGATACTAAACAAGAAAATAAATTACCGTAATTACCTGATGGAATTGAGAATGATACATTAAGATGATCTTTCTCAATCTGTTTATAAGCAAAAAAGTAGTATAACATTTGAGGTATCCACCTAGATATATTTATTGAATTAGCTGAAGTAAAATTAAATTTTTTAACTAGTTCTTTGTCTACCAAAGCTTCTTTAACCATTCTCTGACAATCATCAAAAGAACCCTCTACTTGTATCGGAAAAATATTACCAGAGTAAGTTGATATCTGTTTCTCTTGAATTTTTGAAATTTTATCTTTTGGATAAAGAATAAACACATCAATTCCATCTACTCCATGAAATCCACTAGCCACTGCTGCTCCAGTATCCCCTGACGTGGCAACCAATACCATCACCCCTTTTTCAAGTTTATTGAAATAACTAATACATCTTGAAGTAAACCTTGCTCCAACATCTTTAAATGCCATAGTAGGTCCGTGAAATAATTCCAGTACAGATATATTTTCATTTAACTCTATAAGTGGAAAATCAAAGTTTATAGAATGATCTATAATTTCTATAAGTTTTTTCTTGTCTATTTCATCACCAACAAATTGAGATATCACATTATATGCTATCTCTGATTTACTCAAATTTTTAAGATTATTTATAAAAGATGTTTTTAAAGGGTTAACTCTAGTTGGAAAGTAAAGGCCTCCATCGGGAGCAAGACCACTAAATAATGCTTCCTTAAAACTAACCTGATGTGAATCGTTAAAGAGACTATAGTATTTCATTTTTATTCTGAATCAATAACTGAAACCCCCTCCGAACTAATTTTAGATATGTAAGTTGAAAATTCAATGTTAGTTTCCTGATAAATCTTTGTTACCTCTTTTTCTATTTTTTTCGCTAAGTCTTCTCCCTTAGTTATTGCAAAAATTGATGGCCCTGAACCTGATATAGAACAACCTAGGGAACCTAATTCAAGACATTTTTCTTTAACCTCATCAAATTTTGGAATTAATTTTTTGCGATGCTGTTCTACAATACTATCCTTCAGAGAAGACTTTAGAAGATCATAGTCTTTGGTATGGAGAGAATGTATTAAACCACCAAAATTTGAGACCTGAGATGTCACTAGATTCATATCAATTTTAGAAGGTAAAATTTCTCTAGAGTAAGAGGTTTTAACTTGTATTTTAGGGTTAATTATAAAACAAAAGAGGTCTGGTAAAAGAGGGAGATTAATTATCTGCTGTGGGTTAATAGATTTGACCATTACAAGTCCTCCTAGAAGAGCAGGTGCAACATTATCAGCGTGCTCAGAAACACTAGAGATTACCTCTCCTCCCATTGCATACTTTATTAATTCTTTATTGCTAAATGGGTCACCTAAAAGTTTATTTATTGCATAGACACTACCTGCAGCACTTGCACCACTACTACCTATTCCACTTCCAGGAATTATATTTTTTGTTATTTCAAATTCAAAACCATAGTCAGTTCTAATATCATCCAGTAGTTTCATGGCCGATACTGTTGCCACATTTTTACTTATATCTAAAGGTATATCATAACCCTTTACCTTAGTAATCTTGAGGCCTTTTTTATCTGTTTTTCTGACAACCATCGCATCACCAAAAGATTCAATTGGAAAACCTAAAATATCAAAACCACAAGCAACATTTGATACAGTTGCAGGGATAAAAACGTTAATCTTTTTCATGAAATGCAATTTAGCATTATAATTTTTAAAATAGAGAAATACCCCAATAAGTTAAGACTGCCCAGACCACGTAACGAAAAACTTTTCCAATGAGCATGTAGAAACTAACGATATAGAAATTAGTTCTAAAAAAACCAAGAGCCAATGCTATAGGATCCCCAAGGATTGGGGTCCAGCACAATAAAGCAAGAAAACCGCCCCACTTATCTACCCTAGTCTTGAGTTCATAAATCTTCTCTTTTCTCACCCTAAAATATTTTTCTATTAGATCCCAGTTTCCTAAACGACCAATTGCATAACTGCTTAAACCTCCCAACCAGTTCCCTGCAGAAGCAACCACTAACGATAGTGTGAAATCATAATTATTAGCAATTAAAATACTTAAGACAATTTCAGAGCTAAGTGGGATCAATGTCGCTGCAAGAAACGACGCAATAAATAATCCTATATATCCCCATTCTGCAAGAGATTCCATACTCAAATTTAAGGTAGTATAAGATAGTATTATTATATTTATTGTATAAAATTTATACAATGAACAAACACTTATCATATCGAACCGGAAATCCAGTTTTAACATCTAATGCATTTAATATACAATCTGATTATACAGATAAAATGACTATAGGTGGAACTGTGAATAAAACATTTTTATCATTACTAATTTTAGTGGGTTCAGCTTACTACTCATGGACTAATATTGGCATAGCTAATGTACTACTATTACCATCTATAGTAATTTCATTAATTGTTGCAGTTATAACTATTAGAAACAAACATTGGTCGCCAGTTACGGTTCCTATTTATGCTGTTCTACAAGGAATATTTCTAGGAGTTATTTCAAATATGTTTAATTCGATGTATGAAGGGATTGTAATCACTGCAATCTCCTATACTCTTTGTATTTTATTTGCTCTTTTATCTATTTACAGATTAGGACTAATTAAAGCTACAGAGAATTTTAAACTCGGTATAGCTGCTGCAACAGGAGGAATACTATTACTATACATAATAAATTTAGGAATGTCATTTTTTGGTTCTGGAATTCCTTTAATGGATGTAAATAACGCGTCTATGATGAGTATAGGTTTTAGTGTTTTTGTAATAATTATTGCTGCTTTGAGCCTAGTAGTTGATTTTGATTTTATAGAAGAGGGAGCAGAGAAGGGTGCACCAAAGTATATGGAATGGTTTGGAGCATTTGGTTTAATGGTAACTTTAGTATGGTTATATCTTGAAATACTGAAGTTATTAGCTAAAATGAATTCTCGTAAATAAAAATTATAAAGGTCGCATTGCCTCCTTTATTTCATCAGTAACTCTTAAGCCTGACTCTATCGCACCGTTCATAGAGGCCCTTTGAATAGCAGTGTGTTCACCAGCAAAATAGACTGGACCCTCAGGTCTTGCTAACACCTCCCTAAAATCTTTCTGACCAACTCCAGAAAAAGAGTAACTAGCTTTAGTCCATGGGTCCTCATTCCAATATTTAGCGACTCCTCTCTCCCAGTACTGAGGTGCCTCTTGCCATATTTTCGAACATGTGTTTATTGCTATTTCATTTCTCTTATCATCACTCAACTTTCCAAGTTTTATAGCGTCTTCTCCAGAAGTAAAACTCAACATTATTCCTCTTGGACCAGGTTGATCTATTGAAAAATGATAGATCCTTCTTAGGGGAGTATCAGTAAAAACACGTTGGCCGATAGAGTTAGTATTATCCCAAAATCTCTCTCTGTACTGCATCGCTATTTTCATCGCATGTCCATATGCCTGTTCATTAATACACTTTATTTTTTCTTTTGAAAATCCGGGAGTCACTTTTATATTTTTTAATATAGATGCAGGCACAGCCAATACGCATTTTTTTGCTGAAATCTTTGTCAATTTTCCGTTGTCTTTGACAGTTGCTGTGACACCATTAGAGTCGTAATCAAGTCGATGCAACGGTGTATTATACTTGATTTTTTTTTCTATTCTTTTTGCAAGTGTTTTTGGCAGCTGATCATTTCCACCTAAAATTCTTCCTTCGACTGTATTCTCACTAAAACCCGATGTTCTTGTGTTAGATAGAATCATTGCTAATGCTGAAATTTTTGACGGGGTTGTTGTTGACTCTGTTGCATTGGCGTATGTATAAAGCTCAATAATATCTTGAGGTGCACCACCCTCTTTCAAAATATCTTCAACTGATATTTTATCTAATGCCTGAACTTCAGGAGAGTTAATACCTTTTTTATTAACTAATTCTATCCACTTCTTAATATACTGAACCTCTTGACCAAATAACATCCCGTTTTCAGTACCAGTATAAGGTAAAGTAACATCACCTGATCTAATTCTATCCATAGATAATTCATTTCCCCTCACATAAACACCATCATATTGTCTGGCAGGAAGTATCTTTAAATTGAACTCCCTACAATAATCTTGGACATACATATCCGTACTATCCACATACTCAGCACCCATTTCAGAATACAGATTATCTGAGAATTTGTCTCTGTAAGTACTCACTCTTCCTCCGGGACGAGACCTTGCTTCTACTAAAACAATATTGTATCCGGCCTTTTCTAATTCATATGCACATGACAGACCTGCTAAACCAGCACCTACTACAATAATCCTGTTATCGTCAGTTGAACTGGAAAAAATTGATTGAGAAGATAAAGAAAATAAAGAGGTAACAACTCCTGATTTTTTGATAAATGAACGTCTTGTTATTTTATTTTTTGTCATGTCTACAATCTATCAAGATTCAAGAGAAAAGCAAAATGTCAGGTGTGAGATTTAATATCTTGAAATACCGAAGCTTTTAGCTACACTAATTTTTGCTCCATATTACCCAATTTATATATCATTTGAGCGTGAACTTTTATCGCCTCAAAAAAAGTTCTATTAGAGCTGTATGGCATGCCGTGTTCTTTAGCCGTTTCTATAACAATTTTAGATAATTCTTTATAATGAACATGGCAGACCAAAGGTAATAGATGATGTTCTATTTGATAATTTAAACCGCCTATAAACCAAGAAAAATATTTAGATTTAGGAGAAAAATTAGCAGTGGTAGCAAATTGATGAGTTGACCAATCACTAGCTATCAGACCATTTTCATCAGGTAAAGGAAAATCTGCACTTGGAGTAATATGAGCAACTTGGAAAACTAAACTAATAAAAAGCCCTGTAAATAAATGCATTGATAAGAAGGCTAACACTATGTGCCACCATGGTAATTCTACAACAATTAAAGGCAAAATAAGAGCGAAAGAATAGTATAAAATCTTCCATGCTATAATGTTAAAAACCGCATTTCTAAATTCATTTTTTTTAACTAGAAAACCCATATTATGATACCTATTAATTCTAATAAAATCTTTTCCTGTTATCCATGCCAAAGTAGAAATTGCATAAAAAAACCAAATATAAATATGTTGAAATTTATGTATCCAATACTTTTTAGCATTAGGTGAAAATCGAAGAAAAAAAGGAGTATTAATATCATCATCAGCATGATCAATATTAGGGTAAGTATGATGAAGTACATTATGTTGAATTTCCCAAACTTTAGCACTAGCCCCAATTAGATTGAAAGAATGAGAAACAAGCTTATTAATTTTTTTATTTTTTGAGTAAGATCCATGAATTGCATCATGTCCAACAGCCATCCCAACACCAGCCATTCCAATACCACTTATTATATATAATAAAAAAAGAATCCAGGAGCTATTAATGATTCCTGAGTTTAAGATTACAAAGGGAAATAAAAATATTGTAAGCATTATAATAGTCTTAATAACCATACTACTATTAGCGTTCTTACTAATATTATTTGTCTTAAAGTATGCGTTTACTTTTTTTCTTAAGGATTTTGAAAACTTATCCCCTTTTGCTTTGGAAAATTTTGGGTAGTCGATATTGTTTTTGTTTAATTTGGTAAAAGGAATCAGGCAATATACAACTATAAAAACGTAAAAAATTATAAAATAGAATTATATCTCAAAAAGAAGCAGGATTATTGTAATTTAAACATCAATGATTAGTTCATTACAATCCTAAATCCAAAATGATTGTTCCCTCTACTCTCAAAATCAGATGCTCTCGAATAAGTCAATAATGTTGAGGAATGATAATTCCAAGATCCCCCTCTTCGAATTCTCTTAGAATTTGAGCCGGGATTTGTATTTACAGGATCTGTTACCCCGTCGGTATAAAATGAGTCGCTATAATAATCTTTACACCACTCCCAGACATTTCCTCCCATATCATATAACTTATATGGATTTGGTGGATAAGAACCAGTAGATAATGAGTGTCCATCTGGATTATATACACCTGGAACATCTCCATTATAGTTCGCTTTTGATGAGTTTAAGGTGCCATCATCAGTTGGATATTTCAGTTGTTGCCCTCCCCTTGCAGCATACTCCCACTGAGCTTCTGTGGGCAAGCTAACATTGTAATATTGAGCATAAGCATCTGCTCCAAACCACTTAACCCAATTTACTGGCCATTCTGCTTTTGAGATATCTAATAATCCAAAAGTATTGGTAGAGTTATCAAATGAAATCCAACTTTTATTATTGATATGTTCTGCCTCTCCGCCACTTGTGCAACCTCCTGTTTCTGCTAATTGTAAGAAAACTTCTCCTTGATATGGAGAATTTTGGTCTCCTATGACCATATTCTCAGTATATGTTCCACAGGGATCATTGATTGACTGAGTGGAGATTATAATCCAACTATCAACATAGGCGCTATTTAAAAATTTTATGTACTGTTCGTTAGTAATTTCTTTCTCAGATATTTGAAACCCCGTTAATGTGACATTCACTTCAGGTGCATCTCCCTGTACTGTGACACCACCCATAATAAAACTCCCTCCTTCTATATTTTTTAAGATTATACTTTCAGGAAGTTTACTTTCAACCGATGCTTTATTTATTAAATTCTCCTCATCACAAGAATATGAAAGTACTGATGATAGAATGATCGCAAATAATAAACGTTTCATAAAACAAATATACCCTTAAAGGCACTAAACAATTTTATCTTCAATTCTCCATTATAAGTGAGGTATGAAAAACATATCAATTATCATACTCTTAAGATTATCTAAAAAATAAGTATCTTATATTTATTTTAATGATTTTAAAAGAAGAAGATATGCCTATGGTTTAGGTTTTTTTATTAAAATAGCACAAAAAATTATCCATATGACAAAAGCTGATTCTATTATTCTTTGATATAAACCAATGTACTCAGAATTCAAGTTAGAAACCAATATGAGTACAAATAAAATACTGATTGCACCACAAACAATAGATTGTAAAGAAAATATATTATTATGTGATTTTTTTAATCCCAATCCAATTAAAATCATAAAAACAGGAACGAACAAATAAGTTAGTAAAGCCACAAAATTATGAATTAGTTGAGAAGAACTAGGGTCTATTAATTCTTTATTACATCCGCTATCACAAGGAAATATTCCAACAATTACTGTGGCTAGTCCATAAAATATTCCTATACCATAAAAACCGATTTGGATTATTTTAGAAGGATGAAAGTATCTTGCTCCAAGAAAGCAAAATAAGGCAATCAGAATACCGCTTGGGATGTAGCCAAATATTCTTAAAAATATTCCGTATTCAGTATCAATAGCAAATGATTCACTTATAAACTGATTTAATATGTTATAATTTTCAATTAGTAATCCACCTGCAATAGAAGAAATTACAAAAAGGCTAACTCCTAGTATTCCAATTAAAAAAGTGCGTTTATTATTCATACCTACAATTTACAATAATTTTAAAAGAAGAAGATATGCCTATGGTTTAGGTTTTTTTGAAATAATCTCAATGAC
>CAYXSW010000030.1:0-9772 GCA_964467915.1 uncultured Marinoscillum sp.
AGATTTGACTGGTGAAGTGATTTGTCACCAGCACAAGAAAATAAAAAAAGTAATATAAATATATTCCTCATAATTAATGTCCCATATGGCCAGGGCTATACTGTAATCCTATTGAAAAACTATGAAAATTACCTACTTGTAATCCCTCATAACTCATGTAAGTTGGAAGAATATACTCAAAGGATATTCGTTTGTTTTTTAAGAGTCCTTTTCTAAAGGAAAAATTAACTCCTAATGCGGAATTTAACAATACATGACCTGTATTATTTTTATTATTTAAAATCATAACGGTCGAGTCTAATTCAGAATCCTCACCTGTTACACCACTAAGATTTAGATAATTTTGTCTAAAGCTAATACTTATTGAATTACTTAAATTTACTGCACCCCAATAGTTTACGCTGATTTGATTGCCTGTCTTGTATCCTCTTGAGTTTTCATGTAATGACAATTTATATATTGGCTGAATCCCTACTGAAAATTTATTAAACTGAGAAAAAACTGTAAAACCTACTATAGAAGAAAGATGACCATCTCCAATCTGCATTGAATAAGGTAAAATTCCATCATTACTATCTTCTTTGTTTATACTTCCGGTTGGGAGCATGACACCAATGTTAGAGTGAATTTTTATTTTATCATTAGAAACTAAATTATAGAGAAACTGTACTTCTAATTCTCCTATTCCTGATGAGTTAAGACTATATAAATTATTTTGTTTTGTTAAATAAGTAGACTCTTTTACGTGAAAGTTTAGATTTGAGAAAAGAGTTATATCATCAGTTAAACCATACATAAACTCTAAAGAATGAGTATTAAACACTTGAGATGACACGTGTCTGTCATAATAAGTAGATATAGCATCTCTACTAAACACCTTATCCCCATTATAGTTATTCTCTCCCTTAGAAGCAGTGAATTTATAACCAAACATCATGCCACCAGTGGCATGCGTATGATCTGCAAAAATTGCAGAAGGTGCATGTGAGTCTGGTCTTGAAGAGTCCCACATCTTTTTATTCATTTTCATAAAGTGGTCTGATATATCAATAAATTTTCCTTCGTCATCAATTTTTTCATTATGAAACATTATTAAGCTGATTAACTCTTGAGTAGACCTCTCAAGATTATTAGTCTTAGAACATGTGAATTCAGCGATTATCTTATCACCATCAATCTTATCTATAATTAGACCTTTATAATTATCTATCTCCAATTCTGTAGACCTCTTATAACTCCATCCGAAGGAGACTGCAATAAAGTACCTGTTATTCTCACTTGAAAAATTTAATCCTTTCTCTTCAAAAGTTTTCTTGATATTTTCTCCAACCTTGTTTTCAGTAACATTAAATGTAGATGAAAGATCTATCCTATTAACAATATTAAGTTTAATATTATCTTTCCTACTTCTAATTTCTTGAGCAGAAATAAAATTACTAACACAACATATTAATATTATTAAATATCTTTTCATAGTATAACCTCAAAACTAAAATAAATCTTTTACTTTGCTGAAGAAAAATCATTTGCATTACTTATGAATTTTTTAGAGAAATACAATTCAGGACAGACATTATTAATTGATAAAGATCTTGACTGGACGTCTTTTGATGTTGTTAAAAAATTAAAATTTTTAATTAAGTGCAAAAAAGTTGGACACGCAGGGACACTGGACCCTCTTGCTACAGGTCTTCTCATTATATGTACAGGAAAAAACACAAAAAAAATTAATCATATCCAGAATCTAAATAAAGTTTATACCGGTGAATTTATTATTGGAAAAACAACTCCATCTCATGACTTAGAGACAGAGTTTGTATCTGATAGCGAAGTAAGTGATATAGATAAAGACAAAATAAATAAGGTGAGAAAATCATTTATAGGTGAACAGTTGCAAAGACCTCCTAAATTCTCTGCAGTAAAAGTTGATGGGAAAAGAGCTTACCAGTATGCTAGAGATAATATTGAAATTGAAATCAAAGAAAAAAATATTAACATATATGAATTTATAATCACAAAAGTAAATTTACCAAACGTATCATTTGAGATAACATGCTCAAAAGGAACCTACATTCGTTCTATAGCTAGAGATTTTGGAGAAAGACTAAAGTGTGGAGCTGTATTATCTAAACTTAGAAGAACAAAGATTGGAGAGTATGATGTTGAAAATGCATCTAGAATCGATATTTTAGTTGAAAAAATTAAAGGAGAGAAGATTGAAAATAGTTAGGGATAATTCAGAAGTCAAGAAAACAAATTACAATATTGCCACTATTGGATTTTTTGATGGCATACACCTTGGACACAAAAAGATACTAAAAGAGTTAGTGTCTCAGGCAAAACAAAAAAGAGGAAAGAGCATTCTAGTCACTTTTTGGCCACATCCAAGAACAGTGCTAAATAAAAACACCTCAGTAGATCTCTTACTTTCTGAATATGAAAAAAACCTTTACTTAGAGGAATTTGGAGTTGATATCCTTTACCTAATTAAATTCACAAAATCATTTTCTAATGTTACTGCAGATTCATTTATAAACAACTTTTTAGTTAATAAACTTCATGTTGATAAGTTAATCCTAGGCTATAATCACTGTTTTGGATTTAATAGAGAGGGTAACTTCAATTTTCTTCATAAAAATAGTGATAAGTATAATTTTGATATACAAGAGGTAAAGAAGAAAGAGATAGATAAAAGTTTAGATGTAAGCTCCTCTGCCATAAGAAATAAAGTTTCTAGAGGAGACTTTTCTCATGCCAATAAGATGCTAGGGTATAATTTTTATATTAACGGAGAAGTAATCAAGGGAGATGGAATTGGTAAAACTATTGGTTATGCTACTGCAAATATAATTTCTACTGAAAAGAGTAAAATAATCCCAGGTGACGGGGTATATGCTGCTCAGGTCAACATTGAAAACAGAAACTACTCGGGAATGGTAAATATTGGGTTCAGACCAACAGTTAATGGAAAGGATAGGAGGATAGAATTACATATATTTAATTTTAACAACAACATTTATGGTAAAAATTTACGTATAATATTTGTTTCTAAGATAAGGGAGGAGATAATGTTTGACAATATAAAAGATCTAAAAATACAGTTAGAAAAAGATGAAATTGAATCAATTAAATTACTAAATAATGAAAAAATCAGAAATTAAGTTTATTGTGTCCTTAGACGAAGAAAATATTCCTGAAAAGATAGAATGGGATGCTGAGGATAGTATGAGCGGAGGTCTTTCCGAAACAAAATCAATCAGCTTATCTCTCTGGGATGAGAAAAAAAACAATACACTAAGGATTGATTTATGGACAAAAGAGATGAAAACTGATGAAATGAAACGGTTTTATATCGACTGTCTTGGAGGACTTAGCCAGAGCATTCTCAACTCTACAGGAGATGAATATATGTCAAAAGAGACAAACAAACTGTGTAATAAGCTCATAGAACACATTAAAAATAACTCAGATAAACCATCTTAAATACCTAAATTTTCATTAATTTACTTAATTGTTGTTAGTATAACTAACTTTTAAATTTTAAATAAAAACTATAAAGTGTATGAATAATTTTTTTAGAAAATTAATCTGCCTTTTTCTATTATTTTCCACAATATCAATTCAATCATTTTCTCAAAGCATTTCCGTATCTGGAAACGTCTCAGATGAGGATGGGGGTCTGATAGGTGTTAATATTATAGTTAAAGGTAAAGTGCTAGGTACTGTCTCAGACAGAGATGGTAACTTTAGTTTAAATGTCTCTGAGTCTTCAGTGACATTAGTGTTTTCAATTGTTGGATACCAGACACAGGAGGTAACAGTATCTTCTAACGTGTCTGACCTTAACGTGACCATGTCTGAATCTGTTCTGCTTGGAAATGAGGTTGTAGTATCTGCTTCAAGAGTTGAGCAAAGTATCTTAGAGGCACCAGTTACAATTGAAAAGATGGATCTACTTGAAATCCAAAATTCAGCTACTGCTGATTTCATGGATCAACTTGAACACATAAAAGGTGTCAAGGTGAGTAGAGGAAGTCTAAACTTTGCTGCTGTAAACACAAGAGGATTTGCTACCGATGCAAACACAAGATTTGTTCAGTTGGTAGATGGTATGGACACATCAGCTCCATTACTTAATTTCCCTACTGGTAACTTAGTAGGTATTAACCCTCTTGACTTAGAAAGTGTTGAAATTATACCTGGTGCATCTTCTGCACTTTACGGTCCAAACGCTTTTAACGGTACGATGTTAATGACTAGTAAGAGCCCTTTTGAATACCAAGGTCTTTCTGCTCAGGTGGTGCAAGGTTACACGAAATCACACAGAGCTGGGAATGAAAATAATGGGTACGCAAAATATAATTTAAGATATGCTAAAGCATTTAATGACAAGCTTGCTATAAAAGTGAACTTCTCTTATGACATGGCTACAGACTGGATAGCTGACGATTACACTACTAACGTAGATGCAGCCGGAAATGCTCTAGGAAATATAGACATGAGAGGAAGACCAAACTTCAATGGTCTAAACCTCCACGGAGATGAAACTCAAGTTGCAGTTCCTGTTATGGCAGCTGCTTCTCTTGTAGGAAACTGGGTGTCTCAGTTACCAGAACAAGTCTTGGATCTTAGAAGAACAGGTCTACCTGAAGAATTCTTACTTGATAACAATGATGCCAAGAACATGAAGTACGACATAGGACTTAACTACAGAGTTAATGACAACCTTGAGGCTTCTTTAGTATACAGAAAAGGTGGTGGTAACACTATCTATACTGGAGCACAAAAGTATGCTCTAAGAAATTTTGGGCAACAATTCTTTAAACTCGGTTTAGAGAGTGATAAAGTTAATTTTAAAATTTATCAGTCAGTTACCGACGCAGGTGATTCCTATAACTTAGGAGCACTTGGTGGAATTATGAACGAAGTATTTAGCCCTTCTGCTTCTGCATGGGCACCAACATACCTTCAGACATATATCACTGCTATGCAGGGATATGTTCCTGGGGTTCCTGCTGGTAATATAGATGCTGCTCATAGTGTATCTAGAAGTGTTGCTGATGCAGGTATTCCTGCAGTAGGTTCTGAAGCTTGGATGGCCGTAAGAGATCAGGTGATGTCTAACAGATTCCAAGATCCTATAAATCCAGGTGCAAGTTTCTATGATAACTCAAAGTTAACTCACGCAGATATCACTTACGAGGCTGCTGACTGGTTACTATTAGGAGCTAACTACAGAAACTATGGTATTTTCACTGACGGAACAGTATTTAACGAAGACCCTGACGGGGACGGAGTTAATGAGAGAATCCATATCGGTGAATGGGGAGCTTTTGCTCAGATAAACACTGAAGTATTTGATGGATTTAGATTTATTGGATCCTTGAGATATGATAAAAATCAGAATTATGAAGGTAGAGTAACTCCAAGAGTTGCTGCAGTTTACACATTCTCCGAAACACATAATTTAAGATTTAGTTATCAGACTGGTTTTAGAAATCCTGACACTCAGTCTCAGTTTATATTCTTCCCTACTGGTACATCAACACTTCTTGGTACTGCTAGAGAAAACGCTGAAAGGTATGGAGTTATGGAAGGTAATGCATGGACTAATGAATCTTACCAAGCTTATCTACTTTCAGGTGGAACTCTTAATGCTGCTACCGGAGATCCAACTGGTGGTAATCCAGCATTGCTGAAAGAAGCTTATGTTGATTATATCAAACCAGAGAGATTATCATCATTTGAGTTTGGATATAAGGGTGTAATAAGTGACGTGTTATTAGTAGACATGAACTATTACCGCACGAGTTACGAAGACTTCGAAGGAGGACAGAATGTAAATGCTAAATACGCTTCTTCTCATAAAGGACAAGCAATTCCAGCTGGTTACACATGGGCTCTGAATAGTAATACTGATGACGAGGTAAAATCTTGGGGATTTGGTATGGGTCTTACAGTTGACCTAGGAATGGGTTATAAGTTAACAGGTAATTACAATTACAAAAACTTAGAGATAAATGGATTGGCTCCAGGAGAGAGTGATTTCATCTCATACTTTAATACTCCTGAAAACATGTACTCATTTACATTCTCTAACAGAGAGTTATTTAAGAACTTTGGTTTCTCGGCTAGTCTAAGATTCCAAGATGAGTTCTTATATGAGAGCACATTTGCTAATATGATGATTCCAGCTTATGGAACTTTTGACGCTCAAGTAAATTATAAAATTGAGAGTCTAAAGACTATAGTTAAAGTTGGTGGTAATCATATTGGAATTGATAATAATGATTACAGATCTAGATCTGGTGGTCCATTCGTTGGAAAACTATTCTACGTATCTCTAACGTTTGACGAATTTTTAAACTAATAAATAGATGATTATGAAAAAGTTTAAATCAATATTTTTAACAACTATTCTCTCACTAGTATTTTTTGCTTGTGAACAAGAAGTAGCTGAGCTTAATCCTTTCCCTTCTTCTGGAGGAGGTTCATCTTCTGGATCTAGCGGTAGTGCAGACTTCAGTAAGTTTGTGACAATAGGAGGAAGCTATACTTCAGGCCTGATGGACGGTACATTGAACAATAGTGGTCAGATGTATTCGTTAGGTAAAGTGATAAATAACCAGTTACAATTAGCTGGTGGATCAAGTAGCTTTAATCAGCCTGATATAGACTCAGAGAATGGGTATTTAGGTCCAGGACCTGACGGTATCCCTGGGACTGCAGATGATCAAGGTAGAACTTATTTAACGATAAGTGCTTCAACTGGTGCGATAGGCATTTCATTCACGCAAGGTGATTTACCAAAGCTCTTAACTCCTTATGGTGGGGACAAGAGTGCACTAAATAATTATGCGTTTCCAAATTCTGTAATGGGTATGTATTTAACTCCATTAGCTGGAGGACCAAATAGTGCCCTAAATCCAGCTTATAACGCATTTTTTGCTAGGTTTGACGCTTCAGGTGCAACAGTGTCTCCTCTTGGACAATTTATTGGATCAGGTGGGACATTCTTCATGTCATGGCTAGGATTTTCTGACTTTGTAGCTTACTCTGCAAGAGGTGGCGACGAAGCTCAGGCTCCAAAACCAAATGCCACAGAATTAGGTACTTATTATCAGCAAGCTCTAGGGGCTATGCTTACTAATAACCCTTATTGGAAAGGTGTTGTCGGAACTGTTCCTGATCTATTAGCTTTGCCGTATTTTCAGTTTATTGCTGCTACAGTGGCTAAGCCATCTGGAATTATTCCATTACACCCAGTAGATGATGCAGCAACAATTGGTTTGCTTCAGACTTTAGCTGCTGGATTCAATCAAACACTTGCTGGACTTTCTGCACAAGGTTATATAACTTCTACAGAAGCGGCGGCGAGACAACTTTCATGGTCTGGTGGAGCAAACGCAGTACTAATTAACGATGAATCTCAGACTGACTTAGGTCCATTATGGGATGCATTAGTTGCTGGTTCATTAATGGATGCTGCTACTAGAGCACAATTAGAACCTTATAGGTTGGCAAGAATGGCTACAGACAATGATATTTTACCATTAGCTGCTCAAGCTGTTCTTGGTGTTGCTGTTACCCCTACAGTTGTATGGGGAGTTACTGCACCATTAGCCGATGAGTACGTTCTTACTGCTACTGAACTTTATGAATTTGAAGTTGCTAGAGCTACTGTTAATGCAGCTATCACTGGTGCAGTTGCTGCACTAGGAAGTGATAGAGTTGCTGTTGCTGATTTTGATGGGTACTTCCAGACTCTGGGAGGAGCTAGTCCATTTGTGTTAAATAACTCTGTTATTACATATGACTTCGCTCCGCCAACTGGAATGTTCTCTACAGACGGGATACACCCTAATGCTAGAGGATATAGTCTCATTGCAAATAAATTCATTGATGCAATCAATGAAAAATTTGGGGCATCTGTTCCACATGGTAATCCAACAAGTTACCCTGGTCCAGCAATCCCAGTAACAGTTGACTAAAATTATTCAAATTTTATAGTTAAATTAAAGGCTAACATTTTGTTAGCCTTTTTTTTTTAATAAATTGTGTAGATGTCAGTATCTAGGAGAAGTTTTATTCATAACGCTTTAGCGGCAGGAACTATGTTCCCCTTATTCTCTATGGACTACTCTAAGGGCAAAGTAGAACTAAAAACAAAAAATAAAAACGAAGACTATTGGAAAAAGGTGGCAGGAATGTACCACCAAAATGTAAAATTCATAAACCTAGAGTCTGGGTATTTTAGCCCCTCTCCAGAAAGTGTTAAAGAGTACTGGGTAAACTTTGTTAATGAAATTAATGAGTCACCGTCCTACTACATGAGGACAAGACAGACTGAGATGAGGGAGAAAGTAAGAGAAAAACTAGCAAAATACGCTGGAGTAGGAACAGATGAAGTGGTACTAACAAGAAATACCACAGAGTCAATGAATATAATTATTCAAGGGATTAAACTAGAGAAAGATGATGAAATCCTGAGGACAAACCTTGAGTATCCCAATATCATTCAGGCACTTGACATGAGAGAGAGAAGGTTCGGAACTAAGGTAAGGATAGTAGATGTCCCTATCCACCCCATAAGCCAAGACGAAATAGTGCAGAAGGTAATTGGGGCTGTGAATAAAAAAACTAAAGTTATCCTTATATCACACATGGTGTTTCTTAATGGACAGGTTTTTCCTGTGAAAGAAGTATGTCATAAGGCCAGAGAAATGGGCATTGAGACTATAGTAGACGGGGCACACTCATTCTCACACGTGGACATGGACGTGTCAGATATAGGATGCGACTACTATGGATCAAGTTTACATAAATGGCTTGGCGCACCCCTCGGTAATGGGCTATTATACGTTAAGAAAGGTAAAGCAGAGCGTTTATGGCCATTATATGGAGACACAGCATATGAAGATGATAATATCATGAAACTAGAACACCTTGGAACAAGGCCATGCTCAGACCAGAATGGAATCATCCCAGCTGTAGACTTCAATTTAGAAGTTGGGAAGATAGAAAAGTCAAAAAGGTTAAAATTCCTCCAGATGAAGTGGGCAACAGAATTAAAAGACCATAAAAATATTGTAATGAATACTCCTCTAGGTCAGGGTCAGTCTTTTGGTATTGCGAATGTAGGGGTAAAGAACCTTCACCCATCAGAGTTAGCAGATAAACTCTTTGATGAACATAATATATTCACAGTCCCTATAGATGACGACAGAGGGATAAGGGGGATAAGGGTATCACCTAACCTTTACTCTACAACAGAAGATATTGATAAATTTATTGAGGCAATGCTTACAATAGCAGACTAGTCTTGTTAGTTTTGAGTTATGTCTCTGGATTCAAAATATAACCCCCAAAGTATAGAAGATAAGTGGTACGCGAATTGGCTCAAAGACGAGTGCTTTAAGTCATCACCTAACTCAGAAAAAGAACCATTCACTATCGTAATCCCTCCGCCTAATGTCACAGGAGTTCTTCACATGGGACACATGCTCAATAACTCTATCCAAGACATACTTACCAGAAGGGCAAGGATGCAAGGTAAAGAAGCGTGCTGGGTTCCGGGAACAGACCACGCGTCTATAGCGACTGAGGCAAAAGTTGTCACAATGCTAAAAGAAAAAGGTATTGAGAAAGATTCACTGACAAGGGATGAGTTTCTTAAGTACGCCTGGGAGTGGAAGGAGAAGTACGGTGGAATAATCTTGGAACAACTCAAGAAACTTGGCGCGTCATGTGACTGGTCGAGAACGAAATTCAC
>CAYXSW010000030.1:9872-13965 GCA_964467915.1 uncultured Marinoscillum sp.
TGGAACAACTCAAGAAACTTGGCGCGTCATGTGACTGGTCGAGAACGAAATTCACGATGGATGAGGACCTGTCCAGATCTGTTATAAAAGTTTTTAATGACCTCTACAAGAAGGGACATATATACAGAGGCATACGAATGGTTAACTGGGATCCCGAGGGGAAAACTGCACTAGCTGACGACGAGGTAATCTACAAGGAAGTAGACTCCCAACTGTATCATATTAAGTATAAGATAAAAGGAAGTGATGAGACACTTACAATCGCCACAACTAGGCCGGAAACTCTTCTAGGTGACACGGCGGTATGTATAAACCCAAATGATGAGAGGTTCACACACCTCCACGGTAAAACTGCAATAGTACCTCTAGTTGATAGAGAAGTTCCTATCATACTAGACGAGTACGTGGACATAGAGTTCGGTACTGGTTGCCTCAAGGTCACTCCGTCACATGACGAGAATGACTACAAGCTCGGAGAGAAACATAAGCTCCAGTCTATAGATATATTTGATGACGAAGGTAAGGTCAACGAGAATGGAATCCTCTACGTTGGAGAGGACAGGTTCAAAGTCAGAAAACAAATCACTAAAGATCTCGATAAGATAGGGCAACTAGAGAAGACAGAGAATTACAGGAACAAGGTAGGATTCTCTGAGAGGACAGACGCAGTTGTTGAGCCAAAGATATCAACCCAGTGGTTCCTGAGCATGAAAAAGGTGAAGGTGCCAGCACTAGAGAATGTGATGAATGACAACATCAAATTTCACCCGTCAAAACTAAAGAATATGTACAGGGCATGGATGGAAAATATTAACGACTGGTGTATCTCTAGACAGCTATGGTGGGGGCACCAGATCCCAGCATACTACCTCCCATCTGGAGAGTTTGTGGTGGCAGAGTCTAGGGAAGAGGCACTCAAAATGGCCCAAGAAATTGATAAGAATATAACGGAAGATCAGCTCACTCAGGATGACGATGTCCTGGATACCTGGTTCTCAAGCTGGCTCTGGCCAATTACTGTGTTTGACGGGATCAACGAACCTGATAACAAAGAGATTAACTACTACTACCCTACGTCTGACCTTGTGACTGCGCCAGAAATTATCTTCTTCTGGGTGGCAAGGATGATAGTAGCAGGGTACGAGTACAGGGGCGAGATGCCATTTAAGAACGTGTACTTCACAGGGATAGTGAGAGACAAGCAGAGGAGGAAGATGTCCAAATCCCTTGGAAACTCTCCAGACCCTATAGAGCTAATGAAAAAGTACGGTGCTGACGGAGTCAGATCTGGAATGCTTTTCAGTGCACCCGCAGGAAATGACCTCTTATTCGATGAGAAACTCTGCGAGCAGGGAAGAAACTTCTCTAATAAACTATGGAATGCGTTCAGACTAATACAGACTCTGGAGGTATCAGACAAAGGAAAGGACCAGTCCCTTGCCATAAGCTGGATAAAATCCAGGTATGATGAGATATTAAGCGAAGTTGATGACCACTTCTCAAAATACAGAATTTCTGATGCCCTACTCTCACTTTACTCCTTTATCTGGGATGATTTCTGTAATTGGTACCTAGAAATTATAAAGGATAGTTCTATATCGGAAGGTACTTATAAGGACACAATTGCTATTCTAGAAAAAATATTGAAGGTCCTCCACCCTTTTATGCCATTTATCACCGAAGAACTATGGAATCAGATTGATAGAGAAAGAGGGTATATCATGTTATCTGAATACCCTAAACCTAATGAGTTTGATGCTGAACTAAACGAAGATTTTAAGAAAGTTTTTGAGATGGTTACGGGACTTAGAAAATTAAAGTCAGACAATAAGGTGAAGCAGATAGAGGTAGTGAAAATAATGATCAATAAAAAATCAGGTTTTGACTTTAATTCATACAAAGAACTTATACAGAAATTATCTAAGACTAAAGACCTTGAGATAGTAAAAGATATCCCAAGTGATTACCCTACGATAGTATCAGGAAAAGATACCTTATCTCTAGCGATTGAAAAATCTGAGGGATCTAAGGAAGACACACTCAAGCAGATTGAGTACTTAGAAGGATTTCTCAAGTCAGTAGATAAGAAATTATCAAATAAGAGTTTTGTAGATAATGCGCCTGAAAGTGTAGTAAATATTGAGAAAAAAAAGAGAGATGATGCACTTATCAAACTAGAAAATCTTAAGAATTCAATCTAATTAACCAGTTATAGTAATTTGAGTATTTGTGTTATTAACATAAGACGCAACTAAATAATATGTCCCATTAGAAACAGTAAATGCAACTCCTTGACTAAGTCCATTTTTATAAAAAGTAATTTGATTAGTATCCATATTTAAAGATATTTTAATAACATCGCCTTCACCATAAGAGGCTCCATAATTAGAAGCAGAATAGCTAGATGTCACAGTAAATTTTTGACCATTTTGTAAAATGTAACAATATGAACCGCTACCTACTGCAGTCGATGGATTTTGAGTTCTTAGTTTTGAAACACCAATCATTACATCATAAATATTACCACCTGTATTATCCCAAGCATCAATAGTCATTTCCCATTCCTTTATTCCAGAGCTTACTCCAGTTGAATCATAAACACTATTCCATGAAACAGTACAATTACTTTCTAGAGATGTGAGATTACTATTAGATAAAGTTATGCAACTAGCCTTTGTTGAAGAATCCCATGTGTCTGATACTGCTCCACCAGAGGATTTTTTATGATGAACCCCATGCTGAAGTGGAAGGATTTGGCAATAACCAAATGAATAACTAAATAAGAAAATAACTATAGTTAATAACCTTTCCATAAAAGAAAGAAATTAAAAAAAATATCTTTAATCACCAAGTTATTGTCACCTTTCCGTGACCTGAATTATTTCCCTCTACACTTGATTTGTTTGAGCCATTATTATAAGACCCTCCTCCTCCTCCATTTCCAGATTGGCTTCCATTCCAATTTCCTCCACCTCCACCTGAATATCCACCACCACCACCACCATATCCATTAGTGTTTTCCGAAGAATCGTGACTAGCTCCTCCTCCTCCAAACCCACCATCACTACTTGTTCTGCCTGCTCTAGTTCCACTAGTATTTCCTCCTGTTCCTCCATTTAAAAAACTAAGACCAGCATTTGCTAAATTATTTAGTTGACTTCCCCAACCTTGTCCTCCATTTCCAATAAAACCACCACCACCACCTGCAACTGCTCCACCACCACCGTATCCATTTGACCCTCCGCTAGCTTTGGCTCCACCTCCAGATCCTGAAGCTGCAGCTCCAAAGTTTCCAGGAGTAATTTCTGAATTTCCACCGCTAGTCCCTGTTAAGCCAGGCTCACCATCCCTATGCCCTCTACTATTACCAGAAGTTCCTATTCCTCCTCCTCCTCCTCCTGCAATAATTAGTGCAGTATTATCTGAAGTCACAACATAACTTCCTCCTCCTCCTCCTCCCATGTAATCTCCCTCCAATCCTTGTTGGCCAACTAGAATTTTAATAACATCATCCTTTGTTAGATTAAACTGCCCAGAAATCTTTGCTCCCTTTCCTCCAGCTTTTGATGAGGAAGAAGACCCAATAGCACCCTGAGCCCCGTAAACTGTGATAGTATATGTTCCAGTATGAGGAACTGTCCAAGATTGTATTCCACCACTTAGTGTTACCTCACCATTTAGGTCGGTAGATGCGTATGCGGTATTACAATCAGATTGTGATGGACCTTCTCTCCCCGTTTTTGAACAATTTGTAAAAGTCCTCTCTCCAGATGATGGTTTTTTATAATGGACTCCGTGCTGTGCTGGAAGTATTTGGGAATGGCATATAGAGCTATCTATCAAAAAAAATAGTAGAAGTACGTATCTCAAGTCTGTCTTATTATCTCAAAAGAATGGTTTACTTTCGTGTCCTTCCTGATAGAAGAACCTACTGAACAATATTTTGTGAGGGCAAGGCCAATAAACCTATCTGCCTCATTTTCTTTAAGGTCATCTGAGTGAATAATGTATTTAATATTAATTTCTTTGTAATACATCGGGTGGGTATCTGCCCTTACGCCAGAAGACTCAGCCTTAATATCTTTAAAGTCTC
>CAYXSW010000031.1:0-10643 GCA_964467915.1 uncultured Marinoscillum sp.
ATCAATAACTGAGTGTGCAGAAGCTTGAGCTCCATCAATTACACTAATGATATTGTTTGTATTACATATTTCTACTATTTCTTTTATAGGGTTAACTGTCCCAAGTGTATTGGATATATGAACTAAAGAGACCAATTTAGTTTTTGATGATATAATATTTTTGAAATCATTCAAATCAATTTTGCCTTCATCAGTTACATTAATCGTATTCAATTTGAGATTTTTTTCTTTAGCAATCATTTGCCATGGTACAATATTAGAATGGTGTTCCATCTCACTAATAATTATCTCATCTCCTTCTGAAAATTTATATTTTCCAAGAGATGATGATATCAGGTTTATACCTTCTGTTGTTCCTCTAGTGAATACAATCTCAGTATTTGACTTTGCATTTATAAATTTTTTGATCTTGGTCCTCGTTTTTTCAAACTCATTAGTTGCTTTTTCTGCGAGACTGTGTACACCTCTGTGTATATTTGAATTATACTTTTCATAATAATTTGAAATTGAGTCAATTACAGATTGTGGCTTCTGAGTAGTAGCAGCATTATCAAAATAGACAAGATCGTGATTATTAATTTTACTTTTTAGGATAGGAAAATCTTTCCTTATTGAATTAATAGGAAAACTATTCATAATTTAAACCTTCAAGTTCGCTTAGGATTAGTTCCTCGTAATGTTTTCTTAAATTCTCATCTTCTATTTTTTCAGTTATATCTGAGCTGAAAGCAGAGAGAAGAATTGAGGTAGCCTCCTTTTTTGGAATACCCCTAGACATAAGATAAAATAAAGCATCCTCATCTAATTGACCTACTGTGCATCCGTGTGAGCATTTCACGTCATCTGCCCATATTTCAAGCTGAGGTTTTGTGTTCACTTTAGCATTATCAGATAGTAGTATATTGTTGTTAGATTGGAATGCATTAGTTTTTTGTGCTTTCTGTCTCACATAAATTTTACCATTAAACACCCCTCTCGATCCACCTTCAACAATACCCTTATAATGCTCATTGCTGATAGAGTTTTCTTCCATGTGGTCAACAGATGTGTGGTTATCAATGTGTGAATTATTTTTAATGGCATAGAAACCGTACATATTAGCATAACAATTTTTGTCTTTTAGTAAGATATTTAGGTTATTTCTAATCGTAGCCCCAGAGAAACTATATGTGTGAAAATTTGATATACTATCCTTCCTTTGGAATGCATTTATACTATTAAAGTGAAAGTTTTTTTTGAAACTTTGACATGAGAAGTAATCTAATTTAGAGTTTTCATGTAAAAATATTTCACATACTGAATTTGAGAAACTTATTTTTTCAGATATTCCTATAAACTCTTCGGAAAAAGTAACACAAGAATTTTTATTTAATAAAATTGATTTCCTGAAGTACGAAGATTGTGATGAGTCGATATAGTTAATTATTGATATCTTCTTTTTAATATTAACACCTTTGTCTACATATACTGTAAGGCACTCAAAATGATTAATGGTATTAATGGAACTAAATAAATCACTTTTTGAGTCATCAAAACCCTGGTAAGCTTTTTGGAAATCCCCTTTCATCTTTTCTGATAAATCTGAGAATTTTTTAACTGATATCTCTGTGGGAATATTTGATAATTCTTCATTATACAATCCATCAATTACAATAATCCTATACCCATCATTTTTTGGAATTGACTCTTTAATTTTTTTTATGTCATAATCATGATCCAATTCAGAAACTCCAATTTGAATTTTATTTTTTATTTTCCTAAAGAGTGGAGTGTATTTATACTCTTCTTTATAAGCCCTTAGTGACCTGTCAATGTTTTTCAGTGTATTTGACTTTATCAGCTTTATATCCTTGTTATATTCTCTAGAAACTGATTTCTCTAAATTTAAAGATTCAATCATATAAATTTTAATTTTTTACTTTAATCCAGTCGTATCCTTTTTCTTCAAGTTCAAGTGCTAGGTCCTTATCACCTGACTTAACAATTTTCCCATCAACTAGAACATGAACAAAATCAGGCACAATGTATTCTAAAAGTCTTTGGTAATGAGTTACGACAACAGTTGCGTTATCTTTTGATCTTAATGTATTTACTCCCTTAGATACAATTTTCAGCGCATCGATATCAAGACCGGAGTCAGTTTCATCTAATATAGATAGTTTTGGGTTAAGCATAGCCATCTGAAAAATTTCGTTTCTTTTCTTTTCACCACCAGAGAAACCCTCATTAATAGATCTGCTGAGAAGTTTTTGTCTGATACTTACAAGCTTCATCTTTTCTTTCATAAGCTTAAGGAACTCTACTGCATCTAGAGGTTTTTCACCTTTTGATTCTCTCACTTGATTCATGGCAGTTTTCATGAAATTTGTTGTGGAAACTCCAGGTATTTCAACTGGATATTGGAAGGCAAGAAAAATTCCTTCCCTTGCTCTCTCGTCTGCCCCTAAATCTGAGAGCTCGTTACCCATAAAATTCATTTTACCTTCTGTAACGTCATAATCTTCTCTTCCTGCTATAACAGAAGCTAGTGTACTTTTGCCAGATCCATTTGGTCCCATTATTGCATGTACCTCACCCGCGTTAACTTTCAGATTTAAACCTTTTAAAATTTTAGTATTATCAATTGAAGCATGAAGATTTTTTATTTCTAGCATATTTTAAATTTTAAATTAATTAACCTACACTTCCCTCTAGAGTTAACGAGAGAAGCTTTTGAGCCTCAACAGAAAACTCCATAGGCAACTGTTTTAGTACCTCTTTGGCATAACCATTAACAATTAGAGCAATAGCATTTTCTTCATCTATTCCTCTCTGTAAACAATAAAATATCTGATCCTCACCAATTTTAGATGTTGTAGCTTCGTGTTCTACCATCGATGATTTATTTTCAATGTCAATATATGGGAAGGTATGTGCGCCACATGTATTTCCAAGTAATAGGGAATCACATTGAGAAAAATTTCTGGAATTCTTGGCTCTCTTCATCACGTTTACTTGTCCTCTATAACTGTTTTGAGAAAATCCTGCTGAAATACCTTTAGATATAATTTTTGATTTAGTATTCTTACCTATGTGTATCATTTTTGTTCCTGTGTCAGCCTGTTGGTAGTTATTGGTGACAGCAACTGAGTAGAACTCGCCAGTTGAGTTATCTCCTTTTAAAATACAAGATGGGTATTTCCAGGTGATTGCTGAACCGGTCTCAACTTGTGTCCAGCTAATTTTTGAATTACTACCAGAACAAATTCCTCTTTTAGTAACAAAATTGTAAATTCCTCCCTTTCCATTCTTATCTCCAGGGTACCAATTTTGTACAGTTGAATACTTTACTTCTGCATCTTTTTCTGCATGAATTTCTACAACTGCAGCATGCAGTTGATTTTCATCTCTACTCGGAGCTGTGCAGCCTTCAAGATAGCTGACATATGAAGCTTCATCTGCAACAATTAATGTTCTTTCAAATTGCCCAGTATTGGACGCATTAATCCTAAAGTAAGTAGATAATTCCATAGGGCACCTCACCCCTCTTGGTATGTAGCAGAACGAACCATCTGAAAATACTGCAGAGTTTAAACAAGCAAAGTAATTATCTTTAGAAGGCACCACGGTACCAAGATATTTTTTTACAAGCTCAGGGTGTTCTTTAACGGCCTCTGAAAATGAACAGAATATTATACCTAGCTCACTTAATTTGTCTTTAAATGTTGTTCCGATAGATACAGAATCTATCACTGCATCAACAGCAACCCCACTTAATCTCTTTTGTTCTAGTAAAGAAATACCTAGTTTTTCAAATGTCTTAATCAATTCAGGATCTACTTCATCCATTGACTTTAACATTTTTTTCTTTTTTGGTGCAGAATAATAAGAAATATCTTGATAATTGATCTTCGGAAAATTTAGGTTTGACCAATTCGGCTCTTTCATTTTTTTGAATTGAGAAAATGCCTCTAATCTCCAGTTTAATAGCCAGATAGGTTCCTCTTTTTTCTTTGAGATGAGCCTAACAATATCTTCGTTAAGACCATTAGGTGCTTGATCTACATCAAAATCTACAGACCATCCGTGTTCATATTCTTTTGATGTAAATTCTTTTAAAATTTTATCGTCTTTGCTCATGTAATTTTTCTTGGTGCAAATTTAGCATACATTTTCTTTTAAAACGAAAGAAAATGCTTTAAACGCTCATTTTAACGATAAACCATCTCTCAATGTTTCCTCAAATGACATGAAAGATTCTGTCCTAGTAATCCCCTTTACTTTGTGGATCATGTCTAAAATTTCCCTAAAGTGTGGGGTGTCCTTACAGAGGATTTTTATGAAAATAGTGTATTGGCCGGTGATAGCATTAATTTCTATAACTTCCGGAATATTCCTTAAAGCTTTAACTGACTCCTTATATAAATAACTTTTTTCAAGATAAACACCCATGTAACATGATATATTATATCCTAATTTAGAATAATCTATATCTAATTTTGTTCCTCTGACTATTCCCATTTTTTCAAGTTTCCTCATTCTTACATGAACTGTACCGCCTGAAACAAAGACTTTTTTTGCTACTTCAGTGTAAGGCATTTTGGCGTTTTTTGATAGGATATTTAGTATTTTTAAGTCTGTATTGTCAATATGATAATTTATTTTCATTTTTAAGGGTTTTTTTATGAAAAATTCAATTTTACCCAAATTAAATTAAATTATTATAAAATTTCATATCAATCGTTAAGAAATTTAAGTACAACAATTATAATTAGTGTTTAATATTAATATATTGTGGTTATCATTTTTGGGTTAATGTTGTTACTGGGGATATCTTATTAAAGATGTCCCCTTTCTTTTTTTTATAATTTAGTATACTTTTATCTTACTAACTATTTTTAGCTAATTCTCTATTTTATGAAAAATATCTGGACAAAAAATTATCCTAGGGGTGTAAAAAATGATGTAAACTTAAATCAGTATTCATCTTTTGTAGATTTATTTGAAGAAAGTTTTAAGAAGTATTCTGATGATATCGCTTTTGAGAACATGGGTAAATCAATCACATACAAAGAACTTGATAAATTATCTAAAAACTTTTCAAATTTTCTTACACATAAGTTGAAATTAAAGAAAGGAGATAGCTTAGCAATACAATCACCAAATGTTCTCCAGTACCCTGTAGCGTTGTTTGGAGCTCTTAGATCTGGTATTGTTGTTGTTAACACAAACCCTTTGTACACTCCTGATGAGATGAGGCATCAATTTAAAGATTCTGGTTGTAAGGCAATATTAATATTATCAAATTTTGCTCATAACCTTCAAAAAGTGATTCAAGATACTGAAATTAAACATGTTATTATTTCAAGTATGGGTGATATGCTTGGTGCAGTTAAAGGTACTTTAATAAATTTTGTTGTTAAGTATATAAAGAAAATGGTGCCTAATTATTCATTGCCTGGACATCATTCCTTTAAGGAGGCAATTTCCGAAGGAGGAAACTATAATTATACTCAAGTTCCTATTGACTCAAAAGATATCGCATTTCTTCAGTATACTGGAGGAACTACTGGTGTTTCAAAAGGAGCAATGTTGTCTCATCAAAATGTTATCTCTAATGTAATTCAGGTTTCTTCTTGGATGGATATTATGTTAGAAGAGAGGAAGGAAATTGTCATCACAGCACTTCCCTTATACCATATATTCGCTCTTGTGTGTAACGCCTTGGTTATGTGCAAGTATGGGGTCAGGAATATCCTCATCACAAACCCTAGGGATATGGATGGTTTTGTGAAGGAACTCTCAAATTATAAGTTCTCAATAATTACGGGTGTAAATACTCTTTTTAATGGTCTACTAAATAATAAAAACTTTAATAATCTTGACTTTTCTGAGCTAAAAGTTGCTTTTGGTGGTGGTATGGCGGTCCAGGATGTAGTAGCAAATAAATGGAAGTCAGTAACAGGATGTCCTCTTGTGGAGGGTTATGGTTTAACAGAGACATCACCTGTTGTAACTATAAATCCTCTTGATGGAACAAACAAAGTAGGAACAATTGGTTTACCCATACCAAAAACAGATATAAAATTTGTAGATGATAAGAACAAAGAGGTTGCTGAAGGTGAAAGAGGAGAAATTTGTGTTGCTGGTCCACAGGTTATGGAAGGATATTGGAAACGAGAAAAGGACACTAAAGAAATAATTAAAGATGGATGGCTTTATACCGGTGATATTGGTGTCATTGATAAAGATGGCTTTATTAAAATAGTCGACAGGAAAAAAGAAATGGTGCTTGTTTCTGGGTTTAATGTTTTTCCTAATGAAGTTGAACACGTAATATCTTCTCATCCAAAGGTTTTAGAAGTGGGTGTTATTGGTGTCCCGGATAAGAAAACAACTGAGGCTGTAAAAGCCGTCATTGTTAAAAAAGATGACTCTCTTACAGAGGATGAAATAAAAACATATTGTAAGGAGAAGTTAACAAATTATAAGTGCCCTAAGTATGTTGGGTTTAGTGACGAATTACCTAAGTCAAATGTTGGTAAAATTTTAAGGAGAATCATTAAAGAAAAAGATCTAGAAGAAAATACTTATTAAATCTTATTTAGACAAATTCTAAATTAAAACATATTCTTATTATTTTTTGAAGTTTATAGTTCGGATGTTACATTTGTTTCAGTTTTAAAACTAGGTGCTTAAATGCAAACTAAATTAACTAAACGCCTCAAAAAAAGTAATAACCTTTTTACCCCATTTTTTGGTACACTAATCCTATCTCTTTTTTTTAGTTTTACTCATATTTCGTATGCTCAAGAGGAAGAAAGTCCTTCATTTGATGAGTCTGTCGTAAAGAATGGAGAATCATTGTTCAAGGGGAATTGTACAGTTTGCCATGCAATAGATGAGGTAGTTATTGGACCTGCTCTAAGAGATGTGCATGAGAGAAGAAATGAAGAGTGGATATATGCGTTTATTAAAAATTCACAGAAGGTAATAAAAAGTGGGGATGAGTATGCAGTAGATCTGTACAATGAGTATAGCAAAACTTTAATGACATCATTTGATTTTTCTGATGAAGAGTTGAATGCAATTTTAACTTATATCAAAGATGAGTCTTCGAAAGAAATTCAGGTAATGGTAGCTGACGCTTCTCAGTCTATTGGAGATGGACAGGTAGGATCCTCAATTTCTTCTGATAACTTTTACTTATCACTTGGGTTAAATTTAATCCTTCTGTTAATTATAATTTTCGTTTTATTTAGGTTTACTAACCTCTCTAAGAAATACGTAATTTTAAAGGATAACCAGTCTAAAGGTAAATTACTTGATGATAAGGATTTAGAGATAGTTGAGAATAAGTTTGATTTTAAGAAGTTTGCTAAGAGTAATAAGTTTGTTGGTTTAGCTTCATTTATTTTTATTAGTATTTTTGTTAAATCATGTATAGACGGACTTTATACAGTTGGAATACAACAAAATTATCAACCTACTCAGCCTATTGCCTTTTCTCACAAAATCCATGCTGGTCAATATGAGATTGATTGTAATTATTGTCATACTGGTGTTAACATATCAAAATCTGCAAATATTCCTTCAGTTAATATTTGTATGAATTGTCATAATGCCATAAATACTGATAAACCTGAAATACAAAAGATATTGACCGCTTATGAAGAAAATCGACCAATAGAATGGGTTAGAGTACATAATCTTCCTGATCTTGCATACTTTAACCATAAGCAACATGTTGCTGTTGGTGGACTTGACTGTGCTACTTGTCACGGACCTATTGAGGAAATGGACGTTGTTTATCAATATTCTGAATTGACAATGGGATGGTGTATTAATTGTCATAGGGAAACTGAAGTCAATGCAAAAGGAAATGATTATTATAAGAAACTTGTTGAATTACATAATAGTTCTTCTAAAAAACCAATGAAAGTTGAGGATATTGGGGGACTTGAATGTTCAAAATGTCATTATTAAAATATGAGTAAAGGAAATAAGACGTATTGGAAAGGGATTGAACAACTGAAGAATGATTCTTCATTTGTAAAAAATGCTCAGAATGAATTCCCTGAATATTTACCTATTAAAGGATCTTCTGATAATTCAAGAAGAGATTTTTTAAAGATGATGGGATTTGGAATAGCTGCAGTATCTACTGTTGCATGTGAGGCTCCCGTAAAGTATGCTATACCATATGTTGATAAACCAGTCGATGTTGACCCTTCAATTGCAAACTATTATGCTTCTACTTACTCAATGGGAAGTGATTATTGCAGTGTTGTAGTAAAGACAAGGGAAGGAAGGCCAATAAAAGTTGATGGTAATAAATACTCAAAAGTAAGTGTAGGATCTACAAGTGCTCAAGTTGAGTCATCAGTATTAACTCTTTATGATAAACAAAGATTAAAATCACCAATTCTAAGTAATAAAGAATCAAGTTGGAGCGAGATAGATAAACATATTAAAGATAAAATGTCTTCTCTATCCAAAAAGACATACTTAATTAGTAACTCAATTTGTAGTCCGTCTTCATTAGATGTCATTAATAAATTTTGTGATAAATACAATGCTGAACATGTACAGTATGATAATGTATCTTATAACGGTATGTTGGATGCTAATTTTGAACATTATGGAAAGAGAAAGTTACCTTATTATGACTTCTCTAAAGCTAATATTGTTGTAAGTTTTGGCTATGATTTCTTAGGAAGCTCTTACAATAATAATTTATTCAATAGACAATTTGCTAATCGAAGAAAAGTAAATCGAGATAATAGAGAGATGTCAAGGCTCTACACATTCGAGTCTAATCTTTCACTGACTGGAGCTAATTCGGATAATAGAATTCCTATAAAATCAAATCATAGTTCTATATATATAACTGAACTCTGGAATGTGTTATCTAAAAAACTTGGAAAAAATGTATTTGCAAAATACTCACCTCCATTAATAAATTATGATAAATCAAAAAAGAACCTTATAAAGGTTGACATCTTAGAAAAAGTTGCTGAGGATCTAGTTGCTAACATTGGTCAATCAATTGTGATTTCAAACTCAAATAATAAATATGTTCAGTTGGTTGTGAATATGATTAATGAACTTCTTGGTAATTATGGGAAATCTATTGATGCTAATAGATCTTATAATATAAGAAATGGAGATGATAAAAGAATGAATCAATTTTTATCTGATTTATCTAAAGGAAATGTTTCTTCTGTAATTTTCATGAATTGTAATCCTGTATATGATAGTTATTTATCCACAAAAATTAAGGATAATCTTTCTAAAGCTAACTTAAAGGTATCTACCTCAGATAGAATAGATGAAACTTCTATTTTATGTGATGTGATTGCGCCCGATTCTCATTTTCTTGAGTCTTGGAATGATTATGAGCCTATCGAAAACTCATTTAGTTTTGGTCAACCAACTATCAAAAATATTTTTGATACACGCCAAGTTCAAGACTCACTATTAAAATGGTCAGGCTCCGATGAAAATTATTTTAATTATCTGAAAAAGAGTTGGAGAGTAAAGCAGAAATTTACAGACTCTGATGAACCTTTTCAGATATTCTGGGATAGGTTACTTCACGATGGTGTTGCTGAGTTTATTGATAATAATAAATCAAACTCAAATCCATTGCCTAGTGCTAAGAAAATTACTTCAAAAATAATTTCTAGAATTCAATCAGTTATCTCAAAAGTAGTGAAAAATGTTGGTTTTGAAATTAATATATACCAGAACTTAACAGTATCAGATGGTGTTCAATCAAATAATCCTTGGTTGCAAGAGATGCCGGATCCAATATCTAAGGTTTGTTGGGATAATTATTTGTCTGTTAATCCTAAAGACGCAAGTAAGTTGAATATTTCTACTGATGCTGGAACCATGACTACAAATTTATTAGGTCTTAATTTAAATGGTAGTAATTACGAGATTCCTGCAATCATCCAACCAGGTCAAGCTGAAGGTACTGTTGGACTTGCTCTTGGTTACGGAAGAACACTTTCTGGACCTGTTGGAGATAATGTAGGTATTAACGCGTTCAGCCTATTAGATAAAAATCAAAAATCACAAAATTTATCTTTAGTAAACATTTCATTATCTAACACTGGGAAAGAATATAGAATTGCCCAGACTCAGACACATGAAACTATAATGGCAAGAGAAAGTATAATTCAAGAGACTTCACTTGAAGAGTATAAGAAAGATGTATATGCAGGTAAGTATCAATTTAAAGTAGCGACAAGTAAAGGAAAGAAAAAACCTGAAGAAGTTACACTTTGGAATGGGCACGAATATAATAATCACCACTGGGTAATGTCAATAGATTTGAATTCATGTACTGGTTGTGGGAGCTGTGTTGTTGCATGTCAAGTTGAAAATAATATTCCAGTTGTAGGTAAGGAAGAGGTTTTGAATAGAAGAGAAATGGCTTGGCTTAGAATAGATAGATACTATTCAAGTGATGAAGATGATAAAGATGTTAAGGACTTACAAGCACTAGAGGTTGCTGCTGAAAATCCAGATGTTACATTTCAGCCTATGATGTGTCAGCATTGTAATAATGCACCTTGTGAGACTGTTTGTCCAGTTGCTGCCACAACCCATAGCAGTGAAGGATTAAACCAGATGACATATAATAGGTGTATAGG
>CAYXSW010000032.1:0-7983 GCA_964467915.1 uncultured Marinoscillum sp.
AAACTTGAACTTATAAATTTTTCCTGTGCCTCCTTTTTCTCTATGAAAATTTAAATATTTATCAAACTCGTGGGCCATTTATTGATATAAAATTATATTATAAGTAATTTTATAAATTAAATAAATAATCACTAATTCTTTACTATGAAATCCTTGAAATATTTACTCCTTTTATTAATATTATTTGTGCTTGGCTTTGCTATTTACACGTATTTAACACCTCCTGCTAGTCCTCTAGGTGAAACTACCTATACTTTTAATAATAAAAATTATAAAGTTGAATATAGTAGACCTTATAAAAAGAACAGATTAATATTCGGTAATAAGGAAGATGGAGCTTTGGTTCCCTTTAATGAATACTGGAGAACTGGAGCAAATTTTTCTACAGACTTAACAGTTTCAGATTCTTTTTACTTTGGTGATAAACTTCTTGAAAAAGGTTCGTATTGGATGTATACTATACCTGGAGAAAAATCATGGAAAGTATTTCTTAACTCTGAATCAGGTTCATTTGCGTTTTTTGAACCGGATGAAAGTAATGATGTGGTAACTATAGAAGTTAAGCCTTTTATTATAGATAGTGAATTAGAACAATTTACAATTGTTTTTCAAGAAGTTGATAATAAATTAAATCTAAGATTATTATGGGATAAAACAGGAATATCTATCCCAATAAACTAAAGTTTTGATAAAATTTTTTAAAATATTATTTTTCATAATTCTCTTTTCTGGAGTAACATATTACTGTATTGATGCTATTCAGTATAAATATAATCTTATGGACATAGAAGATTACGATCCTATTTCAACTCTTAAAGTAGAAAAAAATTTAATAACTAAATCTAAATATCCATTTATTGATGTTCACAATCATCAGTTTGATATGCCAATTAAAGACTTATCTAAACTAGTTAGAGAGATGGACTCCATGAATATGGGTTTCATGGTTAATCTAAGTGGTTTTAGAGGAATATACTTAGAAAAATCTCTTAAAAATATTAAGGAAAACTATCCAGATAGATTTGGACTTTTTGTTAATATTGATTTTGAAAAAATTGATGATCCAGAATTTGGAGATAATAATAAAAAACTAATCAAAGATGCTGTCCAAAACGGAGTAATAGGTTTAAAAATTTATAAGTCATTGGGTCTTGATGACAAAGACAAATATGGAAATAGAATAAAAATAAATGACCCCAGGTTAAAGCCTGTTTGGGATATATGCGCCGAAATGAATATTCCAGTACTTATTCATAGTGGAGAACCATCATCATTTTGGAATCCAAAAGATAAAAAAAATGAAAGATGGCTTGAACTAAAGCAAAAGCCTGGGAGATATAGAGATCCAAAATTAAATCCCTCATTTGAAGAAGTAATATCTGAACAGCATGATATGTTCAAAAAAAACCCAAATACTACATTTATTAATGCTCATTTGGGTTGGATGGGTAATGACCTTGATAGATTATCATCACACTTAGATAATTTACCTAATGTTATGACTGAAATAGGTGCTGTTTTAGCAGAAATAGGAAGACAACCCAAAAAAGCAAGGGAATTTTTTATCGATTATCAAGACAGGATACTATTTGGAAAAGATTCATACAAAGTATCAGAATATTACACTTATTTTAGGGTTTTAGAAACCGATAATGAATATTTTGATTATTATAGAAAAAGACATGGAAACTGGAAGATTTATGGAATCAATTTGCCAGACATAGTCTTAAAAAAAATATATTATCAAAATGCCTTGAATTTATTTCCACAATTAAAGGAAAATAAAATTTTTAACCAATTAAATGAATAAAATTTATTTTTATATTGCCTAAAATTTTTATTATGAAAAAACTTATTCTCTCAACATTATTTTTAATTATATCAGTTAATTGTTATTCTCAAAATAAATCAAAAGCCAATTCATTATTAAATAAAGCTTCAACTAAATCAGAAAATGAAAACTTAAGGGATTTATTAATTGAATCAAAAGAAGATTTTATTAAGAACTCATTAGATGTTTTATTAAAAGACATACAAAAAATAAACAATGAGCTTGAAGATAATTTATCAAAAAATATTGAAGATTTAATTAAGGAAAATAAAGAATATTTAAATCAACTGGAAAATGAATACAGGTCTAAATTAAAGGAAGAACATGCCAAAATTTCAGCCCTTAAAAAAGCTGTTGATGAAATTCTAAAGATAAAAGATCAAGAACTTAAAATTGTAGATCAAAAAATTAATGAAATAAATAAAAACTTAAAAAACTTATCAAGTGATGAGTTTATTAAAAGATTTAAAAAAGATTTAAAAAAACAACTTGAAGAATTTAAAGAATCTAGCATAGAATCATTTGAGGATAACTTAAGTGTTAAAATAGATACAACAAATAATGAAAAAAAGTAACAAACCAGAAAGTGAAATGATGGGAGCTCACTACGATCCTCATCTTTCAGAGGGATCAGCTAAAGTTCCAATATTTCAGACAAGCACATTCGTATTCAAAAATGCAGAAGAGGGTAAGTCACACTTTCATATAGCATATGGACTAAGAGAAAAGAATATTGGAGAATCGATGTCTCTCGCCTACTCTAGAATAAATAATCCTAATTTAGAGATTGCTGAGGATAGATTAAAAATTTGGGATAATGCTGAAGCATGTGCTTTATTCCAGAGTGGAATGGCAGCTATAACTACAACAATTCTTGAATTAACAAAACCAAACACCATTATTCTACATTCTTCTCCACTTTATGGAGGTACTGATCATTTTATTGAACATGTACTACCAAAGTACAATATTAAGTCTATGTATTTTAATTCTTTTGATCCATTAGATACTATTTTGAGAGAGAAAGAAGAAAAATTTCCTGATTTAGACGTTAGTCTAGTGTATATTGAAAGTCCGGCAAACCCAACAAACAGCTTAGTCGATATTAGTCAATCAAAAAAATTAGCTAACCACTTTTCTAATGAAAAAAATAAAGTTTATGTAGCTATTGATAATACATTTATGGGTCCTGTTTTTTCACAACCGCTAGACCATGGTGCAGATGTTGTTTTATATTCAGCAACAAAATATATTGGTGGTCATAGTGATTTGGTAGCTGGTGCAGCAACTGGATCATCTGAAATAATTAATAAGTTAAAAGGTATGAGAGTCTTTATGGGAAATATGGCTTCACCGTTTACTTGTTGGCTAATTACAAGAAGTTTGGAAACATTAAAGATTAGAATGGAGAAGAGTGCGGAAAACGCTAATAAAATAGCTGAGCATTTAAATAATCACTCTAAAATTGAAAAAGTGCATTACTTAAGTTTAATAGACAAAAACACTGAAGAATATAAGGTGTATAAGAAACAGTATTCAAGTAGTGGAGGAATGATATCAATAGATATAAAAGGAAGTGAAAAAGAAGCCTTTAAGTTTCTAGATAATTTAAAACTTGTAAAACTTGCTGTTAGCCTTGGCGGAACAGAGAGTTTAGCTAGTCACCCATACTCAATGACTCATGCGGATGTAAGTGTAGAGACCAAAAATAAAATTGGGATGAGTGAATCACTAGTTAGACTATCAATTGGAATTGAAGATCCTGATGATTTAATTAAAGATATCAAACAGGCTTTAGAAAAAGTTTAATATGAATCTTTATGTACTTTCTTGATAGATCTTCCTGATGGATCATTCATATCTAAAAAAGATTTATCCCATTTCAAAGCTTCTTCAGTGCTACAAGCAACAGATTTTGAGGAAGGAACACAAAGCGCACAATCATCACCTGGAAAATGTTTTTCAAAGATTCTTCTAAATAAAAATTCTTCTTTAGATTTTGGAGTATGTACTGGAAAAATTTTTAATCTGTTATTATAATCTTTATCAGAAATAGATTTTTCAGCATAATCTTTTAAAGAATCAATCCAATTATAACCTACTCCATCAGAAAATTGTTCTTTTTGTCTCCACAGAATTTCGTCCGGAAGATATCCATTAAAAGAATCTCTAAGTATGTGCTTTTCAATTTTATCTGAATTTATCATTTTTAATTCAGGATCTAAATTCATTGAATAATCTATAAATTCTTTATCTAAGAAAGGAACTCTTCCCTCTACTCCCCATGCAGACAATGATTTATTAGCTCTTAAACAGTCATAGAGATGTAGTTTATTAATCTTTCTTACAGTCTCTTCATGAAATTCTTTTGAATTAGGTGCTTTATGAAAGTATAAATACCCACCAAATATTTCATCAGCACCTTCACCTGATAAGACCATTTTTATCCCCATAGACTTAATGTATCGAGCCATTAAATACATTGGAGTTGAAGCTCTTACTGTTGTCACATCATAGGTCTCAAGATAATAAATAACATCCTCCAATGAATCTAATGCTTCCTGAACAGTAAAATGTATTTCGTGATGAACAGTCCCTAAATGTTTAGATACTTTATTAGCGGCTTTTAAATCAGGCGAATCTTTTAAACCAACAGCAAATGAATGAATTTGTGGCCACCAAGCATCTTTCTTTTGGTTTGACTCTACCCTTTTCTTTGAAAATTTTTTTACAACAGATGAAATAATTGATGAATCTAAACCTCCTGATAATAAAACTCCAAATGGCACGTCTGACATAAGTTGTCTCTTAACAGCATTTTCAAGGGAATGATTTAATTCTTTTGTTGAGTTGTAGTTTTTAATATTATCAAAATTCATCCAATTTTCAATATAATATTTGACAGGATAATTATCATTATTTGTCATATAATGGCCAGGCGGAAACTCTTTAATATTTTCGCATCTACCAACTAAAGATTTCATCTCTGATGAGAAATAAGACGTGCCATTTTTATCCATTCCCATATATAATGGAATAACACCAATAGGGTCTCTTGCAACAAAAAATGAATTTTTTAATTTGTCATATAAAAAGAAAGAAAAAATACCATTTAAGTGGTTTAATAAGTTTTTCCCATATTTTTTGAATAAAGGGATAATAACTTCACAATCTGAATTTGTCTGATATTTATAATCTATTTCAGATGAATTTCTAAAGTCTAGGTGGTTATATATTTCACCATTTACTGTAAGTATAATATTCTCATCACTAGAAAATAGAGGTTGTCTTCCTGATTTTATATCTACTATAGAAAGTCTTTCATGTGCTAATATTGCGTTATCTGATGAATATATACCTGACCAGTCAGGGCCTCTATGTCTAACTTTTTTAGACATTTTAAGACACTTTAACCTCATATCTTTATCAAATTTTATTTGATTATTGTAAATTGCAACTATTCCACACATTAATAAAAAATTCAGATGCAATATAAATTCAAAAATTCATTTTTTTATAAAATTTTATTTTCAATATTTTTTATTTTATCATGTAATGAGGTTCCAAATGAGACAATATCAAGAAATGGTATGGTTTCTGCTGCCCATCCTGTTGCATCAAAAATTGGTCTAGATATTTTGAAGAATGGAGGAAATGCATTTGATGCCGCAATTGGAGTTCATTTTGCATTATCTGTAGTATATCCTAATGCAGGTAATATTGGTGGTGGTGGTTTTGCTGTTTATAGATTAAATAATGGTGAAATTGGTAGTTTGGATTTTAGAGAGAAAGCACCACTAAAATCATACAGAGATATGTACATATTAAATTCAGAAGAAGAATCAGTTGTAGATGATAAAAGAAGTAAAATTGGTCATCTTGCCTCAGGTGTTCCAGGCTCAGTTGATGGAATGGTTAAGATATATGAGAAGTTTGGATCAATTGATTGGAATCTTTTATTAGAACCGTCTATTGAGCTAGCAAAGAATGGATTTAGTTTAACTCATAAACAGTCTAATAGTTTAAATAGAGTTATGGTATTATTTGACTCAATTAATGACTCAAAGGTCTCTTTCGTAAAAGAAAGCGAGTGGAAAGAAAATGATATATTGATTCAAAAAGATTTATCAAAAACACTTGAGAGGATTAGGGATAAAAAAAGAGAAGGCTTTTATTCAGGTTTGACAGCCGATTACATAGTTAATGAGATGAATGAAGGGAATGGAATAATCTCTTATGAAGATCTAAATAATTACTCCTCAATATGGAGAAAACCAATAGTTGGGAAATATAAGAATCATAGTATTATATCAATGGGTCCGCCTTCAAGTGGAGGAATAGCGCTCTTGCAGTTATTACACGGAGCTGAAAAGTTAAATGTTGGAAACTATGATCATAATTCTTTAAAATATATTAATACTATTGCTGAAATTGAAAGTCGGGTTTATGCAGATAGAGCTACATATTTAGGAGATTCGGACTTCTACAAAGTACCTATATCTGATTTAATAGATAAGAGTTATTTAGATGAAAGATTCAATACTATTGATCCAGATATAAAAACTCCTTCAGATAAAGTGAAAGAAGGAAATATTCAAATTAATGAGTCTGAAGAAACTACTCATTTTTCAATAGTTGATAAATATGGAAACGCAATATCTTTAACAACAACTATTAATGGTGCGTATGGTTCAAAAGTCGTCGTAGATAATGCTGGATTTATTTTAAACAATGAAATGGATGATTTCAGTGTAAAACCTGGGTATCCAAATATGTTTGGTTTAATTGGTGGAGAAGCAAATTCTATTGAACCAAATAAAAGAATGTTATCATCTATGACACCTACTATAATTGAGAAAAATGACAAACTTTATATGGTTTTAGGTACCCCAGGAGGATCAACGATAATTACTTCAGTTTTTCAAACAATACTTAATGTGATAGATTTTAAAATGGGAATGCAAGAGGCGGTAGATGCAAAAAAGTTTCATCATCAGTGGTTACCAGATTTTCTTGTGGTTGAAAAAAACACATTAAACACTAACCTAAATGAGAATCTTAAGAAAATGGGGCATAAAATTAATGAGAGATCCACTATAGGAAGAATGGATTGTATTTTAATTGAGAATGGAATTTTAGAAGGTGGAGCAGATAAAAGAGGTGATAACACAGCGCTCGGCTATTAATTATCAATATATATCTCTACTCTCCTATTCTTAATTTTATTTGCTTCTGAACTATTACTATATCTTGGCTTAGAAGGACCATATCCCTTTACTTTAATTTTATTTTTATCGATTCCATTATCTGTTAGGAATTTTTTTATAGCGAGTGCTCTTTCTTTTGATAATTTAACATTTTGTCTGTAATCACCAGAATTATCAGTATGACCTTCTATTATAATACTTTTATCATTATCTCCTTTAAAAAGATGGAGGAGGTCATTAAGGTAAGGTAAAGACTCAGTAGTAATTTGAGTAGAGGACCTTATAAAGTTAATTTTTGATAATTGTTTCCTTGTTCCCTTTTGAATTTTTGTCAATATTAAATCTATTGATCTAGTTTTATCAATTGATACTAGAGTATCTAATATAAAATATGATTCGCTTGTTATTTTAATATTGTACAACCCTTCATATTCTAGTTTGATTCTAGGATAATTGTTAATTATATCAATATTCTTATAAAAATTATTTTTTGATGACACCTCAATAATTCCAGAATTTAAATCATTTTTAAAATTTAATGTTAGAAGAATTGAGTTGTTGTTTTTTCTGTGCTTGTACTCATAAATATCATAATTAGTCCTGCTATCCTTAGAATAAGAAACAAAAAATGATGTTTTATTAAAATTTTGTGAAATTGAAAATTCTGAATTTAATGTATTTAGCTTTTCAAGCTTTACTGGCTCAGTCCAATCTGAAAATGAATTATTTTTTGATACTGAATAATATAAATTATAACCATCCTTCATACTATTTGAAATGAAAAGCAATGTGTCCTTAGATAAGAGATATGGTGACAACTCTTGATAAGATGAATTTAATGACGAACCAGTACTAACTAAACTTGACCAAGAAATTGAGGTTTTATTTGAATAATAAATATCTTCAACTCCATAACAACCAAAACCTAGAAAAGAAAGAAAAATA
>CAYXSW010000033.1:0-4701 GCA_964467915.1 uncultured Marinoscillum sp.
TGATATATATGGTACTATTGATGGAGGTTGTGAGAATAAGGACAGAATATATGCCGCAGGAGACCCCAATAGTATAGGTGATATTGAAGCTTCTACTATATACATAAGATATGAAGTTCACCGAAGTCGTTCTTTTGAATTTCCAGATGAAATTACTCTCAATTTGTATGATTATGAGCCGAATTATCTGAAATTAGCTGTTAACACTAATTGGACAAAAAAAATTAGAGATGCAGACCCAGACTATAATACTCGATTATCTGAATACTTAACTCAAAATAATGTGGGCGGCGTCTTTGGTAATAAAAAGAATAAAAAGGATAAGAAAAAAAATTAATACTTAGTAAGATTTAATTTTTGATTTTCTGATTGAATCTTTCTGAAAATCATTGTAGTCCTTTCCGTTAAATATTCCATTTGATTCCCAGTCTCCATAATTAGGATTAGGTAAGACAATTAGTTTCGTTCCAAAATCATTACTTAATTCATCGGTATAATTTGTTCTTTCGCCAGACAATTTAACTTCAAAATCATCATTAAAATCTGCTAAATTATCTCCAATCAACATAATCACTTCATACTTATCAGATACTGACTTCCTCCTTTCACTTTTACTTCTGCTGTCACTTCTTAGGAGAACATTTGATTTTTTTGCATCAGGAAAACCTAATCTTTTCAGATTGTTTACCGTAGATTCTAGCTGCTCTGAGTATCTATTAGATATATAAAAAATCTTTACATTTTTTTCTGAGGCATATTTTAAAAATTCTAGAGATCCTGGAATAGCTTCAGCTATTTCTAAATTTCCCCATTCAACCCAACTTTCTCTATTGTAAGTAGTGTTGTTTAAAATAAGTTTACCGTCATAAGGGCTATTGTCTAGTACGGTTTCATCTACATCTGTTATAATAGCAAGAGGTTTTTCATGTTTTTTATCAAAAAAGAAAAAAGCATCTAAATTAGTTTTTGCTGTGTTGAATGCTTGGTAACACAAGGCTCTGTACTCAGCTGCATTTTGAGTCCATACTTGAGCCTGAACTTTATATTCATTATCTGCTTGATTATTTTTTTCATTGCAGCAGAAAAAAAGAGCTGTAAAAAGTAAAAAATATTTTCTTGTCATAATTTGCCTGATTTTCTTATGTTTGATCCTTTTCTTCCAGTAAGGTTATCTCCCATGTCTTTTCTTGCAACTTCTGCAAGTTTCTCAAGTTCTTCAGCAATTTCTGGATAAAGTTCAATAACATCATACTCCTCTCCAGGATCTCTTCTTAAATTATAAAGTTCAAGTCCTGTTTCTATCCTGTTATATGGGCCGCCGTGTCCATCATTTTTAGGTAGTACTCCCTTATATGATCTTGATGAGTGAGGAAGAATTAATTTCCAGTTATCTTTTCTTACTGCTTCTAGATTATTATTTCCATAATAATAAAAGAAATGATCTCTAGGTTCTTCTTCTCCTCCGTTCAAGATATCAAATATGTTAACTCCATCAATCTTATGCCCTGGTAGGTTGCCCCCAGTTATATGAGCAATTGTTGGTAATATATCTATTGTTGAAGAAAGTTGATTTGCAATTTTTCCTTTAGGAATTATACCATCCCACATCATTACAGTTGGCACTCTTTGACCACCCTCAAAACTTGTGCCTTTTCCTTCCCTTAACCCTCCAGTAGAGCCGGCATGATTTCCAAAATTTAACCATGGACCGTTATCACTAGTAAAGATTATCAGAGTATTTTCTGATAAGTTATTTGACTCAATACTTTTAATAATTTCTCCAACAGACCAGTCAATTTCCATCATAAGGTCTCCGTACAGCCCCTGTTTACTTTTTCCTAAAAATTTTTCTGAAACGGCAATAGGTACATGTGGCATAGAGTGAGGGAGGTAAAGGAAGAAAGGCCTGTCTTTATTTTTTTCTATAAATTCTACTGATCTTTCAGTATATAATGTTGTTAGTATGGACTGGTCTTCTAATGTTTTTATCTCTCTTACCTTATCGAAATCTTGAATTAATGGTAACTGGGGATAGGTCTTCTTTTTCCAGTTTGATGTGTCAGAAATTTGGTTCCCATCAAAGTCAACTGGCCACATGTCATTAGAGTAAGGTATTCCTAGGTAGGTGTCAAACCCGTGGTTATTTGGGAGAAACTTTTTTTGGTGACCTAGGTGCCATTTCCCAAAAATTCCAGTAGCATACCCCTCATCTCTTAACATTTCAGCAATTGTTATCTCATCCTTGTGTAAGCCTTTTTTTGAGTATGGCATAAGAGCTCCACTAATTCCTATTCTATTTGGGTATGTTCCGGTGAGAAGTCCAGCTCTAGATGCGCTACATACTGCCTGTGCAGAATAAAAATTTGTGAAAAGCATCCCCCGGTTTGCCATCCTGTCTATATTTGGAGTTTTATAGTTGATAGCACCGAAATTTGAAATATCTCCGTAGCCTAAGTCATCCATAAATATAATTACTATATTAGGGCTGCTATTTTTTTCAATATTCGTACAAGAAGTTGAAAATAAGACTAATACATATATGAAATATCTTACCATATCTAATACAGTAATTTAGAAAAATTTAATGTAAATGAAAATAAGGTATATCATATTACTTCTCACTTTTATATCTAATATATCTTTTTCTCAAATTCCACAAGGTAGTTGGGAAGTTGATCCTGACCCTTTCCTTGAAAGTGAACAAATCACTCTTACCGTTTCGGATATTAACTCTGGAAATCTTTCAGGAGTAGATGATATCTACTTATGGACGTGGTACACAAAATTTGGAGGTGGATCGACTAACCCAGACTCAGAGTGGAACGGTCAGTGGAATAATTCAAATGAGCAAATGAAAATGACAAAAAATTCAGATGGTTCGTTTAGCTTCATCTTCACTCCTAAAGATTTTTTTAGTGACACAGGAATTGAGACTATAGGAGTCTTGGCAAAAGCAAAAGATGGATCAGGAGACAAGAAATCAGCCGATTTTATTTTACAAGTCGGAGTTTTTGAGGTAACCCTTATCAATCCAATAGGGATTACATCTGTTATAGAGAGTGGAGAAAACCTTGAGGTAGAGGCAACCTCAAGTTCTAATTCAAATTTTAAATTAAAAGAAAATGGTACTCTAATAAATGAGTTAGATGGGGTGACATCTTATTCTTATACCATTACCAATATCACACAGAGTTCAAGTTATGAGCTATTGGTAACTGATATAGAATCAGGAAGCGAGATACAAAAATCATTTGATGTCTTTATTAAACCTGATGTGTCTATAGAGAGCATTCCTTACTCAGGTGTAAATGATGGTCTGAATTTTATAAGTGGGAGTGTGGTTTTTGTGTTAAATGCACCGGGAAAATCATTTGTGAATCTTGTGGGTTCGTTCAATAACTGGGAAGTTGATGATCAGTACTTGATGAAATATGATGATACTATTAATAGGTTTTGGTTTGTTTTAAGTGGTGTTGATGAAAGCGCTTACTATTCTTTCCAGTACCTGGTAGACGGATCTATTTATATTGCGGATCCCTATTCTCCAATAATACTAGATTCTTATAATGACTCGTATGTATGTAAGACTGCGGCTTGTGGATTTAGTACCTTTCCCTCATACCCAAAAAATAATAAGCATGCAGCAACAATGTTTAAAGTAGATGATGGTTTTTCTTGGGAAGATGCTTCTTTCATCCCACCCAAAGAGGAAGATTTAATTATTTATGAACTCTTAATTAGAGATTTTCATGAAGACCAGTCATTTGAGTCAGTAGTAGAAAAGCTAGATTATCTCCAGGGACTGGGAATAAATGCTATTGAGTTAATGCCTGTTAATGAGTTTGATGGGAATAGTAGCTGGGGGTATAACCCCTCATTTCATATGGCAGTTGATAAAATTTATGGTTCTCCAACAAAATTCAAAGAACTTGTAAATGAGTGTCACAAGAGAGGTATCGCAGTCATTTTAGATGTAGTATACAATCATGCTACAGGCCAGAATCCATACTTCAGATTGTGGAATACTGAGAGTAATACTTATGTTGGCAGCCCGACTTCTCAGAATCCTTTTTTCCAGGAGTCTCCTGTTTCTGAATCTTACCTTAACTACTTCAACGACATGAATCATGAGTCAGGTTATGTTAGAGATTACTTGAGAAGGATAAATAATTTTTTAGTTGATGAGTACCACATTGATGGATTTAGATTTGACTTGACCAAGGGTTTTACTAATCAAGGTATAGCAGAAAACTATTCCTCGGATAGAGTTAGTTATCTAAAAACCTTGGCAGATGATGTATGGGAAAAGAATCAAGATGCTTACATCATATTTGAACATTTTCAGAATGAAGAAGAGAAGGTTTTCTCTGAGTATGGTATTATGTCCTGGGGGGAAGAAAATTATAATTATAACGAGGCTACAATGGGATACCCTTCTGACTTTAAAGGTATTAACTATATGAGTAGAGGTTTTTCTAACCCAACACTTGTTGGTTTCATGGAAAGTCATGACAAGGAACGGCTTATGTATAAAAACATAACGTACGGTAACTCTAGTGGAAGCTATGATGTGAAAGATTTTAATAATTCTATAAGTCGAATGAAGGCTGCTGGGTCTTTATTTTTAACTGTTCCTGGTCCTAAGATGATATGGCAGTTTGGTGAGCTAGGGTATGAGTTAAGTATAAATACATGTGAAGA
>CAYXSW010000033.1:4801-7802 GCA_964467915.1 uncultured Marinoscillum sp.
TCTCAAGATAATAGGATAAAACTTTATCCTGGACAGTTTATGATTTTAGCTGATAAGATGTCAGCAATTGATGATGACGAACAGCTTTTATTGTCTTCAGAGAAAGTTAATGATAGCAATAGCATCAGCATTTATCCGAATCCAACTCTTGGAAATACCTATTTTAAAATAAATGATAATATTGATCCGCCCTATACAATTCACTTATTTAATCTAGAGGGTAAGCTTCTCTCAGAGGTAGTAGAAAATAGATATAAGTTCTCTATAAACTACTCTTATCTTTCTAATGGCACGTACAATTTAAAAGTTTATTCTAAGGCAAATTTTTTCACTAGAAAATTAATAAAGAAATAAAATTTTCTTCTAAATAATAATCCTCGATATTATCCTTGTTAAAACACGTATTAAAATATTCAGTTTCAACTTTAAAAATCAAGTTAATACTTAATATTTAGTATAATATTTACTATTATTGTCAATTATTACGTGATAAATTGTAATTATTAAAATATTTTAAACTAAACTAAACTAAACTATAATGAAATCAAGAAAATTAAAATCTTTTCTATTTCTAGTTGTATTGTTTACTGCAATAACATTCAGTTGCGATGATAGCATGCCAGAACCTATCTACGGAACTAAACCTAGCGTAGCATTCAGTGCGACTCAATCTGCCGGTGATATTTTCACCTGGTCATTTACAAACAGCTCCTCGGGAGCGCTCTCCTATAACTGGGATTTTGGTGATGGAAACGGCTCTTCTGACGCTAACCCTTCGCACACATATTCTGGTGCTGGTTCATTTACAGTAACTTTGACTGCGACAGCAGCAGGTACTAGTAATGCCTTGGGTTGGAGACAATCTGCTTCTCAGTCTGTGCAAATTGATTTGCCTACTTACGCGAAAGCAAATGTTACTTTTTCTGTAGACATGAAGAATGCAGGATTAAATACTGGAGATGTTGTTAATCTTAACGGAGGCGGCGAACTGGGCGGATGGTGTGGAGGTTGTAACGTCATGACTGACGCTGATTCTGATGGTGTTTATGAAATAACTAAAGAACTTACTACTAATGAATCTTACGAGTATAAGTTTACTATAAATGGCTGGGCTGCTCAGGAGCAGTTTGATGAAAATGATGCCTGTGCTGCTACTTCAGATGGAACTTATTTTAACAGACCTTTATCTGTAGGTAATTTAGAACAGAATGTAACGCTAACTACTGCGTGCTATAACTCTTGTGAAGACTGTATAGACTATGCTGCTGTATTAGTGGGATCATGGAGCCCTATTGGAATGGGAGTGGGTGCTGATAAAGGAAATGAAGGTTGGTGGTCATACCCAAGAGATGGTTCTAGAGCTTGCTGGGAAGATGATGTATTTGAGTTCAAAGCTGACGGAACATTTTCTGCTGATTTAGGCTCTGAAACATGGTTAGAGCCATGGCAAGGTAAAGATCCAGAAGGATGTGGTGCGCCAGTTGCTCCTCATGTTAACGGTGACTACTCTTACACACTAGACGTAGGTGCTATGACACTTAAATTAGATGGTGCTGGAGCTTATCTAGGTCTTGCAAAAGCAGTAAATGGTGGTGAGATATCAGGTGGTGCTGCGCAACCTAATGAAAGAACTTACGAAGTAGTTTCAATTAGTGCTACTGAGGTAGTTGTAGACATGAATATTGGTCATGGATATTGGAGATTCTATTTAGCTAAAAACTAAATATTAAAATTCAATTTGAAGAAAAAGTGAGAAGAAATTCTCACTTTTTTTTTGCTCTCTTTTTAAGAGTAAAATGTTTTCAGTGCCTGGGTAAATCTTCTCACATCCTCTATCTTTCCAGTGCTTATTCTACACCAGTCGTAGTACGGAGGGAATGGTCTACCCACTAGAATACCTTTGTCCTTCATGTACTTGCTGAACTCATCTATGTGAGTACCTGTCTTAAAGAATGCAAAGTTTGTGTAAGACTTCACATAATCTAAATTGAGTTCTTCAAATGCATCGTAGAATATTTCTAGCGCTTCTGTGTTTTTACCAAGACTGTAGTCGAAGAAGCTCTTCTCATCGTACGCTGTCATTGCCGCGTGAGTTGCAAGCATATTAGTTCCGGCCATGGTACATTTTTTTAGCTGGGCAATCCTCTCTGGGCTGGATATAAGGTACCCAATTCTGACACCAGCTAGTCCATAAATTTTAGAGAATGTCCTAGATACAATTACGTTATGACCATCTTTGACAAGTTTCGTCATAGTTGGGTATCCGTCATTAATTGAGTAATCGTAATACGCCTCGTCTACAAAGACACATGTTTTTTTAGATGTCGATACGCAAAAGTCTTCTAGTTCATCTGCTCCAAGCATTGTGCCTGTTGGGTTATTCGGGTTGCATATAAATACCATGCTCGTATTCGTCGATGTCCTACTTGATATCTCGTTGAGGTCATACTTTAGTTCATTATCTAGAGGGACCCAGTTTATTTTGCAGTCAAACTCTTTAGCATATGTCATCAGTGCTAAGTATGTAGGTTTACACGCTATAATTTCTTTCTTTTCTATCCCGAAAAGCCTGCCCGTTGCCCTTAGCCCTTCGTTAGATCCTCCTGTGACAAGTACCATGCTCGGGTCCACTCCCTCTCTCTCTGCTATTTTTTTCTCAAGTTCAGATACTCTAGAGTACGGGTACCTGCACGCTTCATCAAATGCGTCTATGATCGCATTCCTAACCTTTGGAGAAGGTCCGTACGGATTCTCATTTGAGCTTAATTTTATTATAGAGCCAGCCTGTCTTATAGAATTAGTTTGAATTTCTAAGTCCTTACTAATCCCAGATAGTGGGAGTGCTACACCAGAGACCCCTAATAATTTTAATAAATTTCTTCTAGTAATTTGATTGTTCATACGGATAAAATTTTTACATTTAAATATTGACTAATAAACTGAATAATTTAAATATAGTAAATATTATGGAAACCCAATTAAAGAAATTTTATTTGACAGT
>CAYXSW010000034.1:0-7533 GCA_964467915.1 uncultured Marinoscillum sp.
CAGAAACATCTAAATTTTTTCTTATCCTCAATTATTTATATCTTCATGTTATAACAACTAACCTTTATCATGAGAATACTAATAATTTTATTGTCTACTCTTTTTGTCTCTAGGGCACAGGAGAAGGCTAACTTCAAGGCAGCTGAAAAGTTCAGTCAGGCTAATTTATCAAAGATGTTAAAGACGACCTCGGTGTCACCACAGTGGTTTGAGGAGAGCGACAAGTTCTGGTACACGTACACTACAACATCAGGAAAAAATTTTTATCTGGTTGATCCTGCTAGGAGAACGAAGTCTAAGCTTTTTGATAACCTTGACTTCTCTTCTAAGCTCAGTGAGCTGACTAGAAGGCCAGTAAATCATAGAGACCTTGACCTTGATGAGCTAGAGCTTGAAGATGATAACAGGACATTAAAATTTCAGATTGATAGTATCGAGTACATGTATGACATCTATAGTAAATCTCTGAAGAGGGGTGACACAATACCTGAAGAAGAAGACAATGACTGGGCATCATATGCTCCAGATTCCTCTTATGTTGTATTCGCGAAAGAGCACAACCTTTTTCTTATGGAAGTTGGTGATGAGGATAGTGTGGAGATAAAACTTACTGAGGACGGGGAGAGGTGGTTTTCCTACCAGTGGAGGCAGGGAGATACTACGTCTGACAAGAGGATGAGGGCAAGAGCTAGTTGGTTTAAGGATTCAAAAAAACTTTACTCTAATAGGTCTGACTCAAGAGAGGTAGACGAACTCTTTGTCATAAATACTTTGAAAGATCCAAGGCCTGAACTTGAGGTGTATAAATACGCGATGCCAGGAGAAGTAAATGTGCCTCAGGAGGTGTTAGAAATTTTTGATGTTGAATCGAAGTCTAGAATTACGGTAGATGCAGATAAGTACGTGGACCAGACGATGTCTCTTCATCTCACAAAAGAAAAGTCTGAAAGACTTTACATGGTGAGGCTGAACAGGACCAGCGACACTTTGGATGTGTCTTATATAAATACTTCGGACGGTTCGGTCAAGTATCTGTTTGAGGATGTTAATCATCCTTACCATAACTGGAATTACAGACAGCTTGCGGTGCTAGAGGAAGGGAAGGAATTAATATATTGGTCTGAGAAAAATGGCTGGGGGCAGCTCTATCTCTACGACGGAAATACTGGAAGATTAAAAAATAAGGTAACTAACGGAGGTTATTTTATCACTGGAAGAATACAAGACATAGACACTCTAAATAGGAAGGTGTACTACCAGGCTTTTGGCAGGGAGAGAGATGTAGATCCTTATTATAGTATGGTGTATAGCTCTAATTTTGATGGTTCTGGCATGAGACTTCTTACCAAGGAAAAATATAATCACAGGGTGAATTTTTCTGAGTCAAGTAAGTACTTTGTGGACAACTACTCAGCTGTAGATAAAGTGCCTACCTCTGTGCTGAGAGATGCCTCTGGGAACATAGTGATGAAGCTCGAGGAGGCTGACCTTAGTCTTCTATACCACGCCGGATGGAAGATGCCCGAGAGGTTTAAGGTGAAGGCAGATGATGGGATCACGGACTTGTACGGTGTGATGTATAAACCATTTGATTTTAACCCTGAGAAGAGTTATCCTGTAATATCTTACGTCTACCCTGGCCCGCAGGTGGAGTCTTTCCGGAACGATTTCACTATCTCTGGGAGGTATAATACCGCAATTGCTCAGCTTGGATTTATAGTCGTGAGTATGGGTCATAGGGGAGGGAGCCCTATGAGATCTAAGTACTACCATACTTTTGGTTACCAGAACTTAAGAGACTACGCGCTTGCTGATGACAAGAGGTCACTAGAACAATTAGCTGAAAGACACTCTTGGATTGATCTTGATAATATCGGAATATTTGGCCACTCAGGTGGTGGTTTTATGTCAACGGCTGCCCTTTTAACTTATCCTGACTTCTATGATGTGGCGTGCTCTTCTGCAGGTAATCACGATAATAATATCTATAATAAGTGGTGGAGTGAGACGCATAACGGAGTTGAGGCTGTGTACAAGAAGAAGAAAGATGATGATGGTAATGAGACCGAAGAGTTGACATGGAACGCAAAAATTAAGACTAATCAATCCCTTGCTGAGAATATGAAGGGACACCTTCTTCTGACTCATGGAAATATTGACAATAATGTGCACCCGACAAATTCTCTACGCCTTGCGGATGAACTCATAAAGGCAGGGAAGAGGTTTGATATGATGATCTTCCCTGGTAAGAGGCACGGGTACGGAAGCTTTAGGGGGTATTATGAGAAGATGATGTGGTACTATTTTGCTGAGCATCTGCTAGGTGATTACAGGGATAATGTAGACATAGCGCTTCCTGACTCGGGTAACTAAAAAACTAGAATATTTAATACTAAAATAATTAGTATTTACTAAAATAATTAGTATTTTTAACTCCTTTTGAAAAATTCAAATTGAGTTAGATATGAAAGCCACAAAACCTTCACTCGAGAGGATTGATACGTTCAGTAATCTCCCTTTCTACTCCCAGTCTGTTGCTGCAGGATTCCCTTCTCCTGCGGATGACTTCTTGGAGTTTGATCTCTCTCTTGACAAGAAGCTTATAAAGCACCCAAGTGCCACATTTTTTGTGCGTGTCAGCGGAACCTCTATGATAAATGCCAAGATATTTGACGGGAGCATATTACTAGTAGACAGGGCAGAGAAGATAAAAAATAATGATGTTGTCCTTGCAGTCCTTGACGGAGACTTTACGGTTAAGAGGTACAGGAAGATCGGAGGCAGCGTCTTCTTATACCCTGAGAATAAGGCGATGAGGCCGATTAAAATCCTTGAGGGTTCTGAGTCTTACGTCTGGGGCAAGGTCATGTGGTCTTTTAATAGTGTAGCATGATAGCCCTTGTAGACTGTAATAATTTCTACGCCTCTTGCGAGAGAGTGTTCAGACCACACCTGGAGAATAAGCCCGTGGCTGTACTCTCTAATAATGACGGGTGTGTGATAGCCAGGTCTAACGAGTCTAAGTCTTTGGGTCTTAAGATGGGTGAGCCCATCTTCAAGAAGAGAGAACTTGTGAGAAGACACAATATCCAACTCTTCTCATCAAACTTTGCTCTGTACGGAGACATCTCCAAGCGCGTATTTGACATCGTGGTAAGAGAAGTACCCTCTTACGAGATATATTCCATAGACGAGGCGTTCCTTGACTTTAGCGGAATGAAAAACCCACATGCTTTTGCTTTACATCTTAAAAAGAAGGTGAGGGAGTGGACAGGAATACCTATATCTGTCGGTATATCTTATACAAAGACTTTGTCAAAGGTGGCCGGATACCTTGCGAAGAAGTCTCCAGAAGGTGTGTGTCATCTCAACGAAAGGGCACATATAGATAAGATACTAAGTTCCCTTCCCGTGGATGAGATATGGGGCGTGGGCATGAGGTACGCCATGAAGCTGAAGAAGTACGGGATCCACACCGCAAAGGATCTTTCGGAGTGTGACGAGACGTGGGTGAGGAAGGTGATGAACGTCGTAGGTCTAAGGATGGTCAGGGAGCTGAAGTGTATCCCACACTTTAAACTAGAAGGTGGAAGGAGCATGAAGAAGAGTATATGCACCTCCCGCTCATTTTCTGTCGAGGTATCAGAGTACTCTAGAATGTCTGAGTACGTGAGTATGTTCGCCTCGAGGTGCTCGGAGAAGTTACGTGGAGAGGGCGCATGCGCAAGGTCTTTAAGTGTCTTCATGTACACGAATAGGTTCAAGCCAAAAGCCAGGCAGTACTCAGGATATTTTTCGATGGACTTTGACACAGCGGCAAGTGACACGATAACAATTAACAAGCTCGCTACCCACTGCCTGAAGAAAATATTCCGCTCGGGTTATTCTTACAAGAAGGCTGGTGTCACACTATCAGGTATAGTCCCAAGAGACCAGGTACAGCTAAACCTTTTTGACTCCCGGGACAGGGAGAAGGCAGACACACTCATGCACACGCTAGATAAGATTAATGGTAACATGGGAAGAGACGTGCTAAAGCTCAGCTCATCAGGAATTAATAATAAGTGGAAGATAGGGAAGGAGAGTTTGTCCCCGTGTTATACTACGCGTTGGTCAGACATATTAAAAGTTAGAGTATGAAAGGAAACACAGCCTTTCTGTCTTTAGGGTAGTCGGGGAAAGTACTTTTATACCACCTGTGGTGTGAGAGTGCCCTGGGCACAAGATTAAAAAATGTCCATAGAAAAAACGCAAGTCCCGCAACACTCCATGTCATGATTGCAAACCCGAGCCACTCGAGTAACTCTCCAAAGAAGTTAGGGCAAGACACGTAGTTGAAGAGACCTTCTCTAGGAATCATATAATCCCTCTGCTTCCCTTTCCTCAGACCTATAAGGTGCGAGTCAGACTTATTATTGATATAGAAACCTATGAAGAAGAGAGAGATTCCCACAATGAATTGAGGAGATGACGCCCACGCTTCTGGGTAGTCGAACCTGACACTGCCAAAATATATTCCGTTGACAAGTCCATTGACGACATTAAATAAGAAAGCAAGCACAGCTATTAAAAGAGGCATCTTCTTCTTCTTTGTCTTTATCCTCATGGGGAAGACAATACTCCTATTGAAGTAGTGCATTACCCAGATCAGAATGAACACTTTAGTCATACCAGTAACTGCATTTTCACTAGTAAACACTATGAAAGGGCACACAATAAGGGCAGGGAGTTCCATAATTATCCACGCAACTTTATTATCTACTAGAGGTCCCCAGCTGTCTGAGGTATGCCTTCCGTATGGGGGATTATATCTGAGGATAAAAGGGAAAGAAAGGAATCCAATGGCTATCCACCCGTAAACAAATATCTCATAATCACTCATGTATAGTCTCTTTAATTGTCTTCTCGAGAGGGCTTACCTCAAGTCCGAGGTCTTTTCTTGCCTTGGAATTATCAATATTTTTGGGAAAGTTAAGAATATTTTCTATAGCTTCCTTTGTCATGTTCTCAAGTCCTGGAAATAATTTTCCATTTATCTCTGCTGCTCTCTTGAGGAGTCCTTTTGGGAAGAGGGATAACATAGGAAGACTCATGTTTACCAGAAACTTTGGAAGGAAGAAAACGGTAGATTTTTTGTCTTGTAATTTTTGGATAGAATGATAAATTTCTTTGAAAGATCTCCACTTCCCTGATACCAGGTAAGCCTCACCGTCTCTGCCATTTGATAAGGAGTTATAGATTGCCTTGGATAGGTCTTCAACGTCTATAATATCAAGTCCACCATCTAAAAGAATAGGTAGACTTCCTGAGTGAATGGCTTTCACAATTTTACCTAGCCTTGAAGGTTTAAAATCATTTTTTCCAAGGACAGATGTAGGGTTTATTGATACCTTCTCAATACCTCTGGATTGTAACACGAGGTCTTGTGCCATAGCCTTAGTAAGGTCGTAGGAGCTCCCGCTTCTGACAAGCTCTCTTTTCTCATCGAATTTTTTGTTTTTAGACTTTTTATTGAATGCGTTTACGGTGCTGATGAAAATAAATTTCTTGACATTCTTTTTAATACATGTGCTAAGAAGGTTTTTTGTGCCCACGTAGTTTACCTCAAAAACTTTATCATAAGCGTCAAAACCTATTGATATCATTGCAGCAGAGTGGATGATAACATCACAAGAATCACAAAAGTCTTCTATAGATTCCAGGTTGTTGAGGTCACCATAAAACTTTTTACATTTTAAACCTTTAAGATAGCTCACATCTTCTCTTATCAGAATATTTAGACTATCTCCATTAGCTAAAATTTCTTTGCACACGTTATAGCCTACAAATCCTGATGCTCCAGTTACTCCTATCTTCATTCTGCCTGATATTTTATAAATGATGAGCTTACTTTCACCTCAATTTCTTCAGCTATATTCTGAAATAGCAGCCTAGGAATTTTAATCTTGTGGTCCTTAAGCATTATCTTAAACTCAGTATCTATAGTAACTTCATCATCAGATTTTTTCATTATCACTGGCACAGAAATTTTCTTTGTGACACCGTGGAGCGTTATCTCTCCAATAGCATTATCTCCATCTAGTTTCCCTCTGAAAACACATTCTGGGTATCTGTCAGTCTCAAGGTAGCTGTCGTTAAAATGTTTTTGCATGAGCTTATTTGGGAACTCGAAAGAAGAGACTGGTATCTTAATGATAAATTCTCCAGTTGACAGGTCAATGGCTCCCACAGACTCTGTGTTAACTGCCTCAATATCTTCTAGTGGTGCGTAAGAGTAGAACTCAATACTAGAGCTCTCTATGATGTATCTGTTCTCTTCTTGGATAGCAAAAAGAGAAAAAATTAGGTAAAAAACTACCATTTGTCATCTGATTTTTTAGATCCAGAAAATTCTCTTAAGATGTTAAAACCAAAACATATCTGACCCTTGTCCCAACTCTTATCAGTCTGGAACATAAACCCTTTCTCGTGGAGGGGAGAAGAGTTTGAGAGGTGGAACTGGAACACGTGACCACCAGCCTCGATATCTACACCGAGACTAAGAGAGTTGTTGTTATCTTCAAATACATTTTTGTATGCTAGAGATCCGTCATCTTGGTGATGGAACCTATTGTAGTACTCTAGAGTTAGCGCAACTCTTTGACCTACCATGTACCTGGCACTTACTCCTAGGCTACTAAAAATATTTTTCTCATAGTTATAGAACTCATGAAATATTATTGTGGGAGACAGCTGTAAAGAAAACTTTTCCATCTTCTTTGATATGAGTACCTGGTTGACTTGGCTGAACCTCTCCATGAAAGGAATCTTATCTCCGTACCTGAGAGTTTCTACTGATGCCGCAAAAAGATACTGGAGGGATACGGGAACAGAGTTGTCAGTAGTCTGCTTTAGAAAAGAAAATTTAGAAAAAATATCGTATGTTTTGTTGTAGGAGCTTCTCCCAAAACCAACCATCACATTATCACTGATTCCGTAATCAAAACCCAGTCGTATCTGTGCATTGTCTAACCCAAAAATATCGTAGAAACCTTCTTCAATGGTACCGAACCTGTGGGATATCCTGAATTCACCTACTCCCTCAGGAATCATCTCTACCGAGTGGCCATTAACAATTCTTGTTGAGCTAAATGTTGATGTTATAGCCTTTGGTTCATTAGACGTGGGACCTAGAATATCTTCTAATGAATCTTGTGAAAACAGATTGTTTGATATTAATAAAAAACCTACTAAAAATAATCTCATGTATATATATTTGTTCCAAGTTAACTATAAATACAGTTTTATGGAAGTAAAGGTTTCTATGTCTTACCTTGATGACGAGAAGTACAGCGTCAAAAACGTTTCAGGAAATGAGTTAGTTGTGGACATGTACGCTAGAGATGAGAAGGAAAATTTATCTCCTATGGAACTCCTACTCTCAGCTGTCACTACCTGTGCCGCTGTTGAAGTTGTGTCAATGATTAAGAAGAGAAGGAGAGACTTTAAAGATATTAAGGCTGAGTCTTCTGGCGTAAGGGCAGATACCCACCC
>CAYXSW010000035.1:0-7386 GCA_964467915.1 uncultured Marinoscillum sp.
TACATAGATACCATCTTTGAGATTTGATACATTGATATCTAGTCTGTTATCAGTTTTTATTACTCTGTTTGGCACAATAGATTTACCATTAAAATCTATGAATTCAATTTTTTGAACTTTAAAATTATCTTTTAATTCAACTACTAAGTCATTTTCTGTAGGGTTTGGATAAACTTTATCAATAAATGAAATAGACTCAATGAATAATGGAATAGGACATCCACTAGAGTCAACTACCTCTCCAGATGGCGTGTTTGCACAGGTGTCTTTATCATCAGTGACACCATCACCGTCAGTATCTTTCTGTGAGTCAGAGCAACCATTAGCATCAACTACCTCTCCAGATGGCGTGTTTGCACAGGTGTCTTTATCATCAGTGACACCATCACCGTCAGTATCTTTCTGTGAGTCAGAGCAACCATTAGCATCAACTACCTCTCCAGATGGTGTGTTAGGACAGGTATCAATATCATCGGCAACTCCATCACCGTCTGAATCAACAATTTCTATACAATCATCTCCAACAGTATACTGGAAATATTTTGTAACTGCTAACCCTCCAGAAAAGGCAAATTTACAGGCATAACTAATTTGAGTACCTTCTTCAACATCGTAAAAAGTCTTACCGAAAATATTTCCAGATATTTGTGAAATTTGAGTTTCCTGAAAAGGATTTTCACTCCATAAATAAGCAACGACACCGATTTTATCAGAATCTAATAATTCGAATGAAACAGTTACATTCTTACCAACTGTTTCAAATTCAACTTTATATCCCTGACTAAATGACCCTTGAATTGCCTCAGATTCTATGTATAAACAATTTTTAACAGTTTGGACATGAATTGTTGATTCAGATGAAGCACTTTTTCCATCTTTATCATCAACTGCTTCTGCATACAAATTATAACTTCCTACAACTAAGTTTTCAAAATTATATTCAAAAGGCTCATTATTATCTTCATAAATTAATGTGTCTTTATTATAAAAATTCACTGTTTTTACATAACCGTCTAAATCTGATGCTGTAGCTTTTAATAAGACATCCTCCCCTTCTTTGAAATAGGTGTCGTTATCTGGTTTATCTAATTTAATACTTGGAAGACTATTTCCTGTTTCGTTAACTATTACATAAACTTCGTCATAATCAAAATATTGACCATCACTAACTTTCAATTGTATTTTATATACCCCATTTTCAAAGTTAGAAATTGAAGTTAAAGCAGATAAAGAATCTGTAAACACAATAGATGATGGTCCATAAACTTGTAACCAAGAATAAGAAAGTAATTTATCAGACTCATGATATGAAGAGCTAGCATCTAATTCTGATGAAGTTTCAGAATTCAAAACAGATATATTTTCTCCAGCATCAGCAACTGGAACTCCATAGTCAAGAGGAGCAGCAAGTTTAAATGTCATTTTCCCTAAATTAAACTCTCCACCTAAAAATTTTATTTTCAAAATCTGTTTCCCTTTCTGTAATGGAATATTAGTAATTTCTTTTGTTTTCCATGTGTGCCAATTTGTACTACTAGTTGATGGCACAGATATCGAGTCTGTAATTATTGAATTTTGAGCTTCAAATATAAAAGGCCCACCTCCATTAGTGTTGCCTGATGAATATCTAAAATCTAGGGAGTAGAATCCTGATTCAGTTACATCAATCGTATACTCTAACCATTCTCCTTTTTCTATCCATCCTACAGTTGCACCTTCAGCATTCGAATAGCCTACATCGACATCTTCTTCTGTCCTATATCCTCCATTACTTCCTTTAGAAAAGTCTTTGTAAGAAATGCCTTGTGAATTTCCTCCTTCAAAAATGTCATATTCTCCAGCTTCTATAGTCCCTGGAATTAAATTAATTGAATTATTATAGGGTTTTTGTTCTCCTACATCTATAGTTACAATATTTGATAGCTTAAACGATTGATCAATATACATTTTTGCAAAAAATTCATGCTTTCCAAGTTCTAATGGTGGCGTGTTAATTTCATAAGGTTTATTCAAAACCGAATCAATTAATTTACCATTCATATAAAACTCAAGCTTAGACAAATTTGTATTTTGAGTATTTAAATTAAGTTTAGATATATTATTAGGATAATTTTTATCAAACGGAGTACTTAACTCACCAGTAATTGCAATAGATCTATTTGTAATCATTTGATTAGCTGGAACATTTAATAAAAACCCATCAGAAAACTCTACATCAATTGGATTATCAGAATAATTATGGGCAACATAGGTCTTTTCACCATCTTTATTAAATACTGAAGCAATTGGGTGGTTAGAGGTAACAGATATATCGACACTCCCTATAGCGTTTAATGAATGAATCCAATAATATGTCTGTGCATCAGATATACCAAATTTTAAGTTTCTACTTGGAGATTTTTCATAAAGATCAATTGCTTTTTTAGGATTAATTTGTGCCAAATATTTCCAAAACGTATCATACCATAAATTTGGATTATCTGAGTTTGGATTTAAAATATCTGTATGGCTTTCGATTTCACTCCATATCTTCTCAACATAATTTTTATTATGACTTAAGTAGAATGATCCACCATGGACTGGGTATAACTCAATTCCGTATGATGCAGTGATATCTGATGTCCAAAAGGTTCCGTTATCATATGAATTTCCCCATACTCTTGAAACCATACCATAAGATTGTTCTTCTCTGAAATTTTGTTCTCTAATATCAAACCAATACTCTTCTATTGCAGTTTGTTCTGTAGTATATAAGAATATTCCCAGGTCTCTGATATCATCCTGATCAGTTATAGTACCCCAGTGAATTAAAGAGGAATTAAATTGCATACTTTCAGATGTCGACTCCTGATCATTTCCTGAAGGAAAAGTTGCAAATCCGTTAGCCCATGAATGACCAGCAAAAGGACTAAAATTCCTTAAAAATGGAAACAGAGAATCTTCCCTATCAATAGACGCTGCATCTCTAATAAGTAAATTTATCATTTCTCCCCAGTCACTTGACCAACCAGGTTTAAACTGTTCAATAAAAGATGCTGCATGAATAAAATACCCCCAATGAAAGTGATGATCATTAATGTTACTATCCTGGCCATGACCAGCTGGATAGCCGATAAGAGTAGTCCAGTCTTGATTGTAATAAAATAAAAATGCTACTTCATTACTCTTGTATGACAACCAGTCTTCTAATCTCTCTTGAATAGTATTAATTATTTTATCTCTTGCTGATATGTTATTTATTTCATTAGCTATTCTTGCTGTTTGAATTAAACGGTTCATAAGCTGACCTTCATTATAAGAGTCCGTCCACAGGTCAAGAGAATTATCTTCAATTAAAGTTATTTTTTGAAAAAGATCGGAAGGATTAAATTCATCAGAATATTGATTTAAATAAGGTAAAGTCGGTAAGATTCCATGAAAAGTATTTTTTGTTTGAAAATGATCTCCTTTTAACATTTTCATTTCACCACGCACAGAATTATAAGAACTAAAATTTGGTGTTGGGCTTTCTGAAGATAAGTTATTCCAATGATGAGGTAAAAGCCCTTGTAAAAAAGTATTTGACACACCTTCCTTTACTTCAGTGGTAATATTATAATCAGAAGTAACAGTCGAAGAAGATTCATCATAATTAAATGTAACCTTTGTGTCTAATGGGAATGTGTAAGCAAAATTTTTGAACTCATTGGCTACTTCTAATAAGTTATTACTTCCCTGAGTAAGCATGGCCATAGACCAATAAGTTTTATTATTTAGTGAAGAAGAAAATGTGTTTCCATTTTTTATCCAGGTGCTACCATTAGGTCCATAAATAACAAAATTTGCATTATAACTAGCATTTTCAATAACTATCATATCATCAATAATAGTAGCTGATCCAGAGGTGACCTTAATTTCTACTATATCTGTTGGGTTTTTTTCAAAATAAACAAAAGGCATCCCCATCCCAGTAGTTGCTGTTAAAGAGTGATCATTGCCTCTCCAGTTCATAGAAACTGTCCAGTCAGAAAAGTCTGATACAGTAGCCCTATCAGCACTTAGCCCTTCAATTCCAACTAATATTGGTGAGTTATCACCAATAACCCCCCAAGGAATATAAGTAACTATCAAACCATCATTAACGGTTTTCATAGTTAAAGGGTAATTAAATAGATTATCTGCATGATTTTCCTTAACAAGCTTTGACCACCAATCATTAGTTGGTACTGGTTTTGATAAAGCATTTCCAGAAAGTTGAGGAGTACCAGAAGGAAAAGCATTTCTACCAGCTACATCTGTTCCAGGAAAATTTGTAGAATAGCTGCCAGATCCGATTTGAATTTGAGAAAATAAAGGAAAGACAATTACTGGTAATATCAGCAAAGAAAATATAAATTTTTTCATATAATCAAATATACTAAAGTTTACCCTTCATTTAGGTCATCCAGCCCACTTACAAGTACCACTAAAAAAAGGGAATGGTTGAATCATTCCCTTAAGTTAAAAGAGATAAGATAGGGTTTAACCATGACACTCACCTTCAGTCCACTCTTTTACACCTGCGTTTCTTGCTTCGCATTCATTTCCATATGTTACGCCATCGTCCCCACAAACAGGAGAGTATTCTTTAGTGCATGCTTCATCAGTTTTATCACAACTGATCAGACAAATGGCAAATAAAATAAAAAATAGATTTTTCATAGTTTAATTGAATTGAAGCTATAGTTACAGTTATATTTTTATTTATACTTTGTTATTAATATCTATATTTACAAATGTCTGAAGATCAATTTATGAAAAGATTTTTATATACTGTCTTTTTAATATTTTTTTCAATTCACCTCTTCAGTCAATCTCAAGAAAAAAACCCTAAGTCTTTCAAGGCAATAGAAATTACTTCTGAAGAGATAATACTTGATGGCAAATTAGATGAGTCATTTTGGAAGAATATCATTGGAATAAATGATTTCTTGATGCAGGAACCTATCGAAGGAGGCGAACCTACCGAAAATACAATAATTAAAATAGCATATGATGAGAACTATCTCTACATAGGCGCAGTTTTATATGATTCTGACCCAGATGGAATTAAATCTTTTAAGATGAGGAAAGACTCTCCTTTAAATACTGATGACAGATTTATGTGGATACTTGATACATACCTTGACGGAAGAAATGCATATTTTTTTGAAATTAATCCTAATGGATTGATGGGAGATGGACTCTTAACAATAGGCCAAGGAATAAGTTTAAATAAAAACTGGGATGGGATATGGAGACCATGGACATATATTGGTGATTTTGGTTGGTCTACAGAGATAAGAATACCCTTTCACACCCTGAATTTTGATCCAAAAATCAGTACCTGGGGAATTAACTTTCAGAGGACAGTAAGAAGGAAAAACGAAGAAATATTATGGTCTGGGCACAAAAGAAACCAGGGTCTCTTCAGGCCACAAAATGCAGGGAGATTGACTGGACTCAATAATATATCACAGGGGTTGGGTCTTGAAATTTTTGGATATGGAAAAACTGAAGCATCAAAAATAGAAAAGGATTCAGGAGGAGGATATAATAAAGACGCAAATATTGACGGAGGAATAAATATAAATTACAATATAACACCTGGGCTTAAGGCTTCGGTTACACTAAATACTGATTTTGCTGAGACAGAGGTAGACGATAGACAAATCAATCTTACAAGATTTGCTATTCGATTTCCTGAAAAAAGAGATTTTTTTTTAGAGGGGGCAAATATCTATCAGTTTGCTCCTCGAAGTGGTGTGTACCCATACTTTTCAAGGAAAATTGGTCTTCAATCAGGAAACCCAATTCCAGTCTTATATGGAGGAAGAATAATTGGGAAAATTGGAAAAGTAGAAATTGCTGCTCAACAGGTGAAAACTAGAGAAACAAATTTAGTTAACAGTGAAGACTTTTCTGTCCTTAGGCTAAAACAAAATTTTTTAAAAGAGAGTAGCATCGGAATATTATATACAAGAAGACATACCGAAAATGGAGAACAACTAACAGAGCCCTTGCAAGACAGAAATACACTTGGTATTGATTTATCTTTGAATACATCAACATTTCTAAAAAATCAAAATCTTCAATTTCAAGCATTTGCGGTAATTCATAACCCAAACAATCTAGATGAAATTAATAATAATATCTGGGATAGGTCCGCAAGAGGTCTTCGTTTCAATTTCCCAAATGATCCGTGGTCAGGAAGTTTATCATACAGAGAGTTTGGGAACTCATATGGCCCTGCCGTTGGTTTCTCAAGAAGAAATTCATTTAGAAGAGTTGAGCCAAGAATTAGTTTTTCTCCATTTCTAGAAAAAAGCCCACTCATAAGAGAACTATCCTGGGAAATTAGCTTTGAAAATTTAATGAGTTTAAGCTGGGAAAAATTAACTCAAAATATTAGACTAACCCCGATATCAGTTCGATTTGAGAGTGGAGATGAGATCTCATACCAAATAGTTAAAAACTATGAAAGACTTGAATATAATTTTAATATCCTGGGAGATAACTCAATAATCATTCCGATTGGAGACTACTCAAATTGGTCACATCAAATTGAATTAGAAACTGCCAATCATAGAAAAATAGTATATGAACTAGAACTAAATACAGAGGGATTCTGGTCTGGAAACCGTACTGAATATCAAAATAATTTGATTTTAAGACCCTTTCCAGGAATAAATTTAAATTTAGGTTACATCCATTCTAAAGTAAACTTAAGTGAGGGGGATTTTAAAACTAACTTAGTTCGTTTTTTAGGTGATTTTGACTTCTCTCCTTTTATTTCATTTTCTTCAAATATTCAGTATGATGACATAAGCAAACAAATAGGAATGAACAATAGATTTAGATATACTATTACTCCTGGATCTGACATTTATTTTGTTTACAATCATAACTGGATAGATGACGCAGGAAAATACAAGACCTCTTCAATGTTAGGTACAAGTAAAATTACTTATACCCATAGATTTTAATTGGACAAATCCACTTAAAAAATGTAATATGTTTTTTACTTCCCTATACTTTTAAATGAAGCAGCAGATGATAAATCAAGATCATCTATACTTCCTGTTCCATAATGATAGACATTGCTTGCAGAAGAAGCATCTACACTAATTCTATCCACAAAATAAATATGAGATGTTGATGCACCAGATGCAGTTAATGAAATTGAACTTAGTTCAAACTCTCTACCATAAAAAGTAGAAGCTTCACTAAGTCTTAAAACTAAGTGAGAATATAACTAAGATTCCTACTAAGCGATAAATATAGATAATATCTTCACTTATAATAGTAAAGAGATCTTCTTCTAATGCTCTGAATGTATTTCTTTTCTAACTTCTACCCTAATTTCTTTCTTACCATCCTTTAAAGTAC
>CAYXSW010000036.1:0-6654 GCA_964467915.1 uncultured Marinoscillum sp.
TTTAGACGCATTAGAAGAAAAACTTCAAGATAAAAACGTGTGTGCATTTATGGTTGAGCCAATCCAAGGTGAGGCCGGAGTTGTTGTCCCTGATGAAGGATATCTTAGCGGGATAAGGACTTTATGTGATAAATATAATGTACTGTTTATCGCGGATGAAGTTCAGACAGGAATTGCTAGGACAGGAAAGATGTTAGCTACAGACTACGAAGAGGCAAGACCAGATATTTTAATTCTTGGAAAAGCACTTTCCGGAGGAGTATTACCGGTATCTGCAGTGTTGGCTGATGATGAAGTGATGATGTGTATTAGACCCGGAGAACATGGGTCTACATACGGAGGAAATCCATTATCATGTGCTGTTGCAAAAGCTGCATTAGATGTAATAAAAGATGAAAATCTTGAAGATAATGCCATGAAAATGGGAAATTTATTTAGAAATAATCTCGAGAAATTAAAAGAAAAATCAAAATTGATAAATCTGATTAGAGGTAAGGGATTATTAAATGCCATGGTAATTAATGATTCCGAGACTAGCTCTACAGCATGGAATATTTGTTTAAAAATGAGAGACAATGGCCTTATAGCAAAGCCTACCCACGGAAACATAATCAGGTTTGCACCTCCACTTGTAATAAATAAAGATCAAGTAGATGAGTCATGCAATATAATAGAAAAAAGTATTGCTGAATTTGAATAAACTAATCAAATAAATTGTCATCTCTCTCTATCATTAATATAGATGACTGTGGTACTATAAAATATTTTTCTCCCTGATACATAACCTCGTAGGCACCACCTTGTAAGAAAACAGCTAAATCTCCTTCCCTAACTTGAAGAGGGACATACTTCACTTTTTCCTCATCAGATTTCCATGGTTCATCATTATCTACTGGAAGTGGTATTGGATAGCCTGGGCCAATTTTAACTACATAACCATATTGAATTTTTTCTTTTTCTCTTACCCCAGGTGGGAGGTATAGACCACTATCAGTCCTTTCTGATTCTTTTCTTGGTTTAACAAGCACCCTGTCACCTACAACATTTATTTTTTCTAACTTATTAATACTTTTTTCCATTGAAACTGATTTTATTCTGATCTCTCAATTAGTTTAGGATTAATTTTTTTACTCGTTTTTGCTCCCAGCTCTCTCAATCTCTCAGTTTTTCTTACAAGGTTATCTTTACCCTCAGTAAGTTTTTTCATCGCATCCTCATACGTATTTTTTGTGGTATTAAGGTTGTTACCTACTTTAATTAAATCTTCAGAAAATGACTGAAATTTATCATATAATGAGCCGGCTTGTCTTGCAATTTCTATAGCGTTCTTATTTGCTTTATCCTGCTTCCACATGTAAGCAACTGTCTTTAAAGTTGCAAAAAGTGTAGAATTTGTAACCATTACTATATTTCTGTCTATGGCCTTATTATATAGGCTTACATCCTCCAAAACAGCTAATTTAAAAGCCGGCTCATTTGCCATAAACATCAAAATATAATCTGGCTGATTAATATCTAAATCCTGATAACTTTTACTTGAGAGGGTTGTAATGTGATTGTTTATACTTTTAAGATGTTCTTTTAAGAAATGCTTCTTCTCTTCTTTATCATCTGAGTTATAATAATTTACATAGGCAACTAAAGAAACTTTAGAGTCAATAATTATACACTTATCTCCTGGCAACTTAACAACATAATCAAGTCTTTGATTATCTAAATCCTCATTTTTTATATTTTTTTCTTTTTCATAATGAATATTTTTTTCTAAGCCCGCAGCGTTTAAAATAGTTTCCATCTGTTGCTCTCCCCAATCACCTTGAGTTTTGCTTTCACCTCTTAAAGCATTAGCTAAATTATTTGCGTCATCACGCATTTTTAATGTCTCACTCTTAAGGTGATTAATTTCAGACTTTAAAATAGCATTAAACTCTATCGCATCTTTATTTGAGGACTCAACTTTTTTTTCAAATCTCTCGATATTCTCTTTTAGAGGATTTAAAATATTTGATAGGTTTTCTTTATTAACCTCACCTATTTTTTTTGTTTTTTCGTCAATTATCTCGTTTGCTAAATTTTTAAATTCTAGAGTTAATATTTCCTTCATCTGATTAATTTCATCTATCCTTCTTTGAGGATCATCAGAGAGTTCAGCTTTATTATTTAATTTAAAAATAGTATAACCAAGAGCTGACAATGTAAGAAGTCCAATAAAAAGTAAAAAGTAATCCATCTCCCAAAAATATAAATTATTTAATAGAAACTACGAGGCATATGCTTCTAGCGGTATACAACTACAAAATAAATTTCTGTCTCCATGTGCATTATCAATTCTACCTACAGATGGCCAGAATTTATTTTCTAAAACAAATTTTAAAGGATAAGCTGCCTTCTCTCTAGTGTAAGGAAGACCCCATGATGATGAGCTAACTACTGCCGCAGTATGCGGTGCATTTTTAAGTACGTTTTCTTTTTTATCATAAGTCCCGTCTCTTATCTCTTCAATTTCTTTTCTAATTTCAATCATGACATCACAGAACCTATCTAATTCTTCTTTAGTCTCACTCTCTGTTGGCTCTATCATCATAGTCCCTGGCACCGGAAAAGACACTGTAGGTGCGTGATATCCATAGTCCATAAGCCTCTTCGCAATATCTTCAACTTCAACATCAGTATCAGATTTAAAATCCCTACAATCAATTATAAATTCATGAGCACTAGTTCCGTTGACTCCTTTATATAATATTGGGTAATGACTTTCAAGTCGCGACCCTATATAATTTGCATTTAATATCGAGAGTTCAGTGGCATACTTTAGAGCACCTGATCCCATCATAGAGATATAAGCATAAGAGATAGCTAAAATACTTGCACTACCATAAGGAGCACTAGAGACAGGCGTGATAGTTGAGTCATCAAAATCATCAAAAATATTTCTTGGAAGATATTTAACTAGTTTTTCAACCACACCTATGGGGCCCATTCCTGGGCCTCCTCCACCATGAGGAATGCAAAATGTTTTATGGAGGTTAAGATGACACACATCAGCTCCAATCTTATCAGGGTTAGTTAATCCAACCTGTGCGTTCATATTTGCACCGTCCATGTAGACAAGCCCTCCATTTTCATGAATGAGATTGCAGACCTCAAGAATATGATCTTCAAAAACTCCGTGGGTTGATGGGTAGGTTATCATCAGACAACTTAGATTCTCAGAATAAGTTTTACACTTCTCTTTCAAATCATCTAAATCTATATTTCCATGTTTATCACAGGCAATAACCACAACCTTCATGCCTGCCATTATAGCAGATGCTGGATTTGTCCCGTGGGCAGAAGAAGGTATTAGTGCTACATCTCTTTTATCATCTCCATTGTCCATATGAAATGCTCTTATCACCATAAGTCCTGTGTATTCTCCCTGCGCTCCAGAGTTCGGCTGAAAAGAAAGCTTAGAAAATCCTGTTATCTCAGAGAGCCAGGTATTTAACTCACTTATCATTTTAGAATATCCTTTGGCTTGATTCATTGGAACAAAAGGATGGAGGTTCATTTCTTCCCAGGTAATTGGAATCATTTCAGTGGTAGCATTTAGCTTCATTGTACATGAACCTAAAGAGATCATAGAATGAACCAATGAGAGGTCTTTATTCTCTAACCTCTTCATGTACCTCAATATTTCATGTTCTGTTTGGTATTTATTAAATACCTCATGAGATAAAAAATCAGATTTTCTTTTAAGGTCAGTTGACAATTTCAACTGAACTTCTTCTATATTATTTAAATGGACTTCAATTGCATTATCTGCAAAATCAGAAAAAATATTTAAGATGGCCATCACATCAGAAGCTGAAGAAGTCTCATCTAAAGATATCCCAATATGATCAGACTCAAAGTACCTGAAATTGATTGAGCTTTTTTCTGCTTTTTTATGAATTTTTTTCTTCTGATCAGGTGAGACTTTTACTTTTAATGTGTCAAAAAAGTTAGAATTTTCCTGGACATACCCCAAACTATTTAGACCATCATTAAGGAGTTGAGTTAACTCAGTTATTTTACTTGCAATCTTTACTAGACCTTCTTTACCATGGTACACAACATACATCCCCGCCATCACAGAAAGAAGAACCTGAGCTGTACAAATATTTGAAGTGGCCCTGTCTCTTTTAATGTGTTGCTCTCTTGTTTGTAAGGCCATCCTGTAAGCACTATTACCAGAAGAGTCTAGACTAACTCCAATAATTCTTCCAGGGATATGTCTTTTATACTCTTCTTTTGTAGCAAAAAAAGCTGCATGAGGACCACCATAACCCATAGGCACACCAAACCTTTGTGAGTTCCCAATAACAGCGTCTGCTCCCATCTCTCCTGGTGGCATAAGCAAAACTATACTCATAAGATCTGACGCTACACATGTATATATAGATTTGCTTTTTGCTTTCTCAATATATTTAGTAAGATCAATAACATTCCCATCTGAATCTGGATACTGGAGAATAGCTCCAAAATATTCATCATCACATGTAAATTTTTCTATATCATCAATAACTAATTCGATTCCTAAAGGTTCTGAACGTGTTTTTAATATCTCTATAGTCTGAGGAAATAATTTATTAGAGACAAAAAACTTTTTTGATTGTTTCTTGGGACCTTTTCTAACTCTAAAGAACATTGTCATTGCCTCAGATGCAGCAGTACCCTCATCTAGAAGTGAGGCATTAGAAATTTCCATTCCTGTTAGATCTGTTACCATGGTCTGGTAATTGATAAGAGCTTCCATCCTCCCTTGTGCTATCTCAGCCTGATAAGGAGTATAAGCCGTATACCAGCCAGGATTTTCTAAGATATTTCTCTTTATAACATTAGGTATTATGCAGTCGTAATAACCCATACCTATATAAGACTTAAATTTTTTATTATTTAGCATTAAAGACTTAAAAGATGATAAAAAATCTGTCTCTGTTTTTGGGGATTCAAGATTAAGCTCCCCTTCTAACCTAATAGAATCTGGTATTGTTAAATCAATTAGTTTTTCTAAGGATTCTACACCAATTTTATTCAACATGACACCCCTATCATCAGAAGATATAGAGTTATGTCTTAAGGAAAATTCGTCAGAATTAAATGAAATATTTGCCATAATCTTTTAATGAAAAAGGTATACGCAAATCTATACACAAAGTTGAAAAATAAAATTGATTAGACTAAAGAATATCTATTAATAGTATTAATATAAATTTGTGTAAGAATTAAATATAAAAATGAGACCTATTCTTGTAAAAAATGCCACAATAATTAACGAAAATTCTAGAAAAATTTGTGACCTTTTAATTCGTAATAAGAGAATAGAAAAGGTAGATGAAGATATAGGTGTAGATTATAAGTGTGATATAATAAACGCAGAAAAACTCATGCTTATACCAGGGCTAATTGATGACCAAGTACATTTTAGAGAACCAGGATTAACTCATAAGGGAAACATATATACTGAGTCAATGGCTGCAGTAGCAGGTGGAGTTACATCATTCATGGAGATGCCCAACACAATTCCGAATGCTATAACAAATGAAGAATTAGAGAAGAAGTATGTTATAGGTCAGAATACTTCATTTGGGAATTATTCTTTTTACCTAGGAGCTAGTAACGATAACATAGAACAAGTGAAGAGGCTAGATAAAAATAATATTTGCGGAGTCAAGATATTTATGGGCTCATCAACTGGCAATATGCTTGTTGATAAGGAGAGAGCTCTAAACGATATCTTTAAAAACTCAGAGGTAATTATAACTACTCACTGCGAAGATGAGCTTACAGTCAGGACGAACTTAAAAATAGCTCAAGAAAAGTATGGGAACAATATACCTTTTAATCAGCATCCTATAATCAGATCTAGAGAGGCATGCTACAAGTCATCTTCTCACGCAATATCATTAGCTAAAGAACACAATGCAAAACTTCATGTTCTCCATATATCTACAAAAGAAGAGTTAGAATTATTTAACAACATCCCCTTAAAAGAAAAAAATATAACGTGTGAGGCTTGTCTTCATCACATGTGGTTTTCAGATAGTGATTATGAGTCACTTGGAAGCTTAATAAAATGGAATCCTGCTGTTAAAACTAGTGACGACAGAGAGGCCATCGTTGATGCTGTAAATAATGATTTTATTGATGTTATTGCGACTGATCATGCCCCACATACTCTTAAGGAGAAATCTAATGCGTATCTAGATGCGCCTTCCGGTGGACCACTGATTCAGTATTCGTTGCCATTACTCCTTGAGATGAATAAAAAAAATAAATTCTCATTGGAGAAGATAGTCCAAAAAACATCTCACAGTGTGTCAGATTTATTCCAGATTAAAGACAGAGGTTACATAAGGGAAGGGTACTTTGCTGATATTGTTTTATTTGATCCAACTTCAAATACGAAAGTATCTGAAGAAAAAATTCTATCAAAGTGTAACTGGAGCCCACTAAAAGACGAAACATTTCATTCTAAAATAATTCACACCATAGTCTCAGGTCAGCACATTTATAAAAATGGTCATATTAATGGAGAGCCTTCTGGCATAAGAATGGAATTCAATAGAGATTAGAAAATTTGTCTTAGTAATAACATTATTCTAGATTTGCTGATTCAAAATGGTGGTTGTA
>CAYXSW010000037.1:0-2399 GCA_964467915.1 uncultured Marinoscillum sp.
AATGAGAAAAGTAAATTCAATGGGTACTTTAGGTGATATTAATATAATAAAAGAGGTTTCAACAGAAAGGTCTACGGGATTTCCGCAAATTGAGAAATGGGAAGATAATATCTTTTTGTCTTGGACTGATATCAGTGGGCGCGAGAAGAGAGTTAAGACATCAAAGATTCCGCTTTCTAGTCTTTAAAAATTAAGAGAAAAATTGTCTAGGTAATATTTCCCCTTATTAAACTTAAATACAATTGATTTAAATTCTTTATTTTCTAAATCAACATAGTAAGTTGAAAAATTAATGTCATTTCTTTTTTTAAACCTTTCTTCTGTCAAATAATTAAATTTTAAATTGTTTAGATCTATATTGGTATTAAATAATTTCAGTGTTTCTGAACCTATGACGTTACTATTTTTATCTATAAAGTTTATCTCTAATTTTGCAGTATCTTGATCATTTGAGACGTCAAAAGAGAGAAAATTATAATAATATACCTTTATGTCATCAAGTATATCAATAATGAATTCACTTGAGTCAGATACATTTATCTTTATAGCAGAATTCTGTTGATTTTTTCCTCCCCTAAATTTTAATGGCTCAAGTTTAATTTCAGAAATATCACTAAATTTTAATTTAGAGTTTTTGCTGTATGAAAGTTCATCCTCCTCAAAGTCCAATAAAACACTTGAACCACCAATTTTTGATCTAGAAATAATTTTTTTTGATACGTTTTCTTCAGTAGTATAATTTTCAGATTTTTTTAATATTTCTAGAGAATTAGGATTTCCGTTAAGTGTGTATGCTAAAAAGTTATAGACATACTTCTTTAAAATTTTTCTTTGTAGCCAACCAGGTAAAATATTTGAGTTATTTACAAGTAATTTTCCGGGAAACCCAAAATCATGTTGTCCCCAAGAAGTATTAAATTGTGAGTGGTTTGCTCCCTCAACAAGAATATTAAAGTCAGAAAATGAGCTACTTTTATTATCAATTCTATTTGCTTGTCTTATTCCAAAAAAACTATCTTCATCACTATCCATACTTCCCTGAATACTCAGATAATTTACATTTTTAAGGTCATAGTTTCTAAAATATCTGTAATCAGTAGGAGCTAGAGTAACTATTCCTTTGATATTGAGGTTATAGTCTAATTCTATATTACCATTATCTGGAAATGTTTTAAGCTCATTAAATTTTGATGCGATATTAACTGCTTCTCCACCTCTTGAATGGCCCATCACAATAATATTATCAAAATCTATTTTGTTATATAAAATGGAGGAGGAGTCATTATTTAATTTTTTAAGATAACTTAGATTTTCAAGAAAATGCCATGCTCTTGTCGTCATCTCTTTACCTCTAAAATCACCAGTCCATGATCCATTGAGAAAATTCTGATCAAGCGAGTTAAAAATATATCCGTGCTTAGACAAGTACTCTCCCAGGTAGTTATATCCGTCATCTGAATGCTCCTGCATGGAATGATTTCCATGAATTATTGATATTATAGGGAACTTTTGGTCACCCTCTGGAATCCATAATCTTCCATTTAAAGGAAGATTTTTTTTGTTAAATCCCCAGTATCTTTCTCTCCATTCTATTTTAGATTGATTCCATTTAGATTCTAGTATTTTGGATGCGTCCAGATTATAAGAAATAAAATCTGGATTCTTATATTCTTCTCTGTGATTATCTTCTCCTGGAGAATAGGTTAGATATGTGAAATTATTATTTCCTTCTGGGATATTAAAAAGATTTTCAGAGTCTACAACTTCTAATTGTTTTTCTGAGAAAAGAACAAAAGATAAAATTGAAAGTGCTACAGAACAAATCACAGCTTTTAAGATATTTTTTTTAAGAACAGATAATGTTGTCAAGAACAGAATAAGAAGATATGACCCAAAAATGTAGAATGGAAAAAATGAGTAAATAGTAGATTTTAAATAGACTATTACTACAATTGAACTTATATATATTGAGCTATATGAAATATAATTTATGACTTTATAGGTCAATAAGTACATCCCACAAAGAATTATTAGAACTAAAATAAAAGAGTATTCTCCAAAATTTAGAGATCCAGTATTTAATGAAGAATAAAATATTAGTAAGCTTGTCACCGAAAGTGCGGCTCTCTCACAATTATTTAGATTTTTAAAATTTATCATATAAGACTATTATAAATTTCTAAAGATACTTTAGCAAGTAGATCGGCTCCTTTAATTTCATCTTCTAAATTTTTTGAGAGTAGCACTAATACATACGTAGTATTACCATCTAAAAAAACTATACCAGAGTCGTGTCTTACACCATTAATCCACCCGTCTTTGTGAGCAACTTCAATTGACTTTGGAAGATATTTTGGAATTATGTCGTCATATTTTTGCTTTTTGAGAATATCAACCAT
>CAYXSW010000037.1:2499-6121 GCA_964467915.1 uncultured Marinoscillum sp.
ACCTATTTTCTCATATGTCTTCTTATCACTATCATCAAAAGATGATAGTTTAAATAAGCTCCCATCTACTATGCTTTTAAATTCGTTTTTTACTAGGATTGTGTCATCTAATGAGATCTCATTTTCAAAGCTTTTTTTGAAGGCCTCAATCATAACCGGAGTTTTCATAGTACTTGCAGCATGAAACTGTTCATTTTCATTGATTAGAATTTCTTTTCCGTCATCAAGATTTTTGAATGCTATGCCAAACTTTCCTTTCTCAGATTTAATTATATTCTCTATATTATTTTGTAATGATGTATAATTCACTGAATTATTACATGAAAATAATAAGAGAATTAACCCATAAAGTAGAATTATATTTTTCAATTATGATTTAGATTTATAATAATTAACAATATAATTATTTTTAAAAAATCATATAAGTTATTAGATTCAAATTATGAGGTATTTAATTTTTGCATTATTTCTTTCTCTCCAGTTAGAAGCTCAGAAGTTAAACTATCCTGGAAAGATCTGGGAAGAGAAAAAGCCAGAATCTCAGAGTGTTAACTCTCAAAAATTACAAGAAGCTATAGATTTTGCACTTATTAATGAAAATTCTGTAGAAAAAGATTTGAGAATAGCTATAACCAAATCTTTTGGTAGAGAACCAGGTTTCCAAATTAAGGGCCCTACTAAGAGAAGAGGAGAGCCTAATGGTTTAATTATTAAAAATGGATATATAATTGGGAGATGGGGTGATACTAAAAGAGTTGATATGACCTTTAGTGTAACAAAAAGCTACCTCTCTACGGTTGCAGGTATAGCATATGATCAAGATATGATATCATTAGATGATAAACTAAAAAATTATGTTTGGGATGGAAAATTTGATGATCCTCACAATAGCAGGATAACATGGCATCATCTCCTAAATCAGTCCTCAGAGTGGTCTGGAAATCTTTTTGGTACTTATGACTGGGCTGATAGGCCACCAAGAGATTTAACGCTTGAAGAAATTAAAAAACAAGAACTATTGCCACCTGGAAAAAAATATAAGTATAATGACGTTAGGGTAAATCTTCTTTCGTATTCCCTATTAAATGTATTTAGAGAACCTCTACCTAGAATACTTAAAAATAATATTATGGATCCAATTGGAGCTTCTACTACTTGGAGATGGTTTGGTTACGATAATTCAGTAACATTTGTTGATGGAGTTAAAGTTCAGTCAGTAAGTGGAGGAGGTCATTTTGGAGGTGGAATATTTATTAACTCAGAGGATCATGCTCGATTTGCACTTTTATTTTTAAGAGACGGTATGTGGGATGGTAAAAGACTTATATCTTCTGATTGGATTAAAAAAATTAGAGTTCCTTCAGAAAACAATTCATCTTATGGATATATGTGGTGGTTAAATAGAGGTGAAAGGTATTGGGAAGGTTTACCTGAAAATATTTTCTATGGTGCAGGTTTTGGTGGTAATTACATAGTAATAATTCCCGATTACGAACTTGTTATCGTTGCTAGGTGGATAGATTCATCAAAGATTGGAGATCTAGTAAAGATGGTTATAGAATCACATACCCAATAACCTAATCAGATACGTTAGTTGAAAAAGAAAATTATTGACTTCATTATCTATTCTATTAAAGAAAAAATAAATATTTTAGAATCAGAGTCAGATTCTATTAGAAAAGAAAAAAATAATATTACTAAAAGTAGTGCTGGAGATAAGTTTGAGACTAGTAGATCCTCTATGCAAATAGAGTATGATAAATTAAATAACCAGATTAATATTCTTTACAATCAATTGAAATTAATTGAATCTATAGATAATTTAACTAAAAAGTCTAGAGTTGGGGTAGGTAGTCTTGTAAAAACAGATAAGTCATTTTATTTCATATGTATTGGCCTTGGAAATTATACCATTGATAAAAAGACCATATACGTAATTTCTCTAGCTTCTCCTATTGGTAAAATATTAAATAATAAGAAAGAGGGTGATATGATAATATTTAATAATAGAGAGGAAAAAATAGAAACAATTATTTAGGTAGACTCTTAAATTTATGGGATTTGATAATTATTATAGATATTGGTAGATTACAAGGATGAGAATTTTTTTTTTATTTCTTATTTCTACACTAATAATATCTTGTTCAGATAAGAAAAAGCTCAATTTAGAAGATTCTGTTGAGGTTTTAAGAGATAATTTTGGAATTAATCATATCTACGCTAAAAACCAGAAGGATCTTTTTTATATGCAAGGCTATCTAGCAGCAAAAGATAGATTATTTCAATTTGAAGTGTGGAGGAGACAGGCAACAGGGACAGTATCAGAAATACTTGGTGAAAAAGAATTAAATAGAGATATTGGGACTAGGTTATTTAAATTCAGAGGAAATATTGAGAACGAATTAAATCATTATCATGATGACGGATATGAAATAATCACATCTTATGTTAACGGGATAAATGATTATATAATAGAGGTAAATAAAGATCCAAGTAAGCTGCCTATAGAATTTACTCTTTTAGGAATAAAGCCAGAGATATGGAATCCAGATGTAGTGATTTCTAGACATCAAGGTCTTTTAGGCAATATAACTCAAGAACTCAACATAGGAAGAGCTGTGTCAAGGATAGGTGAAGATAAAGTAAATGATTTGATGTGGTTCCATCCGAAGACCCCTTCACTCAAATTAGACAATAAAATAAGAAAAGAGGATCTAGATAAGGATATCTTAAAATTATATAATGCGTATAGAAGACCTGTCAAGTTTGAGGTAGAACATCTTGATGAAGAATTCAGAAAGAAAAAAAATAATGAGATATCAAAACTTGATGAGTTTGATGAGTTTGATGAGTTTGGAATTGGTAGCAATAACTGGGCTATTTCTGGTGAGAAATCGTTCAATGGATACCCCATACTAGCTAATGATCCACACAGATCAATTGTGGCTCCATCTCTAAGATACATTACTCATCTCAATGCACCTGGATGGGATGTAATAGGTGGAGGAGAACCTGAAATACCTGGTATCTCGATAGGCCATAATGGTTTCGGGGCATGGGGACTTACAGTTTTTAGAACTGATGCCGAAGATTTGTATGTATATGAATTAAATCCTAATAACTCAAATCAGTATTTTCATGATGGAGAGTGGATGGATTTTATTGAAATCAAAGAGTCTATCCCAGTTAAAGGCAAGGAGGATTACGAAGCAACTTTAAAGTATTCAGTACATGGTCCAGTCACTTTAATTGATGAAGAAAGGCAAAGAGCCTATGCAGTTAGGTGTGGATGGTTAGAAATTGGAGGTTCCCCTTACCTGGCATCTCTTAGAATGAACCAATCTATGTCATGGGAAGAGTTTAGGGATGCATGTAATTACAGTAATATTCCTGGAGAAAATATGGTTTGGGCAGATAAAGAGGGAAATATAGGTTGGCAAGCTGTGGGAATTGCCCCAAGAAGAAGTACACACAGTGGCCTTGTTCCAGTCATGGGTGATGGGAGATACGAATGGGATGGATATATTCCAATTATAGATAAACCAAATGTATATAATCCAAAAGAACAATTTTTTGCCACAGCCAACCAAAATGTTACTCCTGATTCATATGAACATTGGGA
>CAYXSW010000038.1:0-4477 GCA_964467915.1 uncultured Marinoscillum sp.
AAAATCATTGAATTTTATCTAATAAGAGCGATTTAGCGAGTCCCGTCCATCCCGCCAATTTAAGCTGTTTTTATTTGTGTTACCTGCTAAATGAGTACACAGATGAACACAAATTACAAACTCCCTAACTTCCTCTACTACATCCTTCTTAAAATAAAACTTTATTGAGCATATATATATTAAAATGTAAATTAAACATTACATTTAATAAATTTAATTATATTTGTCAAGTAAACATTACATTTCGAAAATAAAATTTAAAAAAATTATGAAAGAACAATTAAAATATAATAAAAGTGTACTAATTTGGACATTTGCTTGGCTAATAAGCTTTGCAATTTTAGTACTCGGACCAAAACAATTATGGGAGGATACATCAATTACAATTATAGCTGCATTAATAAATTTTATTTTTATTATAGCAATGTTGTTTGCAAACAAAAACCTGTTTGATAGCTTCGATGAATTTCAAAAAACTGTTCAGTTAAATTCTATTGCTTTAAGTTTATTTCTAACTGTTTTTATTGGTCTTTTATTTACTGGGCTATATGAATCAGGGTTATTAAAGCTGGAACCTCGAGTGCATCATCTAGTAGTTTTTGCATCTTTAACTTATATATTCTCTTCAATTTTTATTTCAAAAAAATACGAATGAGAAATAAGGTCAAAGAACTAAGAAAAAATCAAAAGTTAACTCAAGAAGAACTAGCTGGGTTAATTGGCATATCCCGTCAAGCAATAAATGCAATTGAAAAAGAAAAGTTTGACCCAAGTTTACCTACTGCTTTTAAAATGTCAAAACTGTTTAAAACAACCATAGAAGATATATTTATATTTTCCAAATAATTATGAAAAAAGAAAAAAGAAGCAACTTTATCTTATGGCTTATTGTTGGTTTTACAATGGTAATGTTATGGTATTGGTTAAATAACTGAATCCTTTAAAGATATTATTTTTCTGGTAAAAATTTACTCCTCTATTGGTGAATGTGGAATTAATGCAACAATCTTAAAACTATCATCAATGTTTTTCAAAATATATGATGCTTTTCTCTCCTTCTCACCCATAACTGTACCATCTTTAAGGAATCTGGTGAAGTTCATTTCTATGATAATAACCTTACCATCTTCTTTATAATGATCAAAACTATTTGTAATTGAGTACCCATAATTATTTTCCTCAAGTTGAATGAAAGTATTTTTTAGAAAAGTAGCTATCTGATCTTTTGATGTCATTAACACAATATCTTCTTGATTATATAAAGTGAATGGCAATCCATATATTTCATCAGCTATCTTCTCTAAATCTTGATCACTCCAATATTTCACATAGTTACCGAACAATTCAGTAACTAAAGGGTTTATATCTTTTGACTTCTTAGCATTTTTTAATCTTTTTTCTGCTTTGACTCTGTCTTGTGAAAGTCTTTCAGACATCTTTTCGTCTTGATATTCCAGAACTTTAAACAAACCAATAAGAATAATTGGTGAGAAAACAATTAATCCTAATTTCCATTTTTTCATATTATAAACTTACAGACATTTGTAAAAATAATATAGAATAATAGTAGGTTTATATATGAAACAATTGTTATTACTACAATTCATTCTTTACTCATGTGTTAATACTACTTATGATAATGGTTGGACACAACTCTTTAATGGAAATGACCTCACAGGCTGGGAAATTCTAAATGGTAAAGCTGAAATAAAGGTATCAAATAATGAAATTATCGGAAAAACAGTTGAAAACACGCCAAATACATTTTTATGCTATAAGAAAGATTATAGGGATTTTATTTTAGAATTTGAGGTAAATATTGAAGAGGATATTAATTCTGGTGTTCAAATTAGAAGCAATACTCTCACTGAGTACAGGAATGGAGTAGTTCATGGTTATCAAATAGAAATTGACCCTTCAGAAAGAGCCTACAGTGGTGGTGTATTTGATGAGCAGAGAAGAGGTTGGCTATACGATTTATCTGAAAATAAAAATGGGAGAGAAGCATTTAAAGTTAATGAGTGGAATAAATTTCATATAGAAGCTATAGGAGATACTATTAGAACGTGGGTAAATGGAGTTCATTGCTCATATTTTGTTGATAGCATATCAGACTCTGGTTTTATAGGGCTTCAGGTCCACGGAGTTGGTGGCATGACTAAACCAGATAAATATGTTAAATTTAAAAATGTTAAAATTAAGACAGAAAATTTTGATGATGATTTGTGGTCGATTAGGGATGATTTAAAAATTATTAATCTTAAATATGAAAAGAAGAAAGTTTATTAAGAATACTGGAATGAGTGTTAGTGGAGTCATTACACTGCCCGCAATAACTGGGTTTAATATATCAAAAAATTTAAATTCAAGCGTAAATATTGGGATCATAGGAACAGGTTCAAGAGGTGGAGGATTAATACCGTTCATCAACGAAATAGAAAACCTGAATATAGTAGCATGTTGTGATATCCTCCCTTTTCGTCTAAAGGATGCACTAGATAATGCACCAGATCAAACTATTGGATATGAAGACTATAAAGATTTACTAAGCAATAAAGATATTGATGCTGTACTGATAGCGACACCCTTCTCAACTCATCATACAATTGCACTAGATGCTATTGAGTCAGGTAAGCACGTTTACTGTGAGAAAACATTATCAAGAGGAATACCAAATAATTTAAACTTAGTAAAGAAAGTAAAAAATTCTGATATCATTTTCCAGACAGGACACCAGTATCATAGTTCTAGACTCTATAAGCATGTCGTAGATATTATTAATTCAGGTGAAATAGGAAAGATAACTTCTTTTGATTGTCAATGGAATAGAAATGGTAATTGGAGAAGACCAGTATCAGACCCTAGCCTAGAAAGGTTAATTAATTGGAGGATGTACAAAGAATACTCAGGGGGACTGGTTGCAGAATTGTGTTCACATCATATTGACTTTGTAAATTGGGTACTAGGTGAAAATCCAAAGACAATTATGGGCTCAGGTGGAATCGACTACTGGAATGATGGCAGGGAGACATTTGACAATGTTCACCTATTATTTAAATATCCAAGTGGGGTAAAAGCAAAATTTACTTCATTAACATCTAACGCACTAGGAGATTATCAAATTAAAATTCATGGTGATAAGGGATCTATTTTATTAGATTATGCAAAAGCATGGATATACCCAGAAAAGAAATCAGAGATAACATATGAAAATGTTGACGGAGTTTCAGGAGCAACCTCAAAGCCATGGGTACAAGGCAATGGGAACCCAATAGACTACGAACATACTGACCCCTCAAAGCAGGCACTAATTGATTTTAGGGATAATATATTGAATAACACTATGCCGTTGTCAAATGTTTTAACTGGTTCCTCGACAGCTATAGCAGTGGACCTATCATTACAAGCTCTACATAATGAAAAAATCACGTATTGGAGAGATTACTACAACTCCTAATTATTATTTAATTTCTCTGGTGTTGTTTTGTCAGAAATTATAAATTATAAAATAATATTGTTTTCTAGTAGAATTGATTTGACAAAGTTTGTCTTAACAACAACTGGTTCTCCAAAACCTGATGTTTCACCTAAAGGAATATCAATTGAGTCTCTAATTTCCTCAATACTTAATCCTAGCTTATAACCCTCCAAAGTCTTTTTATAATAATAACTTAATCCATCTCTAAAATCTTTTACCTTATTAACATCACTCAATCCACCATGACCTGGAATTACAACAGTATTCTCATCACAAATTTCAATTATATCGTCTAAAGTCTTAATAAATCCACTTATACTTCCTCCATTAGACATATCAACATAGGGCAAACCATATTCTATGTATGAATCACCTGCATGAATTACATTAGCTTTTTCAAATTTTATTATGCTATCTCCATCTGTGTGTCCCCTTCCAAAATAATAAATAACTATAGTTTCATCTCCTTCATGTAGATACATTTTTTTATCATATGTAATGGTCGGCAACTCATCTTTTTCATGAGCTGGAACATTAAAATTTTCCAAAAGAGGAAAAATACCACCATATGCCATATGAACTTCAGATTGTCTGGTCCTAACATTTTTATGAGATATTATTGGAATACCTCTTTTACCAAATACTCTATTGCCATCTGCATGATCAAAATGGAAATGTGTATTAATAATATATTTGATTTTTTTATCTGATAACTCTCTAACCTTATCTAATAACAAGTCTTCAAGAATTTCAAATTGATTATCTATCATTATTACTCCATCATCACTTAATAATATGCCAACATTACCTACACCTCCCCCTATACCTTCAATATAATAAAGGTTATCTTTTACCTTTATTGATTTCATTGTCATAGCATCTGGATCAATCCAGTTATTAAATTTCTCAAAACTTACATCTTGAGAAAGACTTACAAAAGGGATGATTAATAGTAAAATAATTTTCTTCATAATTTTTAAATTAATATATCAATATATT
>CAYXSW010000039.1:0-4086 GCA_964467915.1 uncultured Marinoscillum sp.
AAAAGGGCGTCAATTCTTATCGAATTTTTCGCCCTTTTCATTTAAAAATCACCGTGGTGCTTTCCAAACGTCAAGCTACAGTTATAAAGTCCTTAAAGTTTTCACCTAATAAATTAGGTTTCCGCTTTGAGAGCTTGTTGCTTGTTTGTATCTTGGAACCGTAGTTCCTTTCTACCTTTCAGCGACTTGCCAGAACTTGCGTTCTAACTTTAATATCTCTCGCTTGAGAATACTAAGTAAGAAAATATATGGAAGTAATTCAAAAATTCTAATACAAACTTATCAACAAGTTATCAACATAGTTTTACATTAGTTATCAACAAAAATAATTATGATTATTAACAAAAAATGTTGATATGTTTGAGATTTAACTTTCTTTAAAGCTTAACATTTCAACAAATAACTTAACACTTTCCCTTAGATAGATGTCGTTTTTGATCTTTTTTAATAAACTCTCCTCTTTTACAGGAAAAATTTCTGATAATTCAACGGATGTATTTAATGATTTATTTTTAAGATCATTATTCTTTTTCTCTTTCAATCTAATGTCATAGTTTAAAGAAATCGTTTTATTTTCTCTACTCTTTTTTGTTTCATCAACAAAAGACACATAACTGATAAAGGAAGAATCTTTCTCAACATTTTTCAAAAATTTTGAGTTTAAATGATCAATAAGTGGCTTAGTTATATAGTTTATGTCCACATATGATATATCTCTTATCTTATCCCATTCCAAAGCATTAATTCTAGAATTTTCTGTGTAAATATCTCTATCATAAATATTTGGAAATTCTACATGAGGCTCAACACCAATTTTTTGGGTGCTTCCACCGTTTACCCTATAATATTTAGCAAGTGTTATCTTTAGCTGACCCAACTTTAAACTAGATTTTGGAAAAAACCTGTCCAGATCTAGTAGGTTTTGAACAGTACCCTTACCAAATGTAGACTCCCCTACTATCAAACCTCTATTATAGTCTTTTAGTGCACCAGAAAATATTTCTGATGAAGAAGCAGTAAATGAGTTATTTAGTACTAATAAAGGTCCGTCATAATGAATTCTTTTATCAAAATCTTTTTCAATTTCTATCCTACCAGAAGATGATTTTATTTGAACAACAGGTCCTGTTTCAATAAATAAACCAGTTAAGTCTATAGCTTCTTGTAATGATCCTCCTCCATTATTTCTTAGGTCAATAATTATACCATCTACTGACAAAGTTTTCAGAGAGTCAATACATCTTCTAACGTCTCTTGTTACACTCTTATAATCCTGAATGCCTCTTTGTGCTTCCTCAAAATTTATATAAAAACTTGGAATCTTAATCATTCCAATATTATAGGATCTATTATTATCCATAAAAGGGATTACCTCAAAAGTAGCGTCCTCATCCACTACATCAACCCTGTCCCTAACCAATCGTACTGTATCAGGATAATCATCTATTTGAGACTCTTTTTTAAGAACTAATAGTCTTACTACTGATCCTTTCTGACCTTTTATCTTAGTAACAACATCATCTAACCTCCAACCAATTATATCTTCAAAATCACCATCATCTCCTTGACCTACACCAATAATCTTATCACCTTTCTCTAACTCTTTACTTCTGTAAGCAGGTCCACCAGGCATAATCTGGTAGATTGTTGTGTATTCAATATCTTGCTGTAATCTTGCTCCAATACCCTCAAAAGTTTTACTCATATTTATTTCAAATTTATCTGCATTTACAGGAGAGAAGTAATTTGTATGAGGATCATAAAGTTCAGTATAGGAGTTAATAAAAATCTCAAAGACATCTTCTGAGTTAAACTGAGAAATAGTCTTTTGGAATCTCTTATATCTTTTATCTAATGTTTCTTTGTTTGACTCCCAATCTTTTCCTAAAATCTTAAGATTTAAAATTGAGTTTTTTATTTTCTTTCTCCAGTAATTATCCATTTCTGATTTATTCTTAAACCATACGGCTTTTTTTCTATCGAAAACAAAATCTTCTTTTATAGAAAAATTAGGTTCATTTTCTAATAAAGAGAATACAAAGTCAATTCTATTCTTAACCCTTTCATGGTATACTGTGAAAATCTCATATGCAGGTTCTAAATATCCTGAAATAACATAGTCATCCATCTGACTCTCATATTGATTAAAATAAGTGATATCTGACTCATAAAAATATTCTCTACTTGGATCTAGTGACTGAATATATTTTTCTAGAATTTTCTCAGATAATGAATCATTAACAATTAGCTTTTTATAATGGTACTTAGATAACAACTGATAGATAAGTTTGGATTGTTCACGGTGTTTAGATTTAGGATACAATAATGTATCTGATTGGATAAATTTATCATAGTCTTCTACACCTCTATTAAATTCATGGTTAGAATTCAAAAAGAAAATAAGAATAATAAAAGATGAAATACTAATTAATATATTCATACCAAATGATTTAAACCTTTAGAAGGCACTTTACCATAATAAGATCCAAAAAAATTTAATATCTTATTCATGTCTTGCTCTATGTTCCCAGATGGGTTGAATTTTTCACCAAAATGAACAATTCTTTTTTTAAAACAAAATCCAACTAATACTATTGGCACCTTAGCCTTTAAAGCAATATAATAAAATCCCGTCTTTAACTTGTTAACTTTAGCTCTAGTACCCTCTGGAGCTAATGTTAGAAAAAAATTTTCATTTTTCTCAAATATCTTAACAACGCTATCAACTGAGTTTAATTGTTTATTTCTTACGACAGGATAACCACCAAGTTGCCTTAATGCCCAACCAATTAATGGAGTTTTGAACAGTTCTTGCTTCCCTAAAAACTTTATCCTATTTTCCATCTTTAGAATTGACCTTGTAAATATACCCACAAAAAGATCATGCCATGATGTATGAGGAGCTACTATTGCTATTATTTTTTTATCCCCAGGAACTTTACCTGTTATCCTCCAACCCCAGAGATATATAAAAAAAAACTTACTTATTGACCTAATCATTAATCACACCCATCTCAGAGAATTTATTAATTCTATTTTCTATCCTCTTATCTGATTTAATTTTTTCAAGTTCTGAAATATCTTCAATTATCACTTTTTTTAATTTTTTTGCAGCTAAATCTATGTCATTATGTGCTCCACCTAAAGGTTCCTTAATAATTCCATCAATTATCTTCATTTTCTTTAAATCCTTAGATGTCAATTTCAAAGCTTCTGCAGCTTGTTCTTTATAGTCCCAACTCCTCCATAATATAGATGAACATGATTCAGGAGATATAACAGAGTACCACGTGTATTCCATCATATACACCTTATCCCCTACTCCAATTCCTAATGCACCGCCTGATGCTCCCTCACCAATAACAATACATATAACAGGTACCTTAAGTGTTGCCATTTCCTGGATGTTCTTAGCTATAGCCTCAGCTTGACCTCTTTCCTCTGCCTCTAGTCCTGGATAAGCTCCAGGAGTATCAATAAGACATACAACAGGCATATTAAACTTTTCTGCAATTCTCATAAGTCTGAGAGCCTTCCTATAGCCATCTGGATTAGACATACCAAAATTTCTGAATTGCCTTTCTTTTGTCGTCCTACCTTTCTGCTGACCTATTAAGACAACAGACTTTCCATCAATTTCAGCAATTCCCCCTACCATTGCCTTATCGTCTTTAGCTACTCTATCACCATGAAGTTCTATAAACTCATTAGTTATCTTATATACATAATCTAGAAAGTATGGTCTATTAGGATGTCTAGAAAGTTGGACTTTTTGCCACCTAGTCAAATTTGAAAAAATCTCTTCCTTTAATTCAATTATTTTTTCTTCAAGAGAGAGTGCTTCTTTATCAAGACTTTTGCCACTTTTAGCAGCAATATCTTTCATCTGATTTAGCTTTTTTTCTAGCTCTATGATAGGTTTTTCAAAATCTAAAGACATATTACAAAATCAATTGGACGGTAAATTTAGTGAAGATTTAATCATATTAAATAAAAAATTAATATTTTACTTTTTTTAATATAAACGAAAGGATACTTTTGCCTATCAAATTCAACCGGGGTGGTAGTTCAGCTGGTTAGAATGCC
>CAYXSW010000040.1:0-1402 GCA_964467915.1 uncultured Marinoscillum sp.
CTACACAACAATTGGAAAGAACGGGTATTTATAAATGTGCATATTTTCAATAATGGTCGAGAGGGATTCCTCTTCTTTCAATTCAGCAATTCTTATATTTAGATTATGAAAAAACTATTCCTTCTACTATTACTGTTTATTCCACTTGTTTCTTGTCAAGATGTAGAAGTAAGAAAAACTTATTATGAGTCAGGAAATTTAAAATCTACAACAAACTATGTAGATGGTTTAAAACAAGGCGAAGAAACTGGCTACTATGAGTCAGGAGAAAAACAATATACCCTAAACTATGTAGATGATTTAAGACAAGGAGAACGGAAGTTTTATTATGAATCAGGAGAATTAGAATCTACAACAAACTATGTAAATGGTTTAAGACAAGGAGAATCTAAGGAATATTATAGTTACTATAACTTTGGGGGATTAAAAAAAACAATAAACTATGTAGATGATATAATACAAGGAGAAGTTAAGTGGTATTATGAATCAGGAGAATTATTATTAACAAGAAACTGGGTAGATGGTTTAACACAAGGAGAAGAAAAGTGGTATTATGAGTCAGGAGAATTAGAATCTACGGTAAACTATGTAGATAATTTAATGCAAGGAGAACGGAAGTGGTATTATGAGTCAGGAAAATTAAAAGCTACTGTAAACTATGTAGATGGTGTTAAACAATAAACAAACTAAAATTAAAATGAAAAAACTAATTCTACTATTACTGTTTATTCCACTTGTGTCTTTTGGGCAGGTAAAATATGAGGGGAAAACGTTAGCAGGAGTGGGTTGGGCAGGCCCTGCAGCAAATCAACTAGATAATCCATCTGGAATTGCTCTAGATGCAGATGGAAATATGTATATAGCAGATGCTGGAAATAACCGTATCCAAATGTGGGCACTAGGAGCAAGTGAAGGAACTACGGTAGCAGGTGGAAATGGAGCAGGCTCTGCAGCAAATCAACTATATAATCCAACTGATATTACTCTTGATGCCTCTGGAAATATTTATATAGTAGATCGGTATAATCACCGCATCCAAAAGTGGGAACCAGGAGCGAGCGAAGGAACAACGGTAGCAGGAGGAAATGGTCGGGGCTCTGCAGCAAATCAATTAGATATTCCAAGTGGTATTAAGTTTGATACTGATGGAAATCTTTATATAGCAGACGGATATAATCACCGCATCCAAAAGTGGGCACCAGGAGCAAGCGAAGGAACAACAGTAGCAGGAGGAAATGGTCAAAGCTCAGCGGCAAATCAACTTTATTATCCAATGGGAATTGCTCTAGATGCCTCTGGAAATATTTATATAGTAGATCGGTCTAATGACCGTATACAAAAGTGGGAACCAGGAGCAAGCGAAGGAACAACAGTAGCAGGAGGAAATGGAGAAGGCTCTGCA
>CAYXSW010000040.1:1502-3912 GCA_964467915.1 uncultured Marinoscillum sp.
ACCAGGAGCAAGCGAAGGAACAACAGTAGCAGGAGGAAATGGAGAAGGCTCTGCAGCAAATCAATTACATACTCCAAATGGAATTGCTCTAGATGCAGATGGAAATATTTATATATCTGATGCTGGAAATCACCGTATACAAAAGTGGGAAACAGGAGCGAGCGAAGGAACGATGGTAGCAGGAGGGGGTTGGGCAGGCTCTGCAGCAGATCAATTAAATGGCCCAACTGATATTACTCTTGATGCCTCTAGAAATCTTTATATAGTAGATTTTTTTAATGACCGTATACAAAAATGGGAACCTGGTTTAAGTTTCTCTCCAGGAAATATGGCACTCGATCTTTATAATAACCAGACACAAAAATGGGAACAAAGAGCATTAGAAGATTTAAAATCTTTCGTGGAGCGTGAATCTCTAAAAAATTCCTTTTTTGGTGCTGCTTACCATGCAATAGATGAGAATAACATAGTAAAAATGGCTGAAACAATTTTTGGAATTAAAGTTTTTAATTCTGGATATCCTGAGAATTTCAATGGGTACGGTTCAGACTTTGGACACTATAACCCCTTGTTTTTAGATAAAGTAATTGAATTATTCAAGTCTCTTTCACCAAGTTTAAAAATACTTATTCAGCCTTTATATAATTCTTATTTTTTATTTCCATTTAGAAAATTAATGGCAAATCAAATTTCTAATTATTTTGAATTTAGAGCAGATAAAAACTTATTTATTTCAAAACTTGAATCTAAATATGACCATAACATAGTTGTAACGGAAATTAAAGCTAGAAATTCTAATGTACCTGAAGAAACTTTATTCTGGATTAGAAGAAATTATGACGGCACATCAGATAAATTTTTAGAATTAGTTAATCTAATAATGGAAGAGTTTGATGATGGAAATATTTCAACAGAAACGGCTTTAACAATGGATGGTCCTTATGCATTAGCTCATATAATTCATAATAAAATAAATGAATTTCAGTCTCCAGATGAAGAACCATTAACTTTTGATGAGATTTTTTCAAGGATATCAGTTTCTGAAAGCTATGAAGACTATTTATATAGCTTTTCTCATAAAAAGGAATCATCCCCCTACTTATACAGAATGTATTATTACCCTAATGAGTGGTTGTCCGGGGGAAACGATTTAAATAAATTAATTAAAGAAGTTTACTTAAATGGAAAATTAATCCGAGAGGAAGTCGGGAATACGATTTATACCTATGACTCATCAGGAAACGTTGAGGAGAAGGCATACCATAAAAATGGTAATCTTGCAGAGCTGTTTAATAACGACGAGGTCTTTGAGCTTAAATTAAACAGCGGAAAAATACTTAAGAATAGAAAGACTACTGAAACATTTTTTGATGAAAACGGAAATCTTGCATCAAAGTTTGAGTTTTTTCAAGGAGTTAATTATGTTTTTTACCAAGAATGTAAATGCTGTCCAAGTTTTGAAAATTATACTTCAAGAAGTAAGAGACGTAGTATAGATGCTATAATGTTTGATTGGGAAAGATCAGATTGTGCAGAAATGGTCCCAGCCCCAGTAACGCCAGTAGTTAGTACAAAAACAGCAATTTTTTACTCTAATGGTTTACCTAAATCAAAAGAAGTTTCGTTATATAAATCTGTAAAAAATATGGACAACTTGGATGAAGTATCTTATCTAAAAGAAGAAAAGTTGCCCGATTATTGGGACTGGGAGGATATAGATTTTCCATTCAGTGTGTGGAGATCGAATAGTGGTATTCTATATGATTTAAGTAAAGGTGTTAGCCTTACAGTAGATTATAACCAAAATCAAGAGAAGTCATATAGTGCTACTAGTGCTTGGGGGAAAATTGACCTGTCTGAAATTTACTTTGTAAACGCAAAGAACGGTTTGAATGTTAGAGATAAAAACGCATTAGATGGAAATAAAATAGGAGGATTACCCTATGGCTCTTTAGTTTATATTGCCAAGGAAAACCAAGGTGAATTAACAGTAAATGATACAGATCCAATAACAGGAGAGAAAACACAAATTGAAGGAAATTGGGTTACAGTAGTAAGTATGGATTTTAAACAAACTTTTTTCAATGAAAACGTAATTGGTGGATATGCTTTTGACGGTTTTCTAACTAAAGTTAAAACAGATTCATTTGATCATTTCCAGTTTCTTGAAACAGAAAATAGAGTGCACTACAGCGAACTTGAGGAAGGGGAAGTTTATTTGTATAAAGGAGAAAAATACACAGGTTTAGCAATAAGTTTTCATGACAATGGGCAGCTTGCTTTTGCGGCAAGTTACAAAGATGGCAAACTTAATGGATGGTGGAGAAAGTGGGAAGAAAATGGCTCTTTATTTCTTGAAACTGAATATGTAGATGGGGAGATGGTTAGTGAAATGGATTTTAACTAAACC
>CAYXSW010000041.1:0-3654 GCA_964467915.1 uncultured Marinoscillum sp.
TAGATAATTTGTAACCTAAAGAAAGGCCTACTATTCCACCACCAACAATTGCTATATTCATGATATTGTCTATATTCATGTAAAAATATAAACAGATAATTAAAATACTGTCCTTTTATGAAAATCATTGCTGATATAGGAGCTACTAGAGGTAGATGGGTACTTTTAAACGGGAAAAATACTAATATTATAAAGACTGAAGGGTTTAATCCTTACGTATCAGAATATAATTTATTTGATACTATTTTAAGATCTCTTGAAAGTAAAATAGATACAAAAATGGTGTCGAAAATCGTTTATTATGGGGCCGGTATAAATAATGAGGAACTAAAAACAATTATAGAAGAAAATATTAAAAACTATTTTAAAAAGGCTCAGATCGAGGTTTATTCAGATTTACTAGGCTCTTGTCGAGCACTATGTGGGAACAATGAAGGAGTGGTATCAATTTTAGGTACTGGATCAAATTCCTGTTTTTTTAATGGCATGAAAATAGTAAAAAGAATAAATTCTCTTGGATACTTACTTGGAGATGAGGGATCTGGTTATGCTTTAGGTAGGAGTTTTCTTAAAAAATATTTTAGAAATGAGTTGCCAGATAATATATTAGACTCTTTTAGAAATAATTATAATGCTGATGATAGCTATTTATCAAAAGTATATAATGGTGATTCACATAAATTAATTTCTAGAGTCTCAAAGTTTATTTATTCTAAGAAAGAAGAAGAATGTATAAAAAAGCTAATAATTGACCATTTTAATCATTATTTCAATGAAATTATATTAAAATATAATTCTAAAAATATCTACTTATCAGGTTCGGTAGCACACTACTTTTCTGATGAAATTAAAGAAGTATCTAATAAAAATAAAGTTAATGTCATAAGTATAATCAAAGACCCTATAGATCATTTAGTAAAATATCACGTATTATTAAAGGATTAATATATTTTTGCAGCTGAATGAATAAAAAGAAAAAGAATTTATTAAAATATGCAGGTGAGGTCTCATCCCCTGTAATTAAACAAGATGATATTAAAAAATGGGAATCTGATTCAATTAAGTCTGTTAATGACCACTTTTCTCAAAAATTCAATGAGATCAAGGAAGAATACTCAAAACTAATAGATGAATTCAAGTGGAATGATCTTATCTACAAATCAAATTATTCATTTAAACCCATTCAGGGTAAAATTTATCATCTTTACCAAAAAGATGATAAAGAAAATTCGCTCTTCCTTTCTATTATTGGACCAGATGACTGGAATATGAATTATATAGGATCTTTTAAATTGATGTCAAATAATAAATGGGAAAAAACTCATGAGTAATTACGTTGAATATAAAGTAAAAGACATTCACTTAGCGGAATGGGGAAGAAGAGAAATTAGACTTGCAGAAGCTGAAATGCCAGGTTTAATGTCACTAAGGAAAGAATTTGGAAAATCAAAACCATTAAAGGGTGCAAGAATTGCTGGTTGTTTACACATGACAATTCAGACTGCTGTTTTAATAGAAACATTAATTGAATTAGGGGCCGATGTAACCTGGTCATCATGTAATATTTTCTCTACTCAAGACCATGCTGCTGCTGCTATAGCTGCTGAAGGAATCCCAGTATATGCTTGGAAAGGTATGAATGAAGATGAATTTGACTGGTGTATAGAGCAGACTTTGTTTTTTGGTGAAGACAAAAAACCATTAAATATGATCTTGGATGATGGTGGTGATTTAACAAATATGGTTTTAGATAAGTATCCAGAATTAGTCAAAGGTATAAAAGGATTATCTGAAGAGACAACTACTGGAGTTCATAGATTATATGACAGAGTGAAGAATGGTACTCTGCCATTACCTGCTATAAATGTAAATGATTCTGTTACAAAGTCTAAATTTGATAATAAGTATGGTTGCAAAGAAAGTGCTGTGGACGCAATAAGAAGGGCAACTGATATTATGCTTGCCGGAAAAAGGGTAGTGGTTGCTGGATATGGAGATGTTGGTAAGGGTACAGCAGCTTCATTTAGTGGAGCTGGATCCATAGTAAGTATCACAGAAATAGATCCAATATGTGCTTTACAAGCATCGATGGATGGATATGAGGTAAAGAAAATGTCTACTTTAATTCCAAATGCTGATATAGTAATTACAACTACTGGTAATAGGGATATAGTTTCAAAAGAAAGTTTCTTAGCCATGAAGGATAAAACAATAGTTTGTAATATTGGTCACTTTGATAATGAGATCGATATGGCATGGTTAAATGAAAACTATGGTCATACTAAAGAAGAAATTAAACCACAGGTAGATAAATATACTCTTGAAAAAAATATTGAAATTATAGTTCTTGCAGAGGGTAGGTTGGTTAATTTAGGTTGTGCCACAGGTCATCCTAGTTTTGTTATGAGTAACTCATTTACAAATCAAACACTAGCACAGATAGAGTTATGGACTAATTCTAAAAATTACAATAATGATGTGTACATGTTGCCTAAGAAGTTAGATGAGAAGGTAGCTATGTTACACTTAGATGCATTAGGAGTAGAATTAGAGAAACTTAACAAGACCCAGTCTGAATATTTAGGACTTAAGGTAGAAGGTCCGTTTAAACCTGAACACTATAGATATTAATTTATTTTTTTTATATTTGTATCACATCAAGAATACTTAATTGTATACCAACCGGACGATTGCGGTGGTTTAGTGATGTGGGCATCCCAGTCAAAATCGATTCTCATACATCTAATCTTGATTTATAAAAATTAAATTATAATTAAATAATATGAGACATTTATTTACTTCAGAATCTGTTAGTGAGGGTCACCCTGATAAGATGGCAGATCAAATCAGTGATGCGCTTTTAGATAATTACCTTGCTTTTGATCTCAACTCTAAAGTTGCATGCGAGACACTAGTTACAACTGGACAAGTTGTCGTTGCAGGTGAAATTAAAACTAATTCAATCATAGACCATGATAAGATTATAAGAAAGGTTATTGATGATATTGGATATAATAAAAGTGAGTATCAATTCGATGCACAGTCATGTGGTATATTTTCTGCTCTTCACTCCCAGTCCTCTGATATTAACCAAGGAGTTGATAGGGATAGTAAAAAAGAGCAAGGAGCTGGAGATCAGGGTATGATGTTTGGTTATGCCTCTAATGAGACTGAAGACTACATGCCAATATCTATCGATCTTTCACATAAATTGCTAATTGAGCTTGCAGATGTTAGAAGAGAAGATGATGAAATAAAGTACTTAAGACCTGATTCAAAGTCTCAGGTAACATTAGAATATAAGGATGGTAAACCTTACAGAATTGATAGTATTGTTATATCTACTCAACATGATGAATTTGATAAGGACAATGAAATGTTGAAAAAAATTAAATCAGATATAGTATCACAATTCATTCCAAGATTTTTAAATAATAACCCACAGTATAAAAAATTATTCAATGATAAAATTAATTATCATATTAACCCTACAGGAAAGTTTGTAATTGGTGGTCCTCACGGAGACACTGGCTTGACAGGTAGAAAGATTATTGTAGACACATACGGAGGTAAAGGGGCACACGGAGGAGGAGCATTTTCTGGAAAAGACCCTAGTAAAGTTGATAGAAGTGCAGCTTATGCTACTAGACACAT
>CAYXSW010000042.1:0-3578 GCA_964467915.1 uncultured Marinoscillum sp.
CGTTTCTTCTAACCCGGAGATTACCATAGTGCAAGTAAAAGGTGGAATATTGCTCCTTTTTTCAGTGGTCGTTACCTTCATCGCGCTTGGAATATTATTTTTATTGAGCTCTACATCCATTGCCAACCTTAGAATGGTCTCGGTGGATTATTCCGGATCGCAATTGATACATAGCATTCAATCAGGGAATGCGTTCATAAATAACAACGCAATACCGGCGTTTGATGAGAACGATCAGGTTACGATACAGACGATTGAATCAGGGAATATCATCATCAAAAGAGTACCAAAAGTTTCCTCACGCTACCAGGGTCAGCTCACGTTTGCTGATCTTGGAAATGATGTCCATTTTACCCAACTTGAAGATAATTTCACGGTGTCATTCTGGATGAAAACCCAAAATGACGGCGAAACTCCTCCTGAGCTTCAATTACCAAAAGAAGGCGAACCCCTTTTAGGCTTTCATCAAAAGCCCCTTGGTGCCTATGAAGGAGCGGGATTCCAATTTTCATTCAACAGAATTAACGATAATAGCGCAGCCCGATTAACGTTTGGCGTTACGCTAGTCAATGGATCAGGTACTACGCACCAAACCGTAGGATTCGACAATGTAACCGATAATGTTTGGACATTTGTTACCGTTACGTACAATGGATCGCAATTAAAGATCTATGAGAATAAAGATCTAAGGCAACAGCTTAATGTAACAGGAGATATTGATTGGTCTACGATTGGTCTCAGCCGGTTATTTATTGGAAAATATGTGGATACTCCCCCTGGAGGTCTTTTCTTTTCTGGGCAGGTTCGCAATTTAGGGATATGGAATAGCGCCATGACGAGCGCAAGCGTATCTTTCATGCACAACCAAGGCATGAAATTTAATTCGTTGGTAGATATTGATGATTACGTTACCAGTGACAATCTTTTGGGCTTTTGGAAACTCAATGATGGTACAGGAACTACCCTTATCGATTATTCTATCTTTTCAAAAAACGGCAGTATCCTTAATCAGGGGAATACCGATCAGTGTTGGGTCGCGATGGCCGATAGTTTTGCCTATCAGATCACAGCCGATTACAACACTTTCCAACGAACAGAGCATATCCGATGAATGTTATTTTATTATTTTTAATTGGACTCGTCTGCGGTTCGTTCTTGAATGTTGTTGCAATTCGCAGAATTCAAGAGGAAAGCTTTATTCATGGAAGGTCAAAATGCCCTGGTTGTCGTGAGATGATATCTTGGTACGATAATATACCGCTGCTTTCGTTTATTTTTTTAAAAGGACACTGCAGACATTGTAACCAGCAGGTATCACTGCAGTATCCATTCATCGAGCTTTTATCCGCGATATTGACGATAGCGCTATATGACCATCAACCTAATCTTCCTCTATTCATTTGCCTGCTCATTATAGGATATTTACTAATCATTGTATCATCGATCGACTGGCTTTCTAAAAATATTTACATTGATCATTTAGCACTATTACTCGTAGCGGTTACGATTTTTCTAACACTTTCAAATAGGCTCAGTGTTGAGATTTTGTTTGGGGCGGCCATCTTTGGAGGTTTTTTTCTATTGTTACGTATTATCGGTTCGTATATCTACAAGCGCGAAGCGGTAGGGACGGGCGATATTCAGATAGGAGTTATTTTAGGCATGCCATTGATATGGCAGGATATAGTTTTAGCGCTCTATATTACCTTTATTTCCGCTTCTTTTGTTGGATTGTACCTCCTTTACCAAAAACAAGAAAAAGATAGGGAATTGCCCCTTATTCCGTTTATTACGCTAGGTTTTATAATTGCTCTCCTCTATGGCTCTCAGATTAGAGCAGTTTTTCCGTTATGGTATTTTAGCTAAAAAAAAAGCCCCGTTTTCACGAGGCTTTTTTACAATAAGCGTAAAACTTATTTAGAAACTAACTGTAACTCCAAGATTCATTCTCATAGGCATACCAAAATAGACTGCAGCATCTTGTGCTGTATGTCTGTCTTTTGATGGTTTTGTATAACCGTCACCATCTTTATGATATCCACCATACTTGCTATTATCTACCGCTTCATTGACGTATAGTAAGTCTGTCATATTAAGAACGGATAGATTTAAGGATAGAGGATAGCCTCCTGCATTCATCTTGTAGGACGCATAGAGGTCGAATGTAGTGAAGTTAGGAACTTTCCATGATTCTGTGTTATCATTTGAGTCGGTTCGTGTTGTAGGATCGAAATCAGCATAAAGGTCTGCATTATGCTTCATCATGAATCGTGTGGTTAGTCCTGACATAGGGTATGCTGTTACACCTAAGACCATTTGTGTTTGTGGTGAATCACCAACATGAAGGTCTTTGATGTATAATTTAGCTGTTTTTGTTTCTCTACTACCGCTATCATAATCTTCATACTTGGCTGTGACATCATCGGTATAGGTCCAGTTTCCAAGGCCTAATGCAGCATCAACTCGCATCATTGGCATAGGCTGATAGGCAACTTCTAACTCAATACCTGTATGCAATTGATCAAGCCCTTCAAGTTGAGCAACAATTGACTGACCTTCAGCGTTTTGTGCATATTTACGTGCCTGACGATCATTCCATGAGCTGTTATAGTAGACAGCATTTACGGACATTTTATTATCCATAAGCGTTGCTCTAGTTCCTACCTCAAGAGAAGTAAAGTTCTCCTGTACAGGATTTTCCATGATTGCATAGTCTTCATCATCGATTGCTTGATCAAGGATTGGAACTTTATTGATAGAACCAAAGTTAGCAAATACGCTCATGTCTGAGCCTAAGAAGTATCTAGCACCCATTTTTAACTGAGTTCCAGTGAGGCCGTTATTGGTAAGCAATAATGCACCACCATCTCCTGAAGATTGCCAGTCTGACTTATGCGTTGAGCTATTGTATTTGGTAAAGTGGTCAGTCACTGTAAAGGATGAGCTGGTCCAGCCAAACACACCAAAAGCGGTCATTTGTTCGGTGTTATACCGTGCGCTAGCAAATCCGCCAATCCAATCGACGGTATTGGTGTTATGGTAGAGCACTTTATCACCAAGGCCTAGCATTTGCGATTGAGTAGTCGTGTTAAATTCATTATTACCATAATCAACAAAATAGTCGCCACCTATTAGATCGCGAATTGCTCGGTAGTGTGCTATTTTAGCCGTTCTCCAGTCAGCACCAAACTGTAATGCGAGCTCATCGTTTAACTTGTAGTCAAATTTTGATAGCAGACCGTACTGATTTTGTTCATTCATGCTACTTCTTAAGATACCATCAGATTTCTTTTTAGTTGCATGATATTTTGTGTCTACTCTATTGGAGGCAGTATTTTCTTCCCAAGAAGCACCGTATTCAAAAGTGCGATGGAAGTAATTTTTACCAGCGTGGTAGCTCCATCTTGGTGAACCATAATCACCAGCACCACCACCCATGCCACCTGACCAGTAGGCAACTGTAGAGAGTCGCATTGCATCATTTATTTTGTAATAATGATTTAATGATCCAAGAGGCTTATGAAAGAAGTTTTCACGGTGATGAACTCCACCTGGTGTAAACGATTCCATATCTTTAT
>CAYXSW010000043.1:0-1695 GCA_964467915.1 uncultured Marinoscillum sp.
CAGGCTCAGACTCCGGACTTGGATCTGGTTCTGGTTCTGGTTCTGGCTCTGGTTCTGGTTCTGGCTCTGGCTCAGGTTCTGGCTCAGGTTCTGGCTCAGGTTCTGGTTCTGGCTCAGGTTCTGGCTTGGGTTCCTTAACTTCTTCTTCAACCTTTTCAACAACGTCCTCAATTTCAGGCTTTGTTTTTTTTACCTTCTTTTCCTTCTTGGGTGATTCCTCAGATTTTTCAATCTTAGGTGAAGATATTATAGCTTCTTTTATTTTAGTAAATAACCCTTTTTTTGGTTCTTTCTCTTTTTCTTTAGCGGGTGCTGTTTTTTTTTCTACTTTTAGTGTGTCTGTTTTTGGTTTTACTTTTTGGGATTCCTGTTTTTTTTCTGTTACTTCTTTCTTCTTTATCTTCTCAGACTCTTCAACTTTTTTTGTTTTACCAAATAACTTCTTTTTTATAAAATCAAATAACCCCATATTATTTTTTTAATAAGTTACTAAAAAGAATAATTTTTATTAACAAATTTTTCTAATTCTCTTAGGGCAGAAGTCATATTTTTTCTTCCAAAACCAATTCTAAAATGATTTTTAGGTCCATTTTTGTTGACTGATAGATAAACACTTGAAGGTAATAACAGGACACTATTTTCTTTAATTAGATTTTCACAAAAATTTTCAACACCATCTGAACCTAAATATTTAGGGTATGCTATACATCCACCATCAGGTTCATTCCAAGAAAATAAATTTTTATAATCATGAAAAAACTTGTTCAACTTTTTTAAGTTTTTTTTAATTATAAAATTTGCTCTTTCCAGGATCTTATCTTTTGAGTTCAAAGCCATAATAGTGAGGATTTCATTTGGTGCTGAATTACAAATAGACAAATAATGTTTCATCCTCTCCATGATATCTAGAAGTTTATGATCCTTTGAGTTTATCCATCCCATTCTGACACCTGGCATACCATAGGATTTTGACATGCCATTTAATGATATTCCTTTTTCATATAAATCAGAGACTTGGGGGAGTCGTTTTGAAGTATCTCTTTCCATCATTCTATATATCTCATCGCTGAATAGATAGATGCTATTTTCTCTACAAATATTAATTATTTCTTTTTGCTCTGATTTTGAAATTATTTTACCTGTTGGATTATGAGGAAAATTAATTGAGATCAGTTTTGTGTTTTTTTTAATTGAATTTTTTAAGTCATCTAGGTTAATATTCCAGTCATCATTCGCGTTAAGATTTAAAACGGTAACATCACAGATAGATTGAGGTAATGTCTGAGCAGACTGATAATTAGGCGCAAATACAATAGCATGATCTTCTTTTTCTAAAATCGATTTCATTGAAATATATATTGCTTCTTCTGCTCCCGAAAAAGTAAGAATATCTTTATATGAAGATTCCTCATATAAAGACGCTATAATTTCTCTAAGTTTTTTATTGCCGTATGTCTCGGTGTACCCAAAACTCATTTTATCGAGTAAGGCCTTGTCTTCTTCTCTAGAAATTTCTAATAACTCTTTAAATGATAAAGACTCTGAATCAGATGCGCAAAGATTATATTTTGTGCTGAACTCCCATTTGGAAAAATAGGTTTCAAGTCTAAAGTCCGGTAACCTAGACATATGATAAGATGATTAAGATTTGGCTTCTCCGTCCTCCTTCTTCTCCTCTTTAGGTGCTTCAGCAGC
>CAYXSW010000043.1:1795-3244 GCA_964467915.1 uncultured Marinoscillum sp.
ATTAAGATTTGGCTTCTCCGTCCTCCTTCTTCTCCTCTTTAGGTGCTTCAGCAGCAGGGGCTTCCTCTTTCTTTTCCTCTTTAGGCGCTTCAGCAGCTTCTTTCTGAGCAGCTAATTTTGCTGCTTCAGCTTCTTTCTCCTTAGCCCTTAACTCGTTGATAATGTCTTGTTGAGATTTTCCTGCAAGTATATCTTTAACATGACCTTCAATAATGATTTCTTCTTTGAATGAATATGAACCAGACTTTTCAGATTTAACTGACTGAATTAGCTTTGCATATTTAACACCAGATTTATTTCTTAACGAAGCAACTACTTTTTTTGCCATTATTTTATTTCTTTATGTAATGTGTATTTTCTTAGAATAGGATTATATTTTTTTAACTCTATTCTATCTGTTGTGTTTTTTTTGTTTTTTGTAGTAACGTATCTTGATGTACCTGGTTTACCAGTAGCTTTATGCTCTGTACATTCTAAAATAACTTGAACTCTGTTTCCTTTTTTTGCCATGATATTATATACTTAACGTTCCTTTTTCTTTAGCTTTTTTTAATACTGCTGATATTCCATCCTTATTTATGGATTTTAATGCTGAAGAACAAACCTTTATTGTAATCCATTTATCTTCCTCAGGAATATAAAACTTCTTAACGTGAAGATTTGGGTAAAACATCCTCTTAGTTCTATTATTAGCTTTAGATACATTATTACCTACTCTAGCTCTCTTACCTGTAATTTGACAAACTTTTGACATTATATTTTTTTTATTAGCACGCAAATATCGCAAAACTGAAAAAAATAACAAATCTGTACAATGTTTTTTATTTTTTCTTATTGTGCTACTTTTGGTAACAAATTAATTTCATTATGATACAAAATAGTCAAGACGCAATAAATTTAGAGGACAAATATGGTGCACATAACTATCATCCCCTTCCAGTTGTACTTTCTAGAGGAGAGGGAATATATATGTGGGATGTTGAAGGAAAAAAATATTTTGATTTTTTATCTGCCTATTCAGCAGTAAATCAAGGGCATTGTCACCCCAAAATAATTAAGGCATTAGAAGATCAAGGAAAAAAATTAACATTGACATCAAGAGCTTTCTACAATGATGTGCTTGGCAAGTATGAAAAGTATATAACAGATTATTTCGGTTATGATAAAGTTCTACCAATGAATACCGGAGTTGAAGGTGGAGAAACTGCTAATAAACTTGCAAGAAAATGGGGTTATGAGAAGAAAGGAATAGAAGAAAATAAAGCAAAAATAATATTTGCAAATGGCAACTTCTGGGGAAGAACATTAGCAGCAATATCAACTTCAGATGATCCCTTATCATACAAAGGATTTGGCCCATATATGCCAGGTTATGATCTGATACCCTATAATGATTTAGACGCATTAGAAGAAAAACTTCAAGATAAAAACGTGTGTGCATTTATGGTT
>CAYXSW010000044.1:0-3116 GCA_964467915.1 uncultured Marinoscillum sp.
TGAAAAGGTAATAATCTCATTAGAAAAATAATTTACTTTGGTGGATGAATAAATGAAACACCTCTGGCAGAAATAAATGTATAGAATTATCCAATACCAATAAAATTAAAAATGAACTTCAAAACCAAATTAAGTACTTCGATAATGACACTACTAATATTGTCATTAATAATTTCTTCTTGCACTGAAAAGAAAGAAGCCGAAAATACAAGCCCTGCAAATATTATTTTGATTGTAGCTGACGATTTAGGATATGGCGATATTAGCGCAGCAAATTTGACAAGTGATGTTAACACGCCTAATATAGATCGAATTGCTGAGAGTGGAATTCGTTTTGCTCAGACATATGATAATTCGCCAATTTGTAATCAGTCAAGAATAGGAATTATTACGGGGTGCTACCCGCAAAGGTTGGGATCATATTGGTATAGCGCTAAAGGGCTTCATGATCCAAAATTTAAGACAATACCAGAATTATTAAAGGAGCAGAATTATCAATCCGGTTATGTTGGAAAAACTCACTATGGTGAATACGATAGTGATACTACAAATCGAAGTTTTCCACTTAATCATGGATTTGACTACTATTTTGGACATACTTCGGCTCGAAAGCATTATATGAATCATAAACAGGAAATAGAAGAAACTTTCTTAATTTCAAAAAAAGAGAACAATAGAAAGGGGCAAACATTAAGACAAGGACCCTTATGGGAGAATAAAAGTAAAATAGATACAATTGCTTATTTCACACAATTGGTTGGAGAAAAGTCAAGAAATTTTATTCAACAGAATAAAGACAATAATTTCTTTTTACAAATTGCTTTTAACGCAGCTCATAATTTCACACATCAATTACCGCAAGAATATTTGGATAAATACAATTTAAAAGGGTATCATGATTGGAATCCAGCTGTTGAAGAATATTATGATTGGTATGCTAAAGGAAGGTATCCAAATAATGAAGAAGGAAGAGCTCATTACTTAGGCCAGGTACATTATATGGATGAAGAAATTGGAAAATTGCTTGATCTACTTGAAGAGCAAGGCCTAAGAGAAAATACGCTTATCTTCTTCATAAGTGATAATGGAGGGTCAACACCCATTTATGCAAATAACACGCCTCTCCGAGGATCAAAATATCTTTTATATGAAGGGGGGATTAGAGTGCAAATGTTAGTTTCTTATCCAAAAAAATATGAAAAAGGTAAAGTCTATCAGAATATGGTAAGTGCTATGGATATTTTACCATCTATCTGTAAAGAGGCAAATGTTAAAATACCAGATTATATTGATGGTATGGATTTAACACCTTTATTTCGAGGCAAGAATGATAGCTTGGAGCATGATGTCCTTTTCTGGGATACAGGGCATGAATTGGCTGTAAGAAAAGGACCATGGAAATTGCGTAAATCATTTAATGATGAAGAAGCCAAATATGAAATGGTGGAGTTAGAATTAGGAAACTTTATTACTAATTTGAATACAGATATTGGCGAGAAAATAAACCTAATTAAAAAAGAACCAGTAATATTAGGCGATTTAGAGAAAGAATATTCTGTTTGGAAATCAAATTTAGAAAAAGGTGATAACAAAAAATAAACACCTCTGGCTCAAATAAAAGGAGAATTATGAAACGATTTATATTTTTGAGTTTGTTAATATTAAATTTTTCATATGGACAGACAAATAATGTAAAAATTACTATTTTATCAACAATGGTTGCTGATTATGATTATTTAGGCGAGTGGGGCTTTGCAGCATTAGTTGAATCAGATGGGAATAAAATTCTTTTTGATACTGGTTTTAGGGAAAATACTGTTTTAGAAAATGCAGCTAGTCTCAATATTGATTTATCAATGGTAGAACATGTTTTATTGAGCCATAACCACTCAGACCATACGGGAGGTTTAAAAACTCTTCGTAAAAAACTAATGATTCTTAATCCAAACGCGATGAAATATGTCCATGTAGGAAAAGGTATATTCATGGATAGGTGGTCAAATAAAATAAATAGAAATAAGTTTAAAACTTATAAAGAAGAATTGGAAAATTTAGGCATTGAATTTATTTACCATGAAAAGCCAGAAGAAATTTTCCCAAATGTTTGGACTACAGGTGTTGTACCTAGAAACCACAACGAAAAAAATTGGTCTGGGTATAGAGAAATGGTCATTGATGGAAAAAAGGTTGAAGACAATATCCCAGAAGACCAATCATTAATTATTAATACAAAAAAAGGTTTAGTTTTAGTATCTGGCTGTGGTCATGCTGGTATAGTAAATACGCTAGAGTATGCATCTAAATTATTTGGAAATAAATCTGATATCTATACAGCATTAGGCGGATTTCATTTATTTAATAAAAATGATAATGATATTGATTGGACTGCTAAATATATGAGAAAGTATAAAGTGAAATATTTTTTAGGTGCACATTGTACAGGTATTGATGCAGTTTACAGTATTCGAGAAAAAAATAAAATGAATCGTTCAGATTGTGCTGTGGCTGCAGTCGGCTCCTACTTTGACTATGAAAAAGGTATGTATGCAGGAAGAATAACTAATTAGTATGAAACACCTCTGGATCATATTATTTGTAGTTCCTCTCTTTGCTCAAGACATTAATAAACATAATATATCACTTGGTATGTTTGATGATAAAACAGGATTGAGTTTTATTAGCTATACCTATAATTATCAAGAGAAAGAAATGGATGAGTTTTTTATAGGTGCTGGAAATGCGATATATTTATTCACAGGTTCTTGGGGATGGAAACATTATTTTAAAAGATCTAAACTCTCTCTTTATTCTGTGTTGTCAGGACAAGGAGTTATAGTTCCGGGAGCTCCTGGCTTTATGCCAACCGCTTCCTTTGGTGTTGAATATAATATAACAAGAAAAACTCAAATAAAAATGGGGGGTTGGGCAGGGGCTCTCTTGAGTACTGGTGAATACCCAGTCTTCCCTTTTGTGGGCTTGAATCGAAGGTTTTAACTAAATGAAACACCTATGACTCAAATGAAGAAAGTTTTAATTATATTAGCATTACTATTTCAAATTAGCTGTGAAAAAGTGGAAACTATAGAAAATTCAAGTTCCTATATTTTTGCTTGGAC
>CAYXSW010000045.1:0-3088 GCA_964467915.1 uncultured Marinoscillum sp.
GACTGATCATGGAGCTTCATTTAATCGTGTTCCATCTTATATAAATTCTAAGTCACCACAAGGTTTAAGGGGAATATATTCTCATCCAACGGAAGACTCTACGGTTTATATTCTTTTTTCTGATTATGATAAAGCAAAAATTATAGAGACTAAAGATTTAGGTCAAACCTGGTCTGATATTACAGGTTTTGTTTCGGGAAGTTCAACACGAGGTTTTCCAGATGTTCCCACTTATTGTCTTGCAGTTATGCCCTATGATACTGATGTTATTTGGGCTGGTACAGACATAGGTTTAGTAGAATCTACGGATCGTGGTCTCACATGGAATTTGGTTCAAAGTAATTTACCTCATGTGAGTATTTGGGACTTAAAAGTTAAAGATGAGGGACAAGTTGTGATATCAACTCATGGAAGAGGAATTTGGACTGCTACAATTCCTAGTCTGGTTGGTTTCACTCCCAAGCCGGTGATTGGTCTTGCTCCAGAGTTATTAGAGCTTTCGGAAACTGTAAATGCAAAGTTTAACTTAAGGTCTCCGTATGACTCTCTGGTAATTTATGTAGATGGAGTTTCTTACTCTAGTTTTACTACAAAATTAAATATAGGTCAAAAGGTATTAGAATTTGATTTAAATGATATTGGAGAATATGATATTCAAGGTATAGGATATATTGATGGTTATCCTTTTCATTCAAATATAAAATCCATTTCTCTAATACCTGAAATACCTGCCCGAGCATCTTATATTACTGATTTTTCATCTCTACCTGCTTTTGATTTTATATTAGATGGATTTACTGTTAAGACAGAACCTAATTTTCAAAGTGACCATCTTATAAATGTTGACATTCCATATAAGGTTAACACTATCTATGTCGCTGAATTAAGAGTTCCTATTATAGTTAATTCTTTTTCTCCATCTATTAAGTTTAATGAAGTTGCCATAGTTGAGCCAGGTGATGCTGGTGGGCTTTGGGATTATGTAGTTGTTCAAGGTAGAAAAAAAGGAAGTTCAGAATGGACTGATTTGATTAGTAAATATGATGCTAGGGAACATACTGAATGGCTATCTGTATACGATTTAGGATTGAATGGTGATTCTACTTTATATAAAAATAGAGAAATTAATTTTTCTCCATCATTTATTGAGGGTGATACTGTAATGGTAAGGTTCTTACTTGAATCTGATGATTGGCTTGTTGCTTGGGGATGGGCAATTGATGATTTGTTTATACAGTCGTCAGGTGGTGTCGCTGATACTGATGGAGATGGAGTTACAGATGATATTGATACCTGTCCTAATACACCGTCTGGAGAGGTAGTTGATGCTAATGGTTGCTCTGACTCACAGAAAGATACTGATGGAGATGGAGTTACAGATGATATTGATACCTGTCCAAATACAAAATCTGGAGATGTAGTCGATGCTAATGGTTGTTCAGACTCACAGAAAGATACTGATGGAGATGGAGTTACAGATGATATTGATACCTGTTCTAATACACCATCTGGAGAGGTAGTTGATGCTAATGGTTGCTCTGACTCACAAAAAGATACTGATGGAGATGGCGTGACCGATGATAAAGATAATTGTCCAAATACTCCGCAGGGAGTTAATGTAGACTCTAGTGGGTGTCCAGCACCACTTTTTGTTGAAAATGTAACTTTTATAGAGAATATCTATCCTAACCCAGCAGATGATAATCTGAGGGTTACTCTTAAATTTGGATCAGAATATAAAGATCTTTACTTTGTAGACTTAGCTGGTAAGCTTATTAGACCAAGATCAGTTGATAGAATACAAGAAGGCTTAGAAGTGAATGTATCTAATCTTAATGAAGGAGTTTATATTCTAGAGATAGTAACGGATAAAGAAACCAATAAGGTTAAGGTAGTAATAGAAAGATAAATTTTATTTTACGTAGTTCTCAATTATATGGTCTGCAATAGATAGTGCTGATGTTGCGGCTGGTGACGGGGCATTTATCACATGAATCTGTTTTCCGTGTCTTTTAACATCAAAATCCATCATTAAATTACCTTCTAAGTCTATTCCTTGAGCTCTAACTCCTGCCGGTCCGCTTATTATATCATTACTTCTAATATCTGGTATTAGTTTCTGTGTTTTCTTTAAAAATGAAGATTTTAGAATAGAAGTTGAGAATTCATTGACACAAAATGCGAAATTCTTTCCTATAAATTTTAAAAATCCAGAATAACCAAGGTAATCTATCATGTCTGGCATTGATATATCAGAATTTTTATATCCTTCTCTCTTGAATGCTAATACTGCGTTAGGTCCCACTTCTCTATCTCCATTAATCATCCTTGTGAAGTGGACACCGAGGAATGGAAACTTAGGATTTCCTACTGGGTATATTAGATGATTTACTAGTTCTTTAGCATGATCTTTTAGTGTGTAATATTCACCTCTGAAAGGTACAATTTTAGCTTTTAATTTATTTTTAGTAAATTTTTTATAATTTATATCTGACTGTAAACCAGTAGTATATATAATAATATCATAAGCTATACTTGAATTATTATCAATATAGATCAAATTCTTTTTTTCAGTAATTTTTTTAATTTTTTTGTTAAGAAAAACATTCCCACCTGAGTTTAAAATATTATCTTTCATAGATACCATAACACCCATATAATCTACAATTCCTTCTTCTGGAACAAGAAGAGTTTTGTAAGATGAAACAAAGGGTTCTCTACTCTTTAATTGACTATTGTTTAGGTATTTTAATCCTTTTAACCCATTAAGCTGACCTCTTTTAGCAGTATCATCTAACAATTTTGACTCATTTTCATCACTAGCAACTACTATTTTTCCACATATATCATGACTAATTTTATATTTTTTACAATAATCTACCATCTGTTTTATCCCTGATACAGCTAGTTTAGCCTTGAGCGAACCTGGTTTATACGCCAATCCACAATGTAAAACACCACTATTTCTTCCAGATTGGTGGTATCCTACTTCGTTTTCTTTCTCGTATATATGTACTTTATTTCCCTTTTTTCTAGATAATTTGTAACCTAAAGAAAGGCCTACTATTCCACCACCAACAATTGCTAT
>CAYXSW010000046.1:0-2754 GCA_964467915.1 uncultured Marinoscillum sp.
GCCACACACATTAAAAATTCCAATAGCTTTATTTTCAGAAGCACTTATGCATGCTCTTGATAAATCATCTACATAAGTAGGCATTCTAATTTGGTCATCAACGAGACTAACTGCTCTACCTTCTTCTAAAGATTTCTTAATAAAAGTAACAATATTTAATTTTTCATGAATTCCATAAACCAATATTGTCCTAAGAATTGAATATTTAACATTAGAGGAGGTTATTATTTTCTCCCCTTCTAATTTACTTTTAGCATAATAACTTTGAGGACAAGGAGTATCAGATTCAAAATAAATTCCAGAATCTTTTTTTCCATCAAAAATATAATCTGTAGAGATATGAGTCAAATGACAATTATATCTAGCGCAGACATCTACCAAATTTCTAACTCCTTTTATGTTTACATCATCACACGATTCTTTTTCTGACTCACAAAGATCAACATTTGCCATTGCCGCAGAATTAATTACCACGTCTGGATTAAATTTTGAAAAAAAGAGATCTAAATCATCTTTGTATGTAATATCAACTTTATGATCAGCAAGCCCTTCTACTTTTCTTGATGATTTAAATACTTCGTGCTGAGTATTAGATAATAATTTTATAATTGAATTTCCGACTAACCCATTAACTCCTGTTACTAGAATCTTCATTATTTTGGGTAAGTGTAGCCATATTCCTTAGTTATCTTCTCCTTAGATATTTTTTTAATCTTAAAAGTCATAGGTATGTCTTCAAGAGGTTTATCAGCAGGACCTGTTTTAACAGAGGCAATCTTGTCAATAACATCTAGTCCTTCCACAATCCTACCAAATACAGTGTATGAACCATCTAAATGAGGGACACCCCCAACAGTAGTATAAGCATTTAGACTCTCCTCTGAAATAGTTTTTCTTATCTGGATTCCATACTTTTCTTCACAAACTTCACTTAAAGAAATAGCCAGCTTCTGAGTTTCTTCGGGATCATTTTGCGCATCAATAAATTTTTGTCTCATCTCTGAGTATTCATCTTCTTGGAGCAATCTCCTGACACCGCCATAAAGAGCATTAATATCTAGAGTTAACTCTTCCTCTTTATATACCTTACCCTGAACAATATAAAACTGACACCCACTCGACTGTTTTTCAGGATTTACATTGTCTCCCATTCTAGCAGCTGCTATTTCACCTTTTCTATGGAACAGCTTTTCATTAAATTCAGCTGGAATTGTGTAATCTATCTCATCTTCTTTAATTAAATTAACATCTCCACCTTGGATCATAAAATTTTCAATAACTCTGTGAAAAATTGTAGAGTCAAACTTTCCTGATTCACTTAACTCTATAAAATTTTTTTTATGTAGAGGTGTCTCATCATAAAGTATTGCTTTCATATCTCCATATGGAGTTGATATGGTTATTAGAAAATCTTTTTCCATAGCGCACGATTGAATTAATATTAAAATAATAAATGTAAGTCTTTTCATAACTTAAGTTTTAACCTTACTGCTAAATAGGTCTGAAATCTTGATGGACAAATCTAGGAATAAAATTTTTGGGTTAGCATTTCTATCTAAAAATCTTATGCTTTCATCCATAGACAATATAATTTTTTCAAAAGAGGTGACATCTAGTGTCAACTTGAATTTTTCTATGAAACTTTTTTCGTCTTCTGAAATCTTTGATAGATTATGATCAATATTTGATACTAGTGCCTCACGCATAAGTTTTAGACAATATGTCATAAATGCTCTTTTTCTTATTTTAGATAATAAATTAAACCAATCAATTTGTTTATTTATTTCTGAAAAATTTTTTAAATAACAAGCTCTCATCCATGACTTTAAATTTTCTAGGTCATCGGCCTCTGATATTCTAAGATATTTTTCGGCCTTATTAATATCTCCATCTGATATATATATAGACTGGTCAACTTCAACTTCTGAGATATCATTATACTTAGATAAATAACTTTTCATTTCTGCTTCACTAAATCTTCGAATTTTAAACATCTGAACTCGAGACTTAATAGTCTGAATAAGTCTTTGGTGATTATTTGTTACTAAAAAAAATAGAGTTTCCCCCGGTGGTTCTTCCAAAATTTTTAACATAGCATTAGAAGTACTTAGATGCAAATACTCTGGGAGCCAAAGAATATTAATCTTAAATCTAGACTCGAATGGTTTAAGTGTTAATTTCTTAACTAAATTTCTTACTTCGTCCTTTGATATATTTGGCTGCTTATTTTCAAAACCGTATGACTCAAACCAGTCATCTACACTTAGATAGGGAGAATCAATAACTGAGGCTCTCCAAGCTTCAATAAATTTATCACTAACAACCTCTTTCTTTATTTTTGTGGTTGATGCAACTGGAAAAATATAATTTACGTCCGGATGTATTAATTTATTCATTTTAGAACAGGAAGGGCAGCTCCCACATGAATCTTTTTCGTTTCTTTCTTCACAATTTATATATGATGCAAAAGCTAATGATAAAGAGAGATTTGCAGCACCTAATTGTCCATTAAACAAAATTGCATGATGAATTTCATTAGACTTAAATGAATCAATTAGCCTTACTTTCTCTGACTCTAATCCTGGGATATCTGAAAACTTCATAATATTTATAAAAACAAGTATAAAAAAAAAGTCTTCAAAGAAATGAAGACTTTTAATTTTTGTGGATACAAATACTAACTTTCTTTAGTTTCTTCTTCAGAATCATTTTTTTTATCTTCAGCAGCAGGAGCTTCTTCCTTAACTTCCTCAG
>CAYXSW010000047.1:0-2658 GCA_964467915.1 uncultured Marinoscillum sp.
TAAAAATATTGAATTAAATATCGTCTAATCAATTACTTCCAAAGTATATTCTAGCATGGGTTACATTTTTAGTTCACATTTATTTGCTGTAAACAGGGAAGATTATCTAGTTGAATCTCAAGTCATAGACCAAATTAAACCCTCAAAAATTCTCACAATTGGAAGCGGTGGCTGTGTAGCGCTTAATTTAAAAACTGTTTATCCTGATTTACATGTATCAGTATTCGATATTAACCCTCATCAAATATCGCATATTAACGAAAAAATTATTGCTTTAAAAAATTCTAACTATGAATCATTAAACGTTGGTCATAAAAACGACTTATCTTTAAATCAGTCTGGTAAATTTGACAAAATGTTTTATGATTTACGCAAAGGGTTCATTGATTACATTGCATCAGAAAGTGAAATAATTCAATTTTTTGATGTTAACAGCTCCAATGATCAACGACAATCGGTGGTAAATAATTGGATAAACAACAAACACCTTTACAAACCATTTGAAGATGTCTTTAATGATTTATCCATAAATAAAATTTTTGGTGATCAGGCTACAAAACATGGACAACCAGGCTCATACGTTAACTATATGAAAACAAAGATTATGGATGGTTTATGTAAGAAAGAATCGCACCTAAACCCTTTTTTGCAGCATATTTTTTTAGGTTATTATAAATCAGAATCTGCTTTTCCTTATTTATCATCAAATGGAAAACAAAAGTTAGAATTAATCGAAGGAGATATTTATTCTATCAATAATATTTCTTCCTATGGCATTGTCAGTCTCTCCAATATTTTTGACTGGAGTAATAATGAATCTGTACGAGAACATTCTCAATACCTTTCAAAACTAAAGCAAGGCTCTGCTATTATTATTCGGCAATTAAATAACCATAAAGAATGGATTGATATATTTGGTGATTATTTTATTGAAGACAAAGAGTTTGATTCATACTGGCAAATTCACGACAGAAGTCTTTTCTATGATCACATCAGGTTGTTCAAGCGTAAATGAAATATAATTTTGATATTTTCGCTCCTGAAGAAATAGATACTTATGTTAAGGATTTTAGGCTTCTTGAAAAAAGAATTCAGTATCCATTAGAAAACGGTCAGGGAAATTTTCGCATCGTTCATGGTGATGATTATCATCAGTTTTTTACTCAACAAGGCTATAAAACAAGGTTCGTAGCGATAAAATATGGGGATAAAGTCATTGGGTCGGTTGCAGGAGTTTGGAAGCCCATTATAATAAGAAATAAAGAATATACTGGTTTTTACATTTCGGATCTCAAAATTGATATGAAACATCGAAAAAAGAAAATTCTAACTAGATTGCTATGGTACCTTTTCAAGCGATGGCCATTTAATTCAGATTATCAAGGATGGGACTTCAACTTTTTTTGTACAATGCTAAGGGATGGTAAAGGAGTCGACGCTTCTTTTAAAGGCTTTAATCTCACTAAGCTGCCTTCCTTATCAGCTACAATTAAAATCTTTATGATTGATCCAAAAGCATTTCAATCTTTTAATTTTAATTCTTTTCCAAAAGATGAAGAATCCTCCTACATAAACCTCAGTCCTTTTCGTAAAGAAATGGTACTATGGAACAATGGGATTAAAGATATACAATCAACAAAAGATGGTTCGATTTTGCAACTTGGTCACTTACATCCACTATTATTGACAAAAAAATTCTCTCAAAGATTGAAGGAGTGTGTTTTAGAAATAAAAAATAAAAAAAATGGATTAGTTTGCTTTGCCATTGATACCAGAGATGTAAAAAAAATTGACTGGCTTAAATCAAATGGAATACAAACAAATACGCTTTGTAATATTTTTTCTTTTTCACCCTTTGCCCCTTCGCTAAATAAAAGCGATATATTATATATATCTACTGGAGAAATTTAGATGAATTCATTTATAAAAGAATTAAAAGACAAAACGCCTTTAGCATCCCATAAATACTTTTCAAGCTTAATGAATGGATCAATGTCTTTAGAATTATTTAAATATTCACAGTTAAATTTTTATAGTGCAGTTTGTTATTTCTCTCGTCCAATGTTTTTGCTCTGCTCCAAAATGGATAGCTATACTGATAGATTAACTTTACTAGAAAACATAATGGATGAACATGGAAATGGAGATATTTCAAATACCCATGGTGAAACGTTCAAAAAATACTTATTAAGTTTGGGTATAAATGATAGAAAAATTAGTGAAAAAATAAGCCATCCAGCAGTTGCCAATTTTTATTCAATAATAGAAAAAACAATTAATGATTCTAAGATAGAAACTGCAATTGCAATGTTTGGTATTATAGAAGATAGATATTCTGAAATTTCATCATCAATAGCATTATCTATAGTTAAAAATGGTTGGCTAAACACGAGCCAGCTTGTTCATTATAAGAATCATCAAGAATTAGACATTTATCATGCAGAGTTATTTTACAAATTGGTGCGAAACAAATGGAAAGAAGAAGAAAGCAGGTTAAATATTAAAAAAGGACTTAAAGAAGGCAATAAAGTAATTCTAGACATATATCTTGATCTTGTTAAGTCATACAACCTAAGCAACAACCCCTAAGGTGAATCAAGCGGTCTGAAAAAAGATGAGAAATCCCTAATAACAAGATTTGTGATAAACGGATACGGG